>NZ_JBSGCD010000058.1:0-27319 GCF_053601675.1 Micromonospora sp. NPDC004704 | reverse complement strand
ACCTGACGATGCCCGAACGTCACCACACCCGGCCTGGCCACCAGCACCTCCAGCACAACCAAGATCAGTTGCACTGAATCCTAGAAACCGCCGGCGATTTCGTGTCGCTAAGTTCATGATCAACGGGGTAGGGGTAGGGGTAGGGGCGGGGGTGGGGGTGGGGGTGGGGGTGGGTTAGGCGTCGCGGTGGTGGAGGGCCGTGTGGGCGGCCAGGAGGGCGAGTACCGCCCAGGCCGTGAGCAGGAGTAGGCCGACGAGTGGGGGGTAGGGGTCGGTGTCGCCGCGTAGGAAGTGGAGGCCGGCGGTGCCGGGCATGGCGTCGGCGATCCGCTGGATGAACGTCACGTTGGTGAGCCCGAGCGTCGCCGGTACCACGGTGAGGATCAGGAAGACCGAGGTGAGGGTGGCGACCGCACCCCGCAGTGCCGCCCCCACACCGAGCGTGAACACCGAGATCAGGGACAGGTACGCCCCGACTCCCAACACGTCACCGAGGGTCTCGGCGGGCTCGTACCGGCCCCAGTCACCGAGGATCGGAGCGGCGACCGCCGTACCGAGCGCCCCGAGCAGCACCCCCAGCACGAAGGTGACCCCGGCGACGACGGCGGTCTTGGCGAGGATGACGTGCCACCGCAACGGGGTCCACTGGAGGGTGGCCCGGATGGTGCCGGAACCGTACTCGGCGGTGATCACCAGCATCGCCATCGCGAGCACGGCGAACTGGGTCAGCTCGACGGAGTCGATCGCGACCCGGCCGAGCGCGACCACGCCCCGGTCATCGGTCGGGTCCGCGCTGGTGTTGCTGTTCTGGACGTAGATCGCCAGTTGGGCGGCGGTCGCCGCCATCAGCAGGACACCGGCGAGCAGGGCCCACCAGACCGAGCGGACCGACCAGAGTTTGGTCCACTCACTGGCCACCGCGCCGCCCAGCCCGCCCCCGGTCGGCGCCCCACCAGCAGACCCCGACCCCGAAGCAGAAGCAGAAGCCGAAGCCGAAGATGGGGATGGGGACGCGGCCCGGTCGAGTCCACGGGTCGGTACGGTGCTCATGCGCGCTCCTGCCGGTCGGGCCCACTGGCGGGGCCGGTGTATTCGAGGCTGTCCGCGGTCAGCTCCAGGTACGCCTGTTCCAGGGACGCCTCCCTGGTGCTCAGCTCGTGCAGCCGTACGCCGAGTTCGTGGGCCAGGTCGCCGACCAGCGCGACATCGGCCCCGGAGATCAGCAGTTCCCCGGCGTCGCCCGGCTCGACGGTGACCGTCGGTGCGGCGAGCCGGTCGCGCAGCGCGGCGAGTCCGGCCGGTTGTGGGCTGCGCACCCGGACCACCGTGCGTGAGCTGCCCGCGATGACCTCGGCGATCGGGGCGTCGACGATCAGCCGCCCCCTCCCGATCACCACGAGCTGGTCCGCGGTGAGCTGCATTTCGCTCATCAGGTGGCTGGAGACGAAGACCGTACGTCCCTCGGCGGCGAGGGAGCGCATGAGCTGGCGGATCCAGCGCACCCCGTCCGGGTCGAGCCCGTTGACGGGCTCGTCGAACATCAGCACTCCCGGATCGCCGAGCAGGGCGCCGGCGATGCCGAGGCGCTGACCCATGCCGAGGGAGAAGGTGCCGGCCCGCTTGCCGGCGACGCCGGTCAGGCCGACCGTGGCCAAGACCTCGTCGACCCGGCGGGCCGGGATGCCGTTGCTGTGGGCCATCGCGAGCAGGTGTGCGCGTGCGGTCCGGCCCGGATGGACGGCCTTCGCGTCGAGCAGCGCCCCGACGTGCCGCAGCGGGTGTCGCAGGCTCGCGTACGGCCGACCGCCGACCAGCGCGGTCCCGGCGGTGGGCCGGTCCAGGCCGAGGATCATCCGCATGGTGGTGGACTTGCCGGCGCCGTTCGGGCCGAGAAAGCCGGTGACCCGTCCCGGCGCGATGTCCAGGGTCAGGTGGTCGACGGCTGTCGAGTCGCCGAAGCGTTTCGTCAGCCCGGTCAAGGTGATCATGGAGCCTCCCTGGGTTCCCCGTCGTGATGGGTCGACGGTAGGAATCCGGCAGGGTCGAGCGATGCACCCGAACGGCACCAGACGGTCCTGACCTTCGTCAGGCCCGGTCGTCGCCGGTACTAGGCCGGACGGGCGATGACCAGGGCGTCGGGCATGCGGAAGGAGAGGTTGTCGGGGCACCAGGGCTCGCGCAGGACGGTGACGTCGCGCAGCAGCGGGGCGGTTTCGGCCACCACCACGGCGGCTTCCATCCGGGTGAGCTGGGCGCCGACGCACCGGTGCGCGCCGGCCCCGAAGGCGAGGTGCCGGCGGGAGCCGGGCTGGCCGGGCCGGAACTCCTCCGGCTCGTCGACCACCGCCGGGTCGCGGCCGGCACGGGCGAGCCAGAGTACGACGCTGCGCCCCGCCGGTACGTCGACCCCGCCGAGGGTGGTGTCCCGGGCGGCGACCCGACGCCAGGTGACGATCGGGGGCTCCAGTCGCAGTCCCTCCTCCACCACGTCGGCCACCTCGACCGTGCCGTCGGTCAGCCCGCGCAGCACCTCCGGCTCCCCGGTGAGCCGGTGCAGCAGCAGGGTCAGGAACTGCGACGTGGTCTCCTGCCCGGCGACCAGCAGGAAGAACAGGGCGCCGACCACCACGTCCGTGGGGTGGCCGGCGTCGCGCAGCCGGGCGGCGAGCCCGGATCCGGTGGTCGCGAACTCCCGCAGGACCGTGTGGAAGCGGCCGACGATCGCGGCGAGCTGCTGTTGGCGTACGGCGTCGACCGGGGCCCAGAACAGTTCGAGCGCCGCCCGGGTGAACTCCTTGACGACGTCGATCCGGGCGTCCGGTAGGTCGACCAGCCGGGCCAGGACCAGCAGCGGCAGGTCGGCGGCGAGGTCGGCGTACAGGTCGACCGGTCGGCCGGCGGCCAGCTCGTCGGCGAGCCGGGCCACCCGCGTACGGACCACGCCGGTCAGCCATTCCTGCTGCTCGGCGACCCGCTTCGGGTGCAGGGCGTCGGCGACGATCGTCCGGATCGCCGGGTGGCTGTGTCCACTGTTGTTCGCCAGCGTCGGGGGCAGCCGGAACCCGTACCCGGCCAGGACCCGCAGGGCGGCGATCGGTATCGGACTCATCGCGTCCAGCGCGTTGTCCGGCCGGTACGTCTGCGGGTCGGCGAGCACCTGGCGGACCAGGGCGTGCCGGGTCACCACCAGGTGGTCGACGTCGACGTGGTCGGCGACGGTGGCGACGTCCGGCCACGGCCGGTCCACCGTCCCCGCCGCCCAGCTGCGGAACAACACGGCGACACGCTACCCAGCGGCACCCGGCCGACCGGGGTCAAGCTCCCAGACCGTGGTGGGCTTCACCCGTACGCTCTCCAGCGCGGGCGGGACCGGCACGTCGTACGCGGCCAGTTTGCCGAACCGGCCGCGGGGCAGGAACGCCCGGTCCGGGTCACCGACCAGCACCCGCGCCCCGCCACGGGCGGCGCGGAGCAGGAAGCGCAGCACCCGGTTGGCCATCGCCTGGCTGTAGAAGACGTCCCCGGCGAGCACGAGGTCGGCGTCACCGGCCCAGTCCTCGTCGAGGATGTCGGCGACGGTGATGTCCACCGGTACGTCGTTGGCCCGCGCGTTCAGCTCGATCGCGGCGCCGGCCCGCTCGTCGATCTCGACCGCGCGTACGTGCCGGGCGCCGGCGCGGGCGGCGGCGATGGCGACCAGACCGGAGCCGGAGGCGAAGTCGAGCACCCGGCGACCGGCCACCTCGTCCGGATGGTCGAGCAGGTAGCGGGCGAGGGCCTGGCCGCCGGCCCAGGCGAAGGCCCAGAACGGTGGCGGTTGTTCGCTGCGGAACTCACCCTCGGTGAGCTGCCACAGACCGATCGGTTCGTCGGCCTGGTGCAGCAGGACCTCCGGGACGAAGGCGACCGGGGTCAGCCGGGCGTGCAGGCGGACGAACGCCGCCGAGGTTTCGGACACCACCCGAATTGTGCCGGGCCGGTGCTGCCGGCGTGTCGCGGGGGTTGGGTTACCGGTTCAACACTGTCGGTGAAAGTAGGGGGTTTCATTGGCGCTGGGTGCTGACTTACGCCCCTTTCCGGCTGCCTGATCCCGTTCTAGCGTTGCGGGGAGTAATCGGATCACCGAAACCAATAGGTGTACGTGAATGGAGGCGGTGGTGGCGGTGCGGCAGATCATCGGCCGGCTGGGTGTCGTACTGGCGGGGGTGACCGGGGTGGGACTGCTCGCCACCGGCACACCGGTCAGCGCGGCGCCGGGGTTCGACACCCGGCTCGACCTGCCCGGTCAGTTCACCGCGGGTGGTGACCCGGCGACCATCTCGGCGGTGGTGGGC
This sequence comes from Micromonospora sp. NPDC004704, assembly GCF_053601675.1. Classification (NCBI taxonomy): domain Bacteria; kingdom Bacillati; phylum Actinomycetota; class Actinomycetes; order Micromonosporales; family Micromonosporaceae; genus Micromonospora; species Micromonospora sp. NPDC004704. The sequence continues at coordinate 22,985 of NZ_JBSGCD010000058.1, read as the reverse complement.
ACCAGCGAGCGCGGCGAGTGCCGCAAGGTCCGCTGGTCACTGGTGCTGCGGGTGGCCGGGCTCCGGCTGGACCAGGTACGGGTCGACCGGGTCGAGGAGACCGGGTCGTTCCCCGTACAGGTGCGGGCCGACGGCGACACGGCCCGGCTGACCGACAACGAGTTCGACCCCGGCGAACTCTGCCGGGACCGCACGGTCACCGCGCGCTACCGGATCGCCTTCGGCGCGGAAGCTGCCGGCGGCCGGGTCACCGTGACGGCCGAGGCGTTCGACGCCCGGTCACGGCTGCTGGCCAGCGGATCCGCCACCCGTACGGTGGCCGGCAACCGGGCCAGGGCCACCCCGTCGGCCACCCGCACCACCGCATCCCCGTCACCGGAGGCAACCGAGGCCGCACCGGAGGAGTCGGCCGAGGACGAGCAGCCGAACGAGCTGATCCCGGTGCCGACGGAAGAGCCCGTGGTGGCCTCCGGAACCGGCGGCGGTCGCCCCGATCCCGCCGCGAACTCCGGCGGACTGGGACTGGTCCAGGTCGGCTTCCTGACCGGGGCGCTGCTGCTCTTCCTCGGCGTCGGGCTGCTGATGCGGGTCCGGCACCGGCTCCTCAGCGCGGTCACCGGAGGCGCCGGTCGGGCCATCGGCCGGGGCGCCCCACGAGCCGGCCGTTCCAGCGGAGGACTGTTCCAGCGCCGCCGTCGTCGCGCCGACTCCGGTGCCGACGGCGCCATCGACCTGGGTGCGGACCCGGGTGCGGGTTACGGCCGACCGGTCTGGCAGACCGACGAGCCCACCGTTCCGGTCTGGCGCCGTCGCTGACGTACCACTGACCCCCGGTTGCCGCACCGACCTCCTCCGGTCGTGCCCCCGACCGCGGCACACCGGGTACGGGTCCGCCTTCGGCCGGGGGAGCGGCCGGAGGCGGACCCGTCACTCGACCACTACCGCTCGAACGCCTGGAACTCCGCGATCCGGACCTGGGTCCGGAACGGGCTGTTGGCGGTGCAGTCGGTCGCGGTGGCCGGATCGTTGTCCTGCTCACCGGCGTAGAGCGGACCACCGGTGCACTGGCTGTCGGTCACCTCCAGCCGCAGGTGGGTCGCGGTCGTCTTCGGGATCTCGAACGACCGCAGGTTCAGCTCCCGGGTGTACGGCCGGAACGCCCCACCGGGGAACGCGTCCGACCGGCTGGTGTAGACCTTCCGGAAGCTGGCGTCGTCGGTGCAGTCCGACCTGCGCTCGTCACAGGCGAGCACGGTGAACGACCGCAGCGCCGACAGGGCGTTCTGGCTGCCCGTGTCCACGTCACCCGCGATCGCCGGCCGCAGGTACGCGCTCACGTTCACCCGCCGTACGGTCTGCGCCCGGTCGCCGGGCAGGTCGACCGTGACCCGCTTGCCGGCGACCCCGTCCAGCGACGCCCAGTTGGTCGTCTCGGTGTCGTCGGCGATCCGGTCCAGGTTGACCCCGTCACCACTGATCACCGCGCCGGCGGTCAGCGAGGCGAGGTTGCGGTCCAGGTCCAGGTCCAGCTTCTCCCGCTCACCGGACTTGAACTTCTCGGTGAACCGGGAGTGCCCGAAGCCGGGGGCGACGGCCAGGAAGGAGAACTCCTTGCCCGGCACGATCTCGAAGGTGTCCGGCAGGGCGGTGGCCGGGTCGGTGTCCGCGATCGGGACCGCGCGGGCCTCGTAGTCGCCGACGTAGAGCCGGATCGGTGCGGACGCGCTGTCGCCCTTCGGGCGGAGCGTGACCGTGGCGTTGCGGGCGTGCGGCGAGGCGAAGCTCGGCGTCGGGTCGGTGTCCGCGGCGTTGACCGTGGCCGCGTCCCGGCCCATGCCCGACTCGGCGAACGCGTTCCAGATGATGTCCTGGTTGCGGCCGCCGAAGCGGAGCACGTCGGCGGCGAGCATGTTGTCCCGCATGTCGAGCATGCTGACCTGGCTGACCGCCTGGAGCAGGAACGAGTCGAAGACGAGCTGCGTCCAGCGGCGGTTACCCGGGCACCTGTCGACCGCCAGTTTGCCCTCGGCGCAGGCGGCCTGGGTCAGGGCGTTGCCGTCGCCGTACCGGCCGACCAGGGCCGAGCGGATCCGGTGGTTGGTGGCGCCCCAGATCTCACCGTCGGCGTGCACCGCCGGACCGGACAGCGCGTAGCCGACGTCGGAGTAGTTCAGCGGGCTGCGGCTGAGGTCGTAGTTGCGGATGCCGCTCTCCAGGTTGCCGGTGACGTAACCACCGACGATGTACGGGGTCTTCCCGGCCGGCTTCCAGCCGTTCTGGACCAGGTACTCGGTACCGAGCAGGTCGCCCCAGGACTCGCCCATCGCGCCGCCCTGGTGGCCGCCGATGCCGGAGTCCGGTCCACCGATCATGCGGTTGGTGATCGCGTGGGCGTACTCGTGCCCGATCACCGTCATGTCGTAGTCACCGTCCACGCAGGGCGGGTACGACGTACCGGCGATCGGCTGCCACAGGTACATGTTGGTGCTCGGCGGCAGCCCGTCACGCGGGGTCGACTGGTTGGCGTTGTTCCGGTTGCCGGTCAGCGCGCCCTGCTGGGCGCGACCCTGCTCGGCGTCGCCGCCGAGGCCCTCGGCGGTGAGGTTGACCGCCTGCAGGTTCCAGGCCGCCTCGTCGAAGCCGAGCTTGTACGCCCAGTCGTGCATCCGGTTGTGCATCGCGAACAGGTTCGCGGTGGCGGCGTCGATGTCGTTGCGCTGCAACGAGGTGAACACCTCCGGGTTGCACTTGGACTGCCGCCACTGGTCGGTGAACGGGTAGTCGTAGTCGCGGGTCGGGCTCGGCGTGGCCGGTACGACCGGGGTGCCGGCACCCCAGGAGACGACGTTGTTCGCCGAGTTGCCCCGGGTGGTCAGCGTCGGCTCACCGGTGGCCAGGTCGACGTCCCAGGCCTGGCCGCTGGCCGCGTCCTGGACCGTCTTCTCGCAGCCGCGGGTCCAGGTGAAGCACCAGGTGACCCGCTCGTCGTGGCGCGGGTTGGTCTTGCTCGGCGGGTTGGCCGGGAAGACCGCCCACTGGGGGTTGTCCGAGTCGTAGTCGACCAGGTCCTCCCGGACCAGGACGCTGTGGTCGGTACCGTCCACGAAGGTGGTGAACGCGGTCGGCTCGGTGCTCTCCTTGCCGATCAGCGTCACCTCCCAGGCGGCCCGGTTGCCGTCGACCGGGGTCGGCACGGCGACCTTGCGCAGGTCGTGGCTGGCCACCTGGTCGGCGCGCAGGCCGGCGTCGGCGAGCGCGGCGGCGTACGCCTCGTCGGCCGAGACGGTGAGCGGTGCCGGGGCGCTGGTGTCGCGGGTGAGCGAGGAGCTGACGTGGACCACGGTGCCCCGGTCGACGGCGATGCTGACCAGACCGTCGAATCCGGCGGGCAGGTCACCGAAGCGCTGCCGCAGGGTGACCACGGCACCGGTGCCGATCTGCCGGACGAGCAGCTTCTCCATGCTCGCCACGGCCGCTTCGTCCAGACCGAACAGGTCCCGCTGCGCCAGCAGGTACTGCCGGGCGGCGGTCTCCGGGTCGGCGGCGAGACCGGTGGCCAGGCCGGCGTCGACCGGACCGAGCGCGTGCGGGGTGCCGAACGCGTTCCACCGTACGGAGGAGTCGACCCTGTCGGCGCGCGAGCGCTGGGTGGTGCTCGGGCTCGCCGTACCCCGGCGGTTGTCCTTGTCCCTGGCCTCGTGGTTGTGCTCGTCGACGGACGAGTCCGTCGCGGCGGCAGGGGCCGCCGGTGCCGCCTGGTCGGGGGCGGCGCTGGCGGCGGTGGCACCGGGAAGCGTGGCCGCGATCACGACGGCCGTGGCGAACGCGGGCATGACCCGCCATCTGTTGCCGAACACTGTTCGCTCCGGTAGACGCAAGGGATCCTCCTTGGACGGCGCTGCGAAAGAGCCGACCGGTCCGGTCGGCTCCAGGGAATGGTGGGGGTGCATAGGTATAGATACGTGAATACCAGTCCGCACCCGATCTTGGCAAGGGAAGATCACGTTCGGTGGTTCGAACGTGATCCTTGAGTGAGGCGGAGCCGGGCCAGCGGGCGGTAATGGAAGCCAGGTAGGCGGCCGGGCTCAGGCCAGGGCGCGGTCGAGTTCGGCGCGCAGCCGGGGGGAGAGGCTGGCCGCGTAGCTGGCGGTCAGGTGCTCGTTGTCCCGGTAGACCAAAATCCCGCCGATCACCGGGGCACACCGGGCGGCCGGGCAGATCGCGTCGTTGAGGTTGATCAGATGTACGCCGTCCAGCCCGGACGCCGCCTTCTCCTGCACCGGGCCGATCCCGGCCAGCGCGGTCTCCCGCTTCGCGGTGCACTCGGTCAGCCGCTGCCGGTGCCCGGTCACGCATTCGGGCACGTCCCGCCCCGGCTGCGGGGTGCCGCGCAGCACGATCGTGGGCAGGTCCGCGTCGGCCAGCTCCGACCAGGTCTCCCGGAAGCTCCCGATCAGCTCGGTCCGGCCGTACTCGCCGGTCAGGGCGTAACCGTCGGCGAACAGGGTGTGCGCCGCGCTGCTGGTGATGAGCAGTTGGGGCTGGTCGTCGCCGGTCAGCCTGGTCCGTACCGACCGGTTCCACTCCGTGCAACTCGGGTACGCCCGCTTCGCCCGCGCCACCGCAGCGCCCAGCAGCGGACAGGACTCCTTCGTGTACGTCACCAGCTTCCACTTGTTCGCCCGCGCGATCGGCTCCAACGCGGGCAACCACTGGGCGGCGTGCGAGTCACCGGCGAGCACGACGGTGAAGGCGGACTCCTGGTCGCCGTACGCGCAGGAGCGCACCTTGCTCTCCTGCGCCGGGGTCAGGCACTTGTCGTCGTACCCCTCGGGTCGGTCGTCACCTGCCTTCGCCGGCTCCGGCACGATCTTCTCGACCCGGTCCACCGGCTCACCGGCCTTGTTGCTGCGCGGCTCGTCCCCGAGCACCACGGCCCCCTCCGGTGCGGACGGCGCGGGGGCGGGCGTCGGGCTGGCGCTCGCCGGTGGCGCCGCCAGTCCGGTGGCCGGGTTCGGCGGCGGTGGTGGCCAGACGGTGAGCTGGAAGAGCAGACCCGCGACCACCGCCGTGGTGGTGCCGAGCAGACCGATCCGCAGCGCCTGCCCGGCCTGCCACGGTGCGGAGATCCCGGGCGTACGCAGGGGACGTTCCACGTACCGGTGGGTGAGCACCGCCAGCGCGGCGGCGGCGAGCAGGACCGCCAGGGAGCCGCCCGGGTGCAGGTCCCCGAACCGGGCGTTCGCCATCACCAGCAGCGGCCAGTGCCAGAGGTAGAGCGGGAGGGCGACCGCACCGACCGCGCGTACCGGTCGCAGCGACAGCAGCCGCCCCGGCCCGGTGCCACCGGCGGCGATCACCGCCGCCGCACCGAGCGTGGGCAGCAGCGCCGCCGCACCGGGGTACGGTGTCGCCTCGCCCAGCAGCAACGCCGCCAGTGCGATGGCGGCCAGCCCGCCCCAGCCGAGCACCGAGGCCACCGGCCCGGTGAGCCGGACCGGTGCCTTGCTCAGCAGGGCCAGGCCGGCGCCGAGGGCCAGTTCCCAGGCCCGGGTGGTGGTGACGAAGAAGGCCGCCGCCGGTGCGCCGTTGCTGTACACGACCGACCAGACGAACGAGGGGAGGGCGACCACCCCGGCGCCGATCAGCAGCCACCGGCGCGTCGATCCGCCCCGACGGGCGGCCCAGAGTCCGAGGCCGAGCAGCAGCACCGGCCAGATCAGGTGGAACTGCGCGCCGACGGCGAGGGCCCAGAAGTGCTGGGTCGGGCTGGCGAAGGCGTCGGCGCCGACCTGGTCACCACCGACACCGGCGGCCCGCCAGTTCATCACCCACAGGCCGCTGGCGACCACGTCCCAGCCGGTTTCCGCCCACCGGAAGCGCGGGAGCAGCAGGTAGGCCAGCGGCAGGGTGGCGACCAGCACGACCAGTGCGGCGGGCAGCAGTCGGCGTACCCGCCGGCCGTAGTGCTCGACCAGCTCTATCTTCCCGGTCCGGTCCAGCTCGTCGGCGAGCAGGCCGGTGACCAGGAAGCCGGAGATCACGAAGAAGACGTCCACCCCGACAAATCCACCGGGTACGACCCACGGCCCGGCAGAACAGAGCAGCACCAGTACGACTGCCAGCCCGCGCAGCCCCTCGATGTCACCTCGGCGCTCGGGTCGACCGGTGGCCTCGCGCCCGGTCCGGCTCGCCAGCTGAGTCATCTCGCCTACCCCCTACGCGCCGGCGCCGGACGGACAAGCTAAGCCGTCTATGCCCACTTTCGAGTTGATATTAGAGGACTGTGGAGGGTATTCCCCGCTTATCCGCGCCGGTCAGAACGCCGGGCGTCGGGAGCGCCGGGCGTCGGGAGCGCCGGGTGTTGCGCTCGGGCCGGCAGGCGCTCAGGCCAGCACGCGGTCGAGTTCGGCGCGCAGCCGGGGGGAGAGGCTCCGGGCGTAGCTCGCGGTCAGGTGGTTGGTGTCCCGGTAGACCAGCATCCCGCCGATGACCGCGGCACACCGGTCGGCCGGACAGATCGCGTCGTTGAGGTCGAGCAGGTGCACCCCGGTCAGCCCGGCGGCCGCCTCCTCCTGGATCGGTCCCACCCCGGCCACGGCGGTGTCCCGGTCGACGGCGCACTCGGTCAACCGGTCCCCGTGCTCCGACACGCACTCGACCACGTCCAGACCCGGCTGGGGAGTGCCTCGCAGCACGACGGTGGCGATCCCATCGTTCGCCAGCCCGGACCAGGTCTCCCGGAAACCGTCGGCCAGTACGCTCCGGCCCGCCTCGCCGCTCAGTGCCCGACCGTCGCGTACGGGGGTGTAGAGCGAACTGCTGGTGAGCAGGAGCCTGGGTCGCTCCGCACCGGTCAGCCGGGACCGGACGGTCCGGTTCCACTGGGTGCAACTGGAGTTGGGTCGACCGGACCGGACAACGGTGATGCCGATCAGCGGACAGGCCGCCTTGATGTACGTGACCAGCCGCCACCCGTTCGCCTCGGCGATCGGCTGCAGGGCGGGCAGCCACTGGGCGGCGTGCGAGTCGCCCGCGAGCGCGACCGTGAAGTCGGACTCGCGGTTGCCGTACACGCAGGTGAGCACCTCGTTGTCCTGCTGGTTCACCAGGCACTTGTCGTCGTACACGTCCGGCAGGTCCTTCCGGGCGGCGAGCGGCGCCGGGAAGATCGAGTCGACGTGGTCCACCGGTTCGCCCGCCGGGTCGTGCCGCGGCTGCGCACCGAGTACGGCGGCGCCGAGCGGGCCGGTGGGCGGGGTGCCGCTGGCGGTGGCGTTCGGTTGGGGCGGCAGGGCGGCCGAGGGGTCGACCCGCGGGGGCGGCCAGACGGTGAACTGGAACAGCAGGCCCATGACCACCGCGGTTGTGGTGCAGGCCAGGCCGAGTTGTAGTGCCAGCAGCGGCCGGCGACTGAAGACTCTCCTGGTCCGGAACGGGTTCTCCACGTACCGGTAGGTCAGCACCGCCAGCGCGGTCGAGAGCGCCACCACGACCAGTCCGCCGAACAGGCCCAGTTCTTCCCCGAAGCGGGCTTCGGCGGTGACCACCAGGGGCCAGTGCCACAGGTAGAGCGAGTAGGAGATCGCACCGACCGCCCGGATCGGCCGCAAGTCGAGCAGCCGGGCCGGTCCCGCCCGCCCGGCCACCCCGGCGGCGATCACCGCCGCCGCGCCGAGGGTCGGCAGCAGGGCCAGGTGGCCGGGGAAGGGGCTGGTCTCGCCGAGCAGCAGGGCGGCCAGGACGATGGTGCCGAGTCCGACCCACCCGAGAGCGGCGGCGGCGAGGCGGGGCAGTCGGACGAGTTGCCGGCTCAGGATCGCCAGCCCGCCGCCGACGGCCAGTTCCCAGATCCTGGTGGTGGTGACGAAGAAGGCCGACTCCGGATTGCTCCGGGTGAGGTACACCGACCAGGCGAACGAGGCGATCGCGACCAGGCCGAGGCAGAGCAGCAGCCGGTGGCGCAGGTGCCCCGGCCACCGCTTCGCGGCGTGGACCCCGACCACGATCAGCAGCAGCGGCCAGAGCAGGTAGAACTGCTCCTCCACGGCGAGCGACCAGTAGTGCTGGAGGATGCTCGGGGCCTCGGCGGCGGCCAGGTAGTCGACCGCCTGGGTGGCCAGCCGCCAGTTCATCACGTACGCGCCGCTGGCCACCACGTCCCAGCCGGTGTCGGCCCACCGGGTACGGGGCAGGAGAAGGTAGGTGAGCAGCAGGGATCCGGCCAGGACGAGGAACGCCGCCGGCAGCAGCCGTTTGGCGCGCCGGGCGTAGAACCGGACCAGGGAGATCCGGCCGGTGCGCTCCAGTTCGGCGAGGAGCAACCCGGTGATCAGGAAACCGGAGATGACAAAAAAGACGTCCACCCCGACGAAACCGCCGGGTACGCCGAGTCCGACGTGGAACAGCAGCACCAGTACGACCGCCAGGGCGCGCATGCCCTGGATGTCGCCCCGGAAGCCGGATCGGGAACGGGTTTCACGTTCGTCGCGGCCCGCCAGCGCGGTCATCCCGGTCCACCCCTGCCAGCCGGCGCATGGTGCAGGCACCAAGTCGCTTTTGCGAATTTCGGCTCGACATTAGAGCATTTATCCAGCCGGCACTGCCGTATCGACAGAACCACGAACGCCGCCGCCCCCGCCGCCCTCGTCGACGATCTTGCAGTTGTGGCGCCCGAATCAGGGCGCTCATGCGGATTTGTGTACCACCACAACTGCAAGATCGTCGGGGTCTCCGACCCGGGGGAGGGTGCCCGCGTACGGGGTGGTGGTCCAGGGCAGGCCGAGGTCGGCGTACGTGGTCATGGTGGTGGCGGCGGTTGTGACCGCCGCGTCGATGCCGTCGATCACCCAGGCCGGGCTGCCGGTGTCCTGGTGCTGGCGCAGGTGTTCGGCTGCGACCGGGGTGGGAGCCGGCGCGGTCAGGATCGCCTCGACCAGCGCGGTGAAGTCGCGGGTGGCGTCGAGCGGGGCGAGCAGCGCGACGGACGGGTCCCGCCGGTGGTCGAGCAGGTTGGCCAGCAGCCCCGTCCGGTCGCCGCTCGCCAGTCCGGCGGCGGCGCCGGGGAGAGCCGCCTCGTCCGGGCCGAACAGCAGCCGGTCGGTCGGGTACTCCAGCACCGCCGACCCCTTGGTCCCGTGTACGAGCATGTCGCCCTCGCGGAAGCCGGCCGCGCTGAGTGTCACCGCGATCAGCAGCGGTGGCCCGGCGGAGAACTCGACCCGCAGGCAGGCGGTGTCCTCGACCTCGATCTCCCGGGTGCGGTACCGCTCCAGGGCGAACCGGGTCGGCACCGCGCCGGGTGCGGCGGCTCGGACCAGGTCGAGACCGAGCATCAGGGTGTGCGCGAACGGGTTGACCAGGGCGCCGTCGACCACCGGTTGCCCGTTGACCGAGCGCCGGCCGGCCCAGGGGGAGCGGTCGTAGTAGGCGTCGTCGCGGATCCAGGTGCCGGCGGCGGCGACACCGGTGATTTCGCCGAGCCGCCCGTCGCGGATCGCGTCCCGCAGTGCCGCCAGCGCGTGCGAGCCCTGGGCCTGGAAGCCGACCTGGCAGATCCGTCCCGCGTCCCACAGGGCCCGGCTGAGCAGGTCGTGGTCGGCGAGGCTGGTCACCGGAGGTTTCTCCAGCAGCAGGTCGGCGCCGGCCGCGACCGCGTCCAGGGCGATCGGCAGGTGCGCGTGCGGCGGGGTGCTGACCACCACGATGTCCGGGCGGGCGGCGGCCAGCATCGCGCGGTGATCGGTGTGTACGGCGACCCCCGGGGCCTCTTCGGACAGTGGCCGGGTGTCGCAGAGGGCGACCAGCCGGACCCGGCCGGCCCGCTCCAGGGCGGCGATGGCCTCCCGGTGCTGGGCGCCGTAGCCGGTCGCGCCGATCAGGGCCACCGTGGGTGGTGTGGGCTGGGACATGCGGGCGAGGCTACCCACAGAATATGTAACGATTCAACCCGCGTCGTCGAGACCGTGCGCTGGCCCAGGTAACAGAGGCGACGCGGGTTGGTAACCATCCCTTGACAAGAGGGTGGAGCGGACCTAGCGTCCGGTCTAGTTAAACCGTTTCATATGGCCAAGCCGCCCGTGCCGGGCAAGCGCTTACCCCCTGCTCCACGCGCCCCCAGCGAAGGAGAAACCCCTATGTTCAGAACCCGTCGGGCCCACCGCGTCGCACGGGCCGCCGCGGTCGCCGTGTCGGCGCTGCTCGCCCTGCCGCTGGCCGCGTGCGGCGGCGGTGACGACGCGGCCGACGACGGCCCCGTCACCCTCCAGTTCACCTGGTGGGGCAACGACGCCCGGGCGAAGGTGACCGAGGAGGCCATCGACCTGTTCGAGGCCAAGTACCCGGACATCAAGGTGCAGACCTCGTTCGGCGCCTTCGACGCGTACTTCCAGAAGCTCTCCACCCAGATCGCCGGCGGCGACGCCCCGGACGTGGTGCAGATGGACCGCGCCTACCTGCGCGAGTACGCCGACCGCAACGCCCTGCTCGACCTCGAGAAGTACATCAAGGACGGCACCCTCAAGGTCGGTGACCTGACCCCGACGCTGCTCCCCGCGGGCAAGGTCGGCGACGCGACGTACGCCATCCCGATCGCGCAGAACACCCAGGGTGTCATCTACGACCCGGCGCTCTGGAGCAAGGCCGGTGTGGCCGCCCCCACCGCCACCTGGACCTGGAACGACCTGCTCGCCGCCGGCCAGAAGCTGAACCAGGCCAATGGTGGCAAGGTCGCCGGCTTCGGTGACTTCGGCTTCGCCATCGACTGGTTCGACATCTGGTTGCAGCAGCGCGGCAAGAAGATCTACACCGACGACGGCAAGCTCGGCTTCGAAGAGGGCGACCTGGCCCAGTTCTGGACCATGACCGGTGAGTACCGCAAGGCCGGCGCGCTCGCCCCGGCCGAGCTGACCACCCAGATGGACGGCTCGGTGCAGAACTCCTCCCTGATCAAGAAGGGCGTCACGGCGGAGGTCAACTACGACTCCAGCTTCAGCCCGATGATCTCCGCGTACGGCGCCCCGCTGGCGATCGCCCCGATGCCCAGCGACACCGACAAGCGCGGCATGATCGCGTCGATGGCCATGGCGTACAGCGTGGCCGAGCGCAGTGAGCACCCGAAGCAGGCGGCGATGCTGATCGACTTCCTGATCAACGACGAGGCGGCCGGCAAGGTCCTCGCGGTCTCCCGTGGCATGCCGGCGAACGGCAAGGTACGCGACGCGCTCGCGCCGACCCTGGCCGAGAACGACAAGCTGGTCTACGAGTTCGAGAGCTCGGTGACCGACAAGCTCCTGCCGACCCCGCCGGCCCAGCCCAAGGGCGGTGGCGCGGTGAAGGCCGAGTTCCAGCGGGTGTACGACGAGGTCATCTTCGGCCGGATCTCGCCCCAGGAAGGCGCCAAGCGGCTGATCTCGGAGGCCAAGAGCCAGCTCGGCTGAGCGCCCCCGACCCAGGTCGGCTGAGCCCCGGCCCAGCTCGACCGAGCCCGATCCGATGGTGCCCCGGTCCCGGTGGACCGGGGCACCGCCGTCTGCGGGCACCCCGGCGCACACGCCGTCGCCGGGCACCCGGCACCGCCGTCACCCGGCGCGCGTGGTCTCGACGGTTTTCCGGCCGGCGGGTCGGGTAGGCCCCACGGACAGCTTGGGACCTGGGGGAAGGGGCTCGGCGATGAGGGCAGCGGTCTGGCACGGTATCGGCGATATCCGGTTGGATGAGGTCCCGGATCCGCGGATCGAGGAACCGACCGACGCGATCGTCCGGATAACCGGAAGCGCCATCTGTGGCACCGACCTGCACTTTGCCCGGGGCACCGTACCCGGCCTGCGGGAGGGCAGCATCCTCGGCCACGAGGGCGTCGGCGAGGTGGTCCAGGTCGGCAGCGCGGTCCGCAACTTCTCACCCGGCGACCGGGTGGTGATCTCGTCCACCATCTCCTGCGGGTTCTGTTCCTACTGCCGGGCCGGTTATCAGGCCCAGTGCGACAACGCGAACCCCGGTGGCCGTCGCGCCGGCACCGCGTACTACGGCGCCCCGGACAGCGCCGGTGGCTTCGCCGGACTCCAGGCCGAGTACGCCCGCATCCCGTACGCGAGCAACGGTCTGGTCGCGCTCCCCGACGACGTCTCCGACGACGAGGCGATCCTGCTGTCGGACATCTTCCCGACCGCGTGGTTCGGGGCCCGGATCGCCGACGTCTCCGCCGGGGACACGGTGGCCGTCTTCGGCTGCGGACCGGTCGGGCAACTGGCGATCCTCTCCGCGCAGCTACAGGGCGCCGGCCGGGTGATCGCGGTCGACCAGGTGCCGGACCGGCTCGCCACCGCCAAGGGCCAGCACGCCGAGGTGATCGACTTCAGCGCCGAGGACCCGGTGTCGGTAATCGAGGAGCTGACCGGCGGCATCGGGGTGGACCGGGCCATCGACGCGGTCGGCGTCGACTCGCAGCGCCCCACCCGGGGTCCGGCCGCCGCGCAGGCAGACCGGCAGGCGGAGCTGATCGCCCGGGAGATGGCCGACGTGTCCCCGTACGCGGCCCCGCAGGACGACAACTGGGTGCCGGGCAACGCACCCGGTCAGGCCCTGCGTTGGGCGGTCGACGCCCTGGCCAAGGCCGGCACGCTCGGCATCCTCGGGGTGTACCCGCCGACGATGACGTCGTTCCCGACCGGCATCGCGATGAACAAGAACCTGACCATCAAGGCCGGTAACGCCAACCACCGCCACTACCTGCCGCAACTGGTCGAGATGATCGGCAACGGCACGGTCGACCCGTCCGGACTGGTCACCGAGGAGGAGCCGATGAGCGACATCGTCGACGCCTACCGGGAGTTCGACCGCCGGGAGCCCGGCTGGCTCAAGGTGGCGATCAACCCGACTACCTGAGGTCCGGGTCCCCAGGATCCTCGGCATGGCGCCGACCGTACCGTGGGTCCCGACGTCCGCGCGGCCCCGGAGAGCGGGCGTCCGGGCTCAGCGCCCCTGCGACTCGATCGCGGCGAGCTGGTCGAGCTGGGCGGTCCGGGTCCGCTCGATCTCGGTGGCCAGCGCCCGAATGTTCGGCTCGCTGCCGGACTTCTCCACCGCGCGGGCGAGCCGCAGGGTCTGCTCCAGGTGGTCGCGCATGTTGCTGACGAAGAGCTGGTCGAACGCGGGACCGTTGGCGGCGGTCAACGCGCGCAGGTCGTCGGCGGTCACCATGCCGGGCATGTCGTGCCCCTCGTGCTCGTTGCTCTCCGCCACGCTGGCCTGCTGCAACAGGCTCCGCAGCCCGGTCAGCTCGCCCCGGTGGTTCGTGCCGACCTGGTCGGCCATGCCCCGGATGCCGTTGTCCGAGGTCTGCTTCGGGGTGAGATCGGTCAGCAGGAGGGTCTTCTCGTCCAGCGCGATCATGAGTTGGGTCCAGGCGATGTCGGTCGGATTGAAGTTCCCCGCCGCCCCGGCCGCCCCGGGCGCACCCGACGGGCTGACCGTCGCGGTCGGGCTCGTCGGCCCGCCGGCTCCGGACCCGGCCGCCGGACCGTCGCCACCGTCGGCACAACCGCCGAGGAGTACGGCGAGCAGGGTCAGCAGCAGCGTGCCGCGTACGGTCGAAGTCATCTCGTCCTCCCTGGTGCCGGCGGTCGGCGACGGACCGGGGCGGGACCCGGCTCGCCGGGTCCCGCCGTCGGTGTCATCCCCTACCTAGTGGATCACGTTCAGTAGGTTCCGTCATGTCCGCACTTGATGACCGGACGGATGCAGTTCACGACCCGCCGCATCATCTCCGCGGCCGGCCAGACGTTGAAGAAGTCGCCGTGCATCGTGTAACCGGGCCCGGACGCCAGCCGGAAGTTGGCCGGGTTGCCGTTCACCGGATAACGCAGGACCTGGCGCAGCTTGGGCACGTGCACCGGGTGGGTGGACGGGCAGGCCTGGTTGACCGGGTACGCCATGTGGCTCTTGTGGTCGGGCGAGTCCAGGTCACGGCCGTTCCAACACTGCGGGAAGTCGAGGTAAGACTCCATCATCGTGCCGGCCGGACAGTTGACGAAGTCTTTGCCCGGTGGCACCTGTCCGGCGTGCAGGCAGGACCAGCGGGCGATGCTCTGGTCGCCGCTGGTGGCCTTGGCGTTGCCGGCGACGATTTTCAGGCCGAGTGGCATCGGTTGGGTTTGCGCGACGATGTCGGCGCGTACGCCCTCACCGAGGTAGTAGAAGGTGACGATGGTCGGCTCCACCGGCACGTTGTTGTTGTACAGCGTCGGCACCCAGTACGACGACAGGTCGATCGACGGGTTGCAGTTGCTGGCCGCGTTGGCCAGGCTCGTGTAGTCCGAGTTGGCGTCGGTCGACAGGTTGCCGAAGAAGCTGTGCATGTGCGAGGCGCCGGCCAGACCGGGGTAGATGATCGGGTCATCGGGCAGCCGTCGGGTGAACGGGCAGTCGGCCAGGAACTCGGCCACCCGGACGATCGGCCCGTTCGGCGGGGGCGGCGGCGGGGCGCCACCGTCGTCACCGAACACCTGGAACTCCCACAGCGACACCCCGTACGCGGTGGCCCGCTTGGTGGAGTGCAGCCGGACGTACCGGCCGTTGCCGGAGACGGCGATGCTCTTGCTGCCACCGGTGCCGGCGACCGTGGTGTGGATGGTGGTCCAGTTGGTCGCGTCGTTGGAGGTCTGGATCCGGAAGTCGGTGGCGTACGCGGCTTCCCAGTTCAGCGCCACCCGGCTGATCGCGCGGGCCGAGCCGAGGTCGACCTGGATCCACTGCGGGTCGCTGAAGGCGCTGGACCAGCGGGTTCCGCCGTTGCCGTCGACGGCGGCGCTGGCGGCGTAGCCGCCCTCGACCGAGGACGCGGTGGCGGGACGGCCCTGGGAGAGCGTTACCTCGGCGGCGGCGGCCGGGCCGACGCCGACCGCGAGGTAGGTGCCGACGAGTGCGACGAGTGTGGTGAGCACGGTGGCGAGACGCAGGCGGCGTGGTCTGGAACGGGTTGGTGGTGCGACCGGGTGCATGGGGCTCCTTCGGGGCATGGGCAGGAGAGCGGCGTGGGAGTCGCCACCGGTGCAACGTCCGTAGGTGGGGTGTGGTGGCGCCCGACTCCGCTGTGCCGGTGGCGGCGCCGAACGGGCATCGTCGGTCGCACCGGAGCTTGTGTCGGACGGGTTACGGACGAGTGTCGAACTGGGTAGTGAGAGCGCTCTCTGGCATCACTTTGACTCTTCTATTGCCCAGAGTCAATGCTTTGGGACGGTTCCGGAACAAGGTCTTCCCCCGGACGAATCTCCCGCCCATCGGGGGGCGGGGTGCCGTGTCACCGCACGAGACACGGCACCCCCTTCCCGTACCCGCGGGCACCCCTCCCGCGGGAGGTCTCAGCCCGGTCGGCCGATCCGGTCCGCCGCCGCCTGCCAGGCCGCGGTGGCGCCGGGCGCCGGGCGGTACGTGCGCAGCGTCGGATCGCGGCGCGGCACCGCCCGCAGATCAGCCAACCCACCATCGAGTACGCCGAGCGCCCGCGCCTGCACCAGCGCGTTGCCCAGCGCGGTCGCCTCCACCGGACCGGCCACCACCGGCAGCCCGCAGGCGTCGGCGGTGAGCTGGCAGAGCAGCTCGTTGCGGGCCCCGCCGCCGACGACGTGCACCACGTCGACGTCCCGACCGGACAACTCCTGAGCCTGCCGGACGGCGACCCGGTGGGCCAGCGCCAGGCTGTCCACGATGCACCGGACCACCGCCGCCGGATCGGCCGGCGCAGGCTGCCCCAGCCGTACGCATGCCTCGGTGATCCGGGCCGGCATGTCACCCGGCGGCAGGAACTCCGGGTCGTCCGGGTCGATCACGGCGGCCAGTGCCGGACGCCGGGCCGCCTCCGCCAACAGGTCGGTCAGCTCCACGTCCAGGCCGGCGGCCCGCCATGCGCGCAGTGACTCCTGGAGCAGCCAGAGGCCCATCACGTTGCGCAGGTAGCGGATCGTGCCGTCGACCCCGGCCTCGTTGCTGAAGTTCGCCCGCCGGCTCGCCCCGGACAGCACCGGCTCGGTCAGTTCCAGACCGACCAGGGACCAGGTGCCGCAGGAGATGAAGGCGAACCGGTCACCCTCGGCGGGCACCGCGACCACCGCCGAGGCGGTGTCGTGCGAGCCGACCGTGGTTACCGGGACCGGCCAGGTCGCCCCGATCGCCTCCCCGACCTCGGGCAGCAACTCCCCGGCGTGGTCGCCCGGACGGCGCAGCGGGCCGAAGATCCGTGCCGGGAGACCGGCCTGCTCGATCAGCTCGGTCGACCACTCGCGGGTCCGTACGTCCAGCAGTTGGGTGGTGGAGGCGTTGGTGACCTCACTGCCCGCCACCCCCGTCAGCCAGTACGAGAGCAGGTCCGGAACCAGCAGCATCCGGTGCGCCGCCGTCAGGGCGGGCGTACCGAGTGCCGCGGTGAGCTGGAACAACGTGTTGAACGGCAGCAGTTGCAGCCCGGTCACCCGGTAGAGCCGCTGCGCCCCGAGCGCCGCCACCACCCGCTCCGGCACCCCGTCGGTACGCCGGTCGCGGTAGTGCACCGGGTTGCCGAGCAGCGCACCGTCCGGGTCGAGCAGGCCGTAGTCGACCGCCCAGGAGTCGATTCCGACACTGGCCAGGTCGGGCCGGCGCGCCAGGGCGGTCCGCAACCCGGTCAACGTCTCGGCGTACAGCCGCAACGCGTCCCAGTGCAGGGCGTCGGGCAGGCGTACCGGGCCGTTGTCGAACCGGTGCGCCTCGGTCAGCGTGACCCGGTCCCGGTCGACCTCGGCGAGCATCACCCGACCACTGGACGCGCCGAGGTCGACCGCGGCGACCGCCGCCGACCTCGACGCGTTACTCCTCATCGCTGGTCATCCATCGTCGTGGCTCAGCGCAGGAAGGCGGCGGCCACGCCGGCGTCGACCGGCACGTGCAGCCCGGTGGTGTGCGACAGGTCCCCGCCGGTGAGCGCGAAGACCGCGTTCGCCACGTGCTCCGGCAGCACCTCCTGCTTCAGCAGGGTCCGCTGGGCGTAGAAGGCGCCCAACTCCTCCTCCGGTACGCCGTACACCGCGGCCCGCTTGGCGCCCCAACCACCGGCGAAGATGCCGGAGCCCCGGACCACCCCGTCGGGGTTGACCCCGTTGACCCGGATGCCGTACGCGCCGAGTTCGGCGGCGAGCAGGCGTACCTGGTGTGCCTGGTCGGCCTTGGCCGCCCCGTACGCGACGTTGTTCGGGCCGGCGAAGACGGCGTTCTTGCTGACGATGTAGACGAGGTCACCGCCGGTGCCCTGGTCGATCAGCAGCCGCGCGGCGGCCCGGGAGACCAGGAACGAACCCTTGGCCATCACGTCGTGCTGCAGGTCCCAGTCCGCCTCGGTGGTGTCCAGGAGCGACTTCGACACCGACAGCCCGGCGTTGTTCACCACCAGGTCGACCCCGCCGAAGGCGAGGGCGGCCGACGCGAACGCGGCCTCGATCGCCGCGCCGTCGGTGACGTCCACGGTGACCGGAACGGCCCGGTCGGTGTTGCCGATCTCGGCCGCGACCGTCGCGGCGGCCGTTGCGTCCCGGTCGGCGACCACCACGGCCGCACCCTCGGCGCCGAGCCGGCGGGCGATCGCCGCCCCGATCCCGGAGCCGCCGCCGGTGACCAGCGCGACCCGGCCGGCGAGCGGCTTCGGTGCCGGCAGCCGGCGCAGCTTCGCCTCTTCGAGCAGCCAGTACTCGATCCGGAACTTCTCCGACTCGTCGATCGGCGCGTACGTGGAGACCGCCTCGGCGCCCCGCATCACGTTGACCGCGTTCAGGTAGTACTCGGCCGCCACCCGCGCGGTCTGCTTGTCCTTGCCGAAGCTGAACATGCCCACGCCGGGAACCAGGACGATCGCCGGGTCGGCACCGCGGATGGCGGGGGAGTCCGGCTCGGCGTACCGGTCGTAGTAGGCCCGGTAATCCTTGCGGTACGCCTCGTGCAGCTCGCGCAGCCGGGTCACCGCCTGCTCCAGGGGTGCGTCCGCCGGCAGGTCCAGCACCAGCGGCCGGACCTTGGTCCGCAGGAAGTGGTCCGGGCAGGAGGTGCCGAGCGCGGCGAGCCGGGGGTGTTCGGTGCGGGCCAGGAAGTCCAGCACCGCCCCGTCGTCGGTGAAGTGCCCGACCTGCCGGGCGTCGGTGCTGGCCAGACCCCGGATGACCGGGGCCAGGGCGGCGGCCTTGGCGCGGCGCTGCTCGGCCGGCAGAGCGCCGTAACCGGGCAGGAGCGGGCCGAACGGCTCGGGTCGGCCGTGCTCGGCCAGGAAGCGCTCGGCGGTGGCGATGATCTCGAGCGACCGGGCCTCGCACTCCTCGCTGGTGGCGCCCCAGGCGGTGATGCCGTGCCCGCCGAGGATCACCCCGATCGCCTGCGGGTTGTCCCGGGCCAGCGCGGCGATGTCCAGGCCGAGCTGGAAGCCGGGCCGGCGCCACGGCACCCAGACCACCCGGTCGCCGAAGCAACGTCGGGTCAGTTCCTCGCCGTCGGCGGCGGTGGCCAGCGCGATACCGGCGTCCGGGTGCAGGTGGTCCACGTGGGCGACGTCGACCAGGCCGTGCATGGCGGTGTCGATCGACGGCGCGGCGCCGCCCTTGCCGTGCAGGCAGTAGTCGAACGCGGCGACCATCTCGTCCTCGCGCTCGACGCCCGGGTAGACGTCGACCAGGGCCCGGAGCCGGTCCAGTCGCAGCACCGCCAGCCCGGCCTCGGTGAGGGTGCCGATGTCGCCGCCGGAACCCTTGACCCACATCAGCTCGACCGGCGTACCGGTGACCGGGTCCTCGCCGGTGGCCTTGACCGAGACGTTGCCCCCGCCGAAGTTGGTGTTGCGCCGGTCGGCGCCGATCCGGTGACTGCGCCCCAGCAGCGCGGCCACCTCCGGATGCGTACCCATCGCTGTGCTCGGTTTCCCCTCGTGTGTGCCGTTGTCGGTTGTCTCACCGGTGGTGGTCATGCGCCCCAACCGGCCTGCTGTCCGCCGACCCGGTCGGCGGCGATCTTCTCGGCGTAACCGGACCGGGCGTACGCGGCCATCGGGTCGGGGTCGAGGCCCTGCTCGGCCCGGATCTCGCGGAGCAGCGGCCGGACATCGGTGTTGTACGCGTCCATCAGCACCCCGTTCGCCCCGAGTACGTCACCGGCGGCCTGGGCGGCGGCCAGCGCGTCGGCGTCGACCAGCAGCGCCTTCGCGGTGGCCTCCTGGACGTTGAGCACAGAGCGGATCTGGCCGGGGATCTTCGGCTCGATGTTGTGGCACTGGTCGAGCATGAAGTTCACCCCCGACTCGACCCGCAGGGCGTCGGCCCGGACGATCTCGTGCATGATCCGGAACAGCTGGAACGGGTCGGCCGCACCGACCATCAGGTCGTCGTCGGCGTAGAACCGGGAGTTGAAGTCGAACGCGCCGAGCTTCCCCTCGCGCAGCAGGAACGCCACGATGAACTCGATGTTGGTCCCGGGGGCGTGGTGCCCGGTGTCGATCACCACCTGGGCCCGTTCGCCGAGCTTGAGGCAGTGCGCGTACGCGGTGCCCCAGTCCGGTACGTCGGTGACGTAGAACGCCGGCTCGAACAGCTTGTACTCCAGCAGGATCCGCTGGTGCTCCCCGATCCGCTCGTAGGTCGCGGCGAGCGCCTCGGCGAGCCGGTCCTGCCGCGAGCGGATGTCGTCCTGACCGGGGTAGTTGGTGCCGTCGGAGAACCAGAGCTTCAGGTCCGGCGAGCCGGTGGCATCCATGATGTCCACGCACTCGAGCAGGTGGCCCAGGGCCTTGCGCCGGATCGCCGGGTCGGGGTTGGTGACGCTGCCGAGCCGGTAGTCGTCGTCCTGGAACACGTTCGCGTTGATCGCGCCGATCCGTACCCCGAGGTCGGCGGCGTACGCGGCGAGCTTGGCGTAGTCGTCGACCCGGTCCCACGGAATGTGCAGGGAGACGATCGGGGCGATCCCGGTGTACGCGTGCACCTGCGCCGCGTCGGCGATCTTCTCCTGCGGGGTACGCGGCACACCCGGCTGGGAGAACACCTTGAACCGGGTGCCGGAGTTGCCGTACGCCCAGGAGGGCACCTCGATCCGCTGGCCGCGCAGGGCGGCCCGGACCTCCGACGAGGCTGCGGTGGCGGTCACGATAGCTCCTGAGTGGAATCGAGTGCGGATGCGGCGGGTGCGGGCGCGGCGGGGCCGGCCGAGGCGGGGGTGAGGGCGTCGAGTTGGGCGTCGAGGTTGAAGATCTCGGTGAGGACGGTGAAGCCCTCGTCCGGGCGACGCCCGTCGAGTCCCTCGAAGAACGGGGCCATCTCCGCCTGCCACCGCGCGTTGACCTCGGTACGTTCCATCGCGGCGAGCGACTCGGCCAGGTCGTCGGTACGGAAGTGTCCGACCAGCAGTCCGTCGGTGTGCAGGAAGATCGAGTAGTCGTACCAACCGGCGTCCCGGAGCGCGGCCAGCATGTCCGGCCAGACGGCGGCGTGGCGCGCGGTGTACTCGGTCAGCCGGTCGGGTCGTACCCGTAGGACGAAGCAGACTCTCCGCACCGGGCCCCCTTAGTTTGTGAACCGTTTCAATAATCCCGCCCTCAAACTACGAGCGACCGCGCTGGGATGTCAAGGAAACGAAGCCCGGCGTCGACCCCGTCATGTCACACGGGCCACCGGCTGCGTCGTCGGCGGGCAGGAGTCGCCGGGGTTCAGCTCTCCCGGCGGGTGTACCGGCTGGATTCGCGGACCACCAGTTCCGGCTCGAAGATCACCTGCTGGTGCTGGTGCACCTCGGGCTCGTTCGACTCCTCCAGCATCAGCGCCGCCGCGGTACGCCCGAGCCGCTGACGGGGCTGGCGGACCGAGGACAGCGGCACCGCCGCCGCGGCGGCGAACTCGATGTCGTCGTACCCGACCAGGGCGATCTCCTCGGGCACCCGGACCTGCTGCCGGGTCAGTTCCTGCAGCACCCCCAGGGCGAGCAGGTCGTTGGCGCAGAAGACCGCGGTGGCGCGGGCCGAACGGGGTTGGCCCAGGATCCGGGCGGCGGCGTCCCGGCCGGCGGCCACGGTCGGGCTCGGGGTGTCGAACCGGCGCAACCGGTCCTCGTCCAACCCGGCCTCACGCAGGGCGTGCACCGCACCGGCGTAGCGGTCGCGGACCTGCTCCAGCCGCCACGGCCCACCGACAAAGGCGATCTGCCGGTGTCCGGTCTCGACCAGGTGCCGGGCGGCCAGCTCGCCGCCGAGCCGGTCGTCGACCGACACCGAGCAGACGTCCGGCCGGTTCGAGCGTCGGTCCAGCAGCACCACCAGTACGCCCCGGTCGCGCAGCCGCACCAGCCGCTCGTTCGCGTCGTCGACCGGGGTGATCAGTACGCCCTGCACCCGCTGTTCCTCCAGCAGGTCCAGATAGGCGCTCTCGCGTACCGGATCGCCGTCGCTGTTGCAGAAGATGACCGCCATCCCGGCGGCGCCGGTGGCCTCCTCGACGCCCTTGGCGACGTCGGTGAAGAACGGGTTCGCCACGTCGAGCACGACCAGGCCCAGGGTGCGTCCCCGGCCCCGGCGCAACTGCCGGGCCGCGTCGTTCGGCACGAAGCCGAGATCGCTGATCGCGGCGAGCACACGGGTACGGGTCGACGCCGCGACGATGTCGGGCCGATTGAGCACGTTGGAAACCGTGCCGACCGACACACCCGCGCGGGTGGCCACGTCACGGATGCTCACGGCTGGTCCCGCCACCGTCGCCTCCTTTCGCAGTCGGGCTGGTCCGCACCGACTGAAACGTGTCAAGAATAGCGTCGCCGGATCGATCCCCGTGCCACCGGTCGCGCGTCGTGGCGCAGACCCTACCGGCAGCAGTCGCCCGGCCGCGCCCGGTAGGGTGGCGCCGATCGGGGGCAAGCGCTTTCCAATTCGTACCTGGCTGGTCGGCCGCCGCGAGGGTGGTCGACCACGAGAGGCGGACAGATGAGCCACGGAACCACCACCACCCGGCTGCGCGTACGCGGCGAGACCGTCGCCGAGTACGTCCCCACGCCCGACCTCGACCCGCGACTGTCGCCCCGGCCGTACCTGCATCCCGTACGGACGCTTGGCGGGGTGGTGGTCACCGACATCCTGCCCGAGGACCATCCGCACCACCTCGGCGTCTCCGTCGGTATCCAGGACGTCAACGGCTACAACCTCTGGGGCGGCAGGACCTACGTCCGCGACCAGGGTTACACCTGGCTCGACGACCACGGACGGATCGTGCCGGAGAGCTGGGGACGGCAGGCGGACAACGGCTTCGGCCAGCGCCTGCGCTGGCTCGGCACCGACGGGGGGCTGCTGCTCACCGAGGACCGGACCGTGTCCGCCGGGGCGATCGCCGGCCGTGACGACGCCTGGCTGCTCGACTTCGCGTACAGCCTGACCGCACCCGCGGACCGGGACGTCACCCTGGGCAGCCCGGCCACCAACGGCCGCCCCGACGGGGCCGGGTACGGCGGGTTCTTCTGGCGGGCGGCGCTCGGCACGGTACGGGTCCTCACCGCCACGGGCGAGGGCGAGGACCAGGTCAACGGGACCACCGAACCGTGGCTCGCCCTGGTCGGCGAGGGTGCCGGCGGTGCCCCGTACACCCTGGTCTTCTCCGGGTTGGGCGAGGGTGACGTGTGGTTCACCCGCGCCTACGGCTATCCGGGGGTCAACATCGCGTTGGCCTACCGGCAGACGCTGACGATCCCGGCCGGGCAGCGGATCAGTCGACGGCACCGGGTCGCGGTCGTCGACGGCGCGCTCGGCCGCGATCAGCTCGCCGGACTGAGCTGAGGCGGAGCCCGGCCGGACCCGTCGCACCGAGGAAGGCGCGGGTCCGGCCGGGGTGCACCGTCGGTACAGCATTGGACCGGCGGCGTGGACGACCCCGGCACCCGGTCGGAGAAGACCACGACAACCGTGGCGATGGACTTCGGCTGCGTCACCATCGACCGCAGTCTGAAGCTCT
>NZ_JBSGCD010000057.1:0-27594 GCF_053601675.1 Micromonospora sp. NPDC004704 | reverse complement strand
ACGGTGGGCAGCCGCCGAAAGAGCGACCCCGCCGGTCACCTCGACCAAGCCTGGCCGGGCTGCGGTCGTAACACCAGTAGATAAGTAGCCGCCGACCGCGCGCGGTGGCGCCAGAGCGTCCGTCACCCTCAGCGACCGTCAGCAGTGATGCGTCCAGGTGCGAGGGCTTCTGGTCGTGCCGCAATCCGCACGCTACGCATCGTAAAGAGGTGTGACTCAACCGCCGGTCATGCCGATGGGCGGAGACGCGAGGTGCTGACGAATTCCGGGAGCAGCGTGGCTATGCGGCTGACTTGCTTGGTCGTGCGCGCTGCCCGGCTTGGTCACCATTCTGCGGTTGCCGCGCCTTGGGAGACCTGGCCGCCTGGCACGAGACCGCGCAGCGCCATCCGGGTGTCGGCCGTGAACCGACGTGGCGGGGCGGCTGGACCGAAACAGTGCATCGCGACCAGGTCCAACAGTGCCTGCTGAGTCGCGTCGAGCGGCTGCGGGGGAGGGAACCCGCCCGGGAACGCCTTCGCACGCAGCCTTGCACCCCAGTCGCCGGCGTACGTGCCATCGGGTGGTTCGGCGAGGAGCAGCCCCAAAGCCCTTACGAGTTCATCCAGCGTCGCCCGGTCGGTCGCCACAGGCAGCAGCTTGAACGGGAAGATCCGCCCGAAATACGGAAGAACCTGCTGACACCAGGCTGCATCGGCCGGATTGGACAGAACATCGAGTAGCGCCCGGGTCCCCTCCGGCTTGACAGCAAAGGCGGGCGAGAGCGCGGCGGTTGCCCGTACCACGGCATCCGGATCGTCGCGAAGAACCGGCGAGGTGTCGTACGCCCAGGACGTGAGAGTCAAAACCGCCAGGACACGGATACCCCGGTCAGAGCGAGCCAGAGCATGCTCACCCAGCCAGGCCGCCACCTCGGGGCGGTGGCGTTTGAGTTCTGACCCGTCGTCCAGCAGACATGCCAGCGTGCCCAGCGCGGCACGCACGATCACCGGATCAGGATCCTCACGCACCGCCCACGCGGCGCGAAAGACACGCGGGCGAGCGGCACGGCACGCGTCGACGTCCACCCCCTCACCCGACACAGCCTCACCCGAGACCGCCACCGCATCCATAACCGACGTCAACCAATCCAGCAACGCGGCCCGCATCGGTACAGCGCCGACACCACCTCGCGCCGCCACCGGCGCGAGCGTGCGCGGGGCGTCGAGCACCGCGACAACGAACTCCACCGCCGGTGGAGTCGCGCTGTAGATGGCGTCCTGATGGGGGATGGCCCCGTAGAGATCACCAAGCGCCCGGCCTGACGTCTTAGTGTCGTGCGGGCAGTCGGAGTTCATCGGTGCTGTGGAACCTGATGACCTCGGTTATCGTTCTGCCGCGCGACGTCCGTGCCGGTCTGAGCCGTATCGCTCGACGAGCGCGTTGCCGATCGAGGCCAGGTGGTCCCGCACACCCGGAGGACCGGTCACCTCGATCCATTCGAACAGCCCGGCAAGC
This sequence comes from Micromonospora sp. NPDC004704, assembly GCF_053601675.1. Classification (NCBI taxonomy): domain Bacteria; kingdom Bacillati; phylum Actinomycetota; class Actinomycetes; order Micromonosporales; family Micromonosporaceae; genus Micromonospora; species Micromonospora sp. NPDC004704. Next base: position 26,097 of record NZ_JBSGCD010000057.1, on the reverse strand, counting down.
TCGCCGGCGAGTATGTACTCGTCGTTGCCGCGGATCACGACCTCGATGCGGCCGTCGGTCGTGGAACCTCCCACCTCGAGCCGACCGCCGAACCCCATCCGGAGCACGCCTATCCCATGGGGCGCGCACATCGCCCGGGCCTCGAGGGGTGTTCGCTTGCGTTCGACCTCGTCCGCGATCGCGCGCCAGCTTTCGGCGAGGTCGAAGTCATCGGGCCGTTGCACGGGATCGCCGGTCGGGGTGACGGACGACACGCGGTCGATCCGGAAGGTCCGCCGACCGGCCTCGGTGCTGGAGACGAGGTACCACGACGGGCCTTTGGCGACGATGCCCAGCGGGTGGACGGTTCGCTCAGTTGCGGTGCCTTCGCGATCGACATAGCCGAGCCGGACCTGGACGCCGCGGATCACCGCGTCCTGGAGCTCGTCGAGGAAGCGAGGCGGTCGAGGCTCGGCCCGGCTCGACCCCCATCGTTGCGGGTCCATGACGAGCGACGACGCCGCCGCCTCGGCCTGCACCCGGAACGGCTCCGGCAGGGCATGGACGAGCTTGCGCAGCGCCGCTTTCACGGCTGGCGTGACAGACGAGGCAGGGCCGGCGACCAGGAACAGGGCGCGGGCCTCACCCGCGGTCAACCCGGACAGGTCGGTGCGGGCGCCGCCCACGAGGCGCCAGCCGCCGCCCCGGCCCTGCGTGGAGTACACGGGCACGCCGGCCATGCCCAGGGCGTCGAGGTCGCGGCGGGCAGTGCGCTCGGAGATTTCCAACTCCCGGGCGACCTCCGCTGCGGTCACCTGCTCGCGGTGTTGCAGCAGGAGGAGGATGGCCATCAACCGGTCAGCTCGCACGTCGGCAACACTCCCACACAAAACCGGTCAGGAGGTGACCGGTATCGGTCGGCATGATGCCGGCATGACAATCGATTTTCCCGAGCCCACCCTCATTTCGGTCAACGGTGTGGAACTCGAAGTCTTCGAAGCGGGCCGAGAAAATGCCGGGAGGCCCATCGTGCTCTGTCACGGCTGGCCGGAGCACGCCTTTTCCTGGCGCTATCAGGTGCCGGCCCTGGCCGCGGCGGGCTACCACGTCATCGTCCCGAACCAGCGGGGTTACGGCAACTCGTTCCGTCCCGCCGGAGTGACGGACTACGACATCGAGCACCTGTCGGGTGACCTCGTCGCCCTCCTCGATCACTACGGCTACGAGGATGCCACCTTCGTCGGCCATGACTGGGGCGCATTCGTCGTCTGGGGCCTGACCTTGCTGCACCCGAACCGGGTCAACGGCGTGGTAGCGCTGAGCGTGCCCTACCAGGAGCGCGGACAGATCCCCTGGATCGAGGTCATGGAGGCCGTGCTCGGCGCCGACTTCTACTTCGTCCACTTCAACCGGCAGCCGGGGGTCGCCGACGCCGTGTTCGGGGAGAACACGTTCCAGTTCCTTCGGAACCTGTACCGGAAGAACGTGCCCCTCGCAGCGCCTCAGCCGGGCAATGCGTTGATTAACCTCGCTAGAGCGGAAACCCCCCTCGGTGACCCCGTCATGAGTGACAGCGAACTGGCTGTCTTCGTCTCCGCCTTCGAATCAACAGGGTTCACGGGCGGAATCAACTGGTACCGAAACCTGGACCGCAACTGGCGCCTGCTGGCGGACGTGGACCCGATCATCCGACAGCCCACCCTCATGATCTACGGCGACCGTGACACGGTCGCGAGGGCTGGAAGACTGACGGAATTCGTGCCGAATGTGGAAGTGGTCAGACTGGACTGCGGTCATTGGATCCAGCAGGAAATGCCGCAGGAAACGACCGAGGCGATTCTGAAGTGGCTGGACCAGCGGGATGCCGCCTAGCATTCCAGCAGGACATCCGCTTCACGATCCGCTGAGGGCTCGCGGGTCGTAGTCGCTGGTCATGCCCCTGCGCTGCGGGTTGGTGGCGCGCTTCGCCGCAATCGGCGCTATCGCTGTGGGGCGGTGCTCATAGTGCGGGTGGTCCCGTGGAGAGCTGGGGGACTACGGTCGGGCGTGCGCGATTGACGGTTACCTCGGCGTGGTCGCCATCGGCCAGCGGCAGGCGCTTGTTCTGGGCGACGAGCCGGCCATGACGACGTACCTACCGTCGGAACGGCTGCTCCTGCGGTGGGCAGCGGCGTACAAGGAAGACGACCTGGTGAGCGCGGCGCGCCGAGCGATACGTGATGGCGTGAATTGGAACGCGGATGAAGATGTCCGCTGGGTCGTGGACGGGCCAGTTGTGATGTTCGATTCGGCGTGGCCCGGGGCGGAGTTGGAGCCAGACAACCACCTCGTGGTCGATCTGCGCCCGAGCGAATACCGGGCCCGGGCGACGTACCACGCCGATGGTGACAACTGGATGATCCTCGTTCAGCTTCAACCCGTGCCATGACTTCGCCCAAATGCAGGCAGGCGCCAGGCGTGATCAGACATCTGGATCTGCCGCCGACCGCGCGCGTCGACGTCGGAGCGCTCATCACCCTTCGCGAACATCAGCGGCGGTACGTCCAGGCGGGGGTGCTTCCGGTTGTGCCGACGAGCAGATGTTGGCTGACAGCAGCGGCGATCGAAGATATGAGGCATGAGCCACCATATGCAAGAGCGATCCGTCGAGGCGAGCGCGGGCCGCGCCCACGATGCGATGCACGGGCGAGATCAGGACGTCGATCATTAGTTGATGGTTGAGGTCGATGTTCGGCGTCGCGCCGGGCTGCGCCCGCCATCCTGACCCGACGATGTCGGCGTGACCTCGGCAGCAAACTGCTCCGATCCGTACGCGATGCGCTTCTAACCGCGCCCTGGTGCCGCCTGCGTGGGGGTTGCCACGGCCGCCTCGTACCGGAGCAGGGTGTCGACGAATATCCGTTGTTGTGCTGGGCTCAGCGGCGCGAGCGCGTGTCGCCATGCCTGGGCGCCCGGGGACAGCCATTGGGCGATGGCGGGACGGCTGTCCGGGCTGATGTCGATGATGCGGCGTCGTCGATCGGCGTCGGCCTCGCGCCGTACCAAGACTCCTTTGCGGCTCAGATCGCTCACGATCAAGCTGACCGTGGTCGGTGCCACACCCAGCATCCCGGCCAGTTGAGAGACGCTCAGCGGGCCGTCGAGCAGGAGCAGGGACAGCATCGACAAGTGCCTCGGTGCGAGGTCGAGTGACCGTAGCTGTTCCGGCAACGGCAGACGTTTGACCCTGCCGACCAGCCTCGGCATCACCAGGAGCAACTCCCTGACCGTGTCGTCCGTGGTGTCGGGCGTTGACATCCGACCACCTCCCCAATAGCTTTGTTCTCAAAGATGATTTGCCGTCAAAGCCGTCCACGGAGGATCGTATGCCCCACCTCAGCGTTCACGTGCTGGAGAGCGACCTGGTCGGCCGTGAGACCGCACTGATTCAGAAACTGACCGACGCGGTCGTCGCCGTCTACGGGGAGTGGGCCCGAAGCATCGCGGTGGTGAAGTTGATCGGCCTGCCGCCCGACCGATGGGGCATCGGCGGCGTGCCGGCAGAGGCACCCTCGCCCAGCGTCATGTTCGGCATCAAGGAGGCGGCGTTCAGTCGACCCGACGCCGACGAGATCGTTGCCCGCCTCGTCTCCGGCGTCACGGACGCCATCGTCGACATCTTCGGGGAACGAGTGCGCGCCGGTGTCACGGTCGAGCTCGTAGGCGCGCCGGCCGGGCGCACCGGGATTGGCGGAGTTGTCGTCACGTCATAGCGGATCCGGTTGTGCATTGCGGTACCGGTCAGGCGGGTTTGGTCGCGACCAACGAGAAGGTGAGCGGCAGACGCTCACGGTGCTCGGGCAGAGCCCACCCGCGTTCGGTCCGCACCATCGGGCAGTGCCTGCCAGGGTATGTGCCGGTGTTCGGCCAGGGAGTTCAGGGTCAATCCTGCGTCGAGCAGAGACTGGATGATCTCGGACATGGAGTGTGGCCATTCGAAGGTGACGGCGTTGCTCAGCCGGACCCGGTCGTCGGCATAGGTGGTGCCGTCCTCGTAGCGCAGCGGAGTTCCGGTGCCGAAGTACGGCTGCGTAACGACCAGCTCGCGACTCGAACGTTCCTGGTCCACCTGGCGAGCAGGGGATGCGCATCGCGCACGTAGAACACACCTCGCGCAAGTAGAACACACCGCCAGGCCGCAACAGGTCGGCGATGGTATGTGCCCAGGCACCCAGGTCGGGTAGCCAGCACAGCGCGCCGACGCCGGTGTACACGATGTCGTACCGCTCGCCGCACACGCGTGCCGCGTTGTCGACATCGCTCACGATGAACCGCGCCGGTACGCCGGCGCGATCAGCGATTCCTCGGGCTGTCTCGATGGCGGCCGGAGAGAAGTCAATCCCGGTTGCCGCCGCGCCGCACCGCGCCCATGACAGCGTGTCCAGTCCGAGGTGGCACTGTAGGTGAACGAGCGATCTGCCGGCTGATGTGCTGCCGGGCAGGTGCGGTGCCAGGAGCGCTAGATCCTCCTGCATGACCGGGGTCAGTCGCCGGGGATCCGTCACGAACTCGTCCACCCCGTACGCGACGAGGTGCGACGGGACCCGCTCGTCCCAGTTGGCGCGGTTCGCGGCGAGCGCCTGGTCGACAGCCATGCGCATGAACCAAGATCATGTCTACCCATCCGGCCGCGCGAGGCGGTCAGCCGATGTACTCATCTTCCAGGGTGGGGATGACCGGCGACAGGAGGTGGTCCGGATGTTCCGTGACAGTTCCTCGGACCAGCCGGAAGACGCGGAAGTTCAGCTCGTGCTCCGGATCTTCGTCGTCGTGGACGTACAGCAGCCCATACGACCCGGGGGCAAGCTGCCCGATCTTCGTGAACAGATCGATCACCTCAGAACCTCGCGTGCCGCGGTGGTTGGGAAACCCGCCGAGGTGGACGTAATACTCGCCGTTGATCGGCCGAAGGTCCGTCAACCCATGGCCGGCGAGGTCGTTCACCAGGTCCTGAATCTCCTCGAAGCGGAGCGGCGGATCGTCGTCGACAGCTTCGGCCGTCGAGCGAAGCGTGATCCACCCGTGGTACTCGAACACGGCAGGAGTTTAGGACCAGGCGGTCACGCCACCGTGCACCGACGAAATCCCCCTGGGCTGACCAGGGTTCCGTGCGCGGAGCGCCGTCAGCTGACAGTCTGGCCGGAACGGTTGTGTGCAACGGGGGAGGGTCGATGGCGAGGCATGCTGTCCGGGCGGCGCGGATGTTCGACGGCGAGCGGCTGGTGGACGGCGGGGTGCTGATCCTGCTGGACGGGGAGCGCATCGCCGACGTGCACCGGGGTCGGGTCGAGGCGCCGGAGGGCTGGCCGGTATGCGAGGAGCCGGACGGCACCGTGCTGCCCGGCCTGGTCGACGCGCACGTGCACCTGTGCGCCGATGCCGGGCCCGACGCGCTCGGCCGGCTCGCCGGGCGTCCCGAGACGGATCTCGACGCGGTCGTCGAGGCGTCGCTGCGCGCGCACCTGGCGGCCGGGGTCACCACCGTACGGGACCTGGGCGACCGGCGCGGCGCCGTGCTCCGGTGGCGGGACCGGGAGGTACGCGACGACCTGCCGACGGTGGTGGGGTCGGGTGCGCCGGTTACCAGCGTCGGCGGACACTGCTCGTCCATGGGGGGCGAGGCGAGCGGCGTCGACGGGATCCGCGAGGCCGTGCGGCTGCTCGCGGCGGCTGGCGCCGACCTGGTGAAGGTCATGGCCAGCGGCGGGGTGTTCACCCCCGGCACCGACGTCACCCGGCCGCAGTTCACCGACCAGGAGCTGACCGCCGCGGTGACCCGGGCGCACGAGCTGGGCCTACCGGTGACCGCACACGCGCACGCGCTCAGCGCGGTCGAGCAGGCACTGCGCGTCGGTGTCGACGGCATCGAGCACTGCACGTGCGTGACCGCGACCGGCGTCCACGTCTCCGACGCGATCGCGGACCGCCTGGCCGCGTCCGGGGTGGCGGTCTGTGCCACGCTCGGCACCGACCCGGCCGTGGTCACGCCGCCGGAGGTGGTGGCGATGGCAGCGCGGGCGGGGCTCAGCGAGGCCGCGCTCCGCGCCGGCGCAGCGACCCTGCACCGGGCCGGGGTCCGCCTGGTGGCCGGGTCGGACGCGGGCCTCGGCCCAGCGAAGCCGCACGGAATCCTGCCGGAGACCCTCGTCGAGTACGTCGCCTGCGGCATCCCAGCCACCGCAGCCCTCGCCGCGGCCACCTCGGTCGGCGCTGAGGTGTGTGGCCTGGGGCAGCGCAAGGGGCGGATCCGCCCCGGATTCGACGCCGACCTACTGATCGCGGACGGCGACCCGACGAGCGACATCACGCTCCTGCGTCGCCCGCTCGGCGTGTACCGCGCCGGTGAGCCGGTGAGCAGTTGATCGATTCCGCCTGTAATGCCGAGATGACAACGGCTGCCGCATGACCACGGACGAAGTGACGGACGAGTAACGCTACGCTTTCCTGCGCAGGTAGGTCTCGGCCAACTGGCGCAGGCGTGTCCTGTCGAAGCTGTGCCCGTGGCCGGGATGGACGACGGACACGTCGAGGTCGGCGAGGAACTCCATGCTTCGCCGGTAGGCAGCCACGTCGGAGTTCGGCAGGTCGTCGATCAGGGCACCGTCGTAGATGATGTCGCCGGAATAGAGGGTCCCGGTGCGCTCCTCCAGCAGGGCGATGCTTCCCGGTGTGTGGCCGGGAAGGTGCAGCACGGTCAGCACCCGCCCGCCCAGGTCGATTCCGTCGCCGTCGTCGAGCGTGCGGTTCATGGTCATGGGTTCGATGCGGTACGCGGCCGGGTCGTAGCCGGGACGGGGAAGAACGTCGATCATGAGTTCCGGGACGGGTTCTCCCGCTGCGTCGATCCCGAGTTTGTCGTAGAGTTCCGCGCCGTACAGGCTCGCGGGTACACCCGCCGCCAGGAGCCCCGCCTCTGCGGAATGGGCGGCCCGGTCGGCGAACTCAGGTGCCCCACCGACGTGATCCAGGTGCGCGTGGGTGAGCAGGACCATCGGATCGCGTTCGAACATGCTCGGGATCGCTTCCCGCAAGGCGACGACACCGAGCCCGGCGTCGACCACGATGTCACGATCGTTACCGCGCAACCACCAGAAGTTCGCCGACAACAGTTCGTTGACGTGCGGTTCCGAGATCCGGATGACGCCACTGCCCGCCTCGGTCTGCGTGAACCAGTCGACCATGCCGCAAGTGTGCCAGCGCGGCGATGCCGTTTCCTGCGCCGATCGGGTGCCGGGCTTCCGGCGTACGGCCGGACCGCTGGTCGACGGCGTGCCCAGCGGGGTTCGATACGATTCCGCCCTGGTGGCGGTGCCTCGCCGCGACCGGCCAGGGAGGAAACCGTGTCGGGTGAGCCGTTGGTGTACGACTACCTCGACCGGCGTCCCGAGATCGATCCGACCGCCTGGGTGGCGCCGGGCAGTGCGGTGATCGGCTCGGTCCACCTCGCTCCCGACGCGAGCGTCTGGTACGGCTCCGTACTCCGGGGCGACACCGAGCAGATCACCATCGGGGCGGGCAGCAACATCCAGGACGGATGCGTGGTGCACGCCGATCCGGGCTTCCCCACCATCGTGGGCACCGGCGTCTCGGTCGGGCATCGTGCCGTCCTGCACGGCTGCGTGGTCGAGGACGGCGCACTGGTCGGAATGGGCGCGGTGGTGCTCAACGGTGCCCGGATCGGTGTCGGGTCACTGGTCGCCGCCGGGGCGGTCGTGCTGGCCGGAACGGTCGTGCCGCCCGGCTCACTGGTCGCCGGAGTGCCGGCGAAGGTCCGCCGGTCGTTGACCGACCCGGAGCGCGCCGACCTGCGGCGCACCGCCGAGCAGTACGTCGAGCGCAGCCGCTCGCACGCGCGATCGGCGAGGCCGAGGCAGGACCCGACAGGGTAGGCGTTCAGGTGCCGCCGAGCAGACGGGCGTGGGTGTGGTCGGCTGCTTCGGGGTTCTGTGGCTGGCTGGGGGCGTACCGGGGGAGGGCCTGGCGGATGGCGAGCCAGGCGGCGCCGGACGCGCCGTCACCGGCGATCACGCCGGGTCTGCCCAGCCAGGCGGCCAACCGTTGCTGGACGCCGGCCCGGATCTCCGGCACCCCGGTGAGTACGCCACCGGCGAGCACCACCGGCCCGGGGGCCGGGTGCAGCGACACCAGGGTGTCGGCGAGTCGGCGCGCGGCGGTCTCCACGATGTCGACGGCGACCGGGTCCCCGGACCGGGCGCTGCCGGTCACCGCCGGTGCCATCTCCGCGACCTGGTCACGGCCGAGTTCGTAGACCCTGGTCACGAAGGCGTTCGGCGCCGTCGCCCCGACCCGGTCGCAGATGGCCCCGCTCAGGGTTCCCGGCTCGACCGGTTCGCCCCGGTAGAGCGCCCGTGCGGTTGCCCGGAGGGCGGTCAGACCGAGCCAGTATCCGGAACCCTCGTCGCCGAGCAGCCAGCCGAGGCCGTCGGCGGTCCGGGTCACGGTGCCCTCGTGCACCACGGCGGCGACCGCGCCGGTGCCGGCGACCAGCACCGTGCCGGTGTCGGCCGGGGTGCCGGCCGCGAACGCCACCGCAGCGTCGCCGACCGGCCGCATCGGGCAGGTCAACCCGACCCGGGACCAGTGGCCGGCGTATCCGGCGGCGACCGCTGGATCGTCCAGTCTCGACACTCCGGCCAGTCCGACCACCCCGGCGATGACCCGGCTCGGGTCGTGGCCGGTGAGCGCGGATCCGATGGCGGCGCCCAGTGCGGCGGCGGTGTCCGCCGGGTCGGTGGCGATCGGGTTGCCGGCGCTGGCCCGGCCCCGGCCCACGATCCGGCCGTCGAGGGTCGCGACGACCACGCGGGTCGCGGTGCCTCCGGCATCGACGCCGAGGACGAGGGGAGTGGTCACCCTGCCGATGGTGCGGGCTGGCGGTCGTCGACCACAAGGGTATGGATCGAAAAAGTTAAAGGTATTGACGTATGCGCCACTGTGGTCATAGTTTTTCTCACCAACACGTAACGGTGAAAGGAATGTTGATGGAGGAGAGCGGACTGCTGGGCCGGGTGCGCACCGAGCTGAGTGCGCTGCCGGTCGCCCTGCAGCGGGTCGCCGAGCAGATCCTGATCGCCCCGGAGGAGGCCGCCCGGGCGACGATCATCGACCTGGCCGAGCGCGCCGGCACCTCCACCGCCACCGTCACCCGGTTCTGCCGGGTCTTCGGCTACCGGGGCTATGCCCAGCTCCGGGTCGCCATCGCCACCGAGACCGGACGGGCGGCCCAGGCCCGGTGGGACACCGACATCGACCGGGAGATCGGACCCGACGACCCCCTCGACCACCTCCTCGAAGTCGTCGCCAGCGCCGACGCGCGAGCCATCCAGGACACCGCCGGTCAGGTCGACCTCGCCGCCGTCGACCGGGTCGCCGCCGCCGTGGCGCAGGCCGAGCGGGTCGACCTGTTCGGCTTCGGCAGCTCCGGCAACGCCGCGCGGGAGATGGCCTTCCGGCTGGAACGCATCCGGATCCCGGTCTGGCACCGGGCCGACGCACACAGCGCGCTCACCAACGCCGCCCTGCTCGGCCCCGGCGACGTCGCGATCGGGCTGTCGCACAGCGGGCGTACCCGCGAGGTGATCGAGGTCCTGTCCGAGGCCGCCGACCACGGGGCGCTCACCGTGGCGGTCACCTCGTTTCCCCGTTCGCCGCTGGCCGAGGTCGCCGACGTGGTCATGACGACCGCCGTACAGGAGACGACGTTTCGGCTGGCGGCGCTCTCGGCCCTGCACTCCCAACTGCTGGTGCTCGACCTGATCTACGTCGCGGTCGCGCAGCGGACGTACCAGCGGACCACCGAGGCGTTCGAGGTCACCGCACGCGCCGTCGACGCCCACCGGCTGCCGGACGAGTCGCAACGGGCGGCCCGTCGACGTGTCAAAACCACGGAGGGGTCATGACCATCACCACCATCAGCGCACCGGCCTACCTCGCCGCCGTCACCACGGCGATCGAGCGGGTCACCCGGACCCAGACCGACGGCGTACGGGCCGCGGCCGACCTGATCACCACCGCCCTCGACCAGGGCGGGGTGGTGCAGGCGTTCGGCTGCGGGCACTCCGAGGCCCTCTCCATGGAGATCGCCGGACGGGCCGGTGGTCTGGTACCCACCAACAAGATCGCACTGCGGGACCTCGTCCTCTACGGCGGCGCCGACCGGGCCGTACTCGACGATCCGCTGCTCGAACGGGACCCCTCGGTGGCCCACCGGCTGTACGAGCTGGCCCCGGTCAAGCCCGACGACGTCTTCGTACTCACCTCGAACTCCGGGGTCAACGGCGTCATCGTCGAGTTCGCCCTGCTGGCCAAGGATCGGGGGCACCGGCTCATCGGGATCACCTCGCTCGACCACACCAGCCGCGTCGAGTCGAGGCATCCCTCGGGACGGCGGCTGGCCGACATCGCCGACGTTGTACTCGACAACGGCGCGCCGTACGGCGATGCCGCCCTGCCCATTCCCGGCGGCGGCGCCGTCGGAGCCATCTCCTCGATCACCGGAGCGCTGCTCGCCCAGCAGATCGTCACCGAGGTCGTCGCGCACCTGCTCGCCGCCGGCCAGACCCCGCCGATCTACCTGTCGGCGAACGTTCCCGGCGGCGACACCCACAACAACGCACTCGAGGCGCGGTACGCCGGGCGTATCCGACGCACCGCCTAACAGAAGGCGAGGCCGCCGACCATGGACCCCTCTTCCACCCCGGTCGTACGCCGTCCCAACCGACGCACCGTCCTACAGGCTGCCGCCATCGGCCTGGCCGCCCCGGCCCTGACCGGGTGCGTGACCAGCAGCGGCGACGAGAGTCCCTCCGCTGACAACAAGGGCCCGACCAGCGCGGACAACCCGCTCGGTGCACCCGACAAGGCCCCGCTCGAAGTGGTCATCTTCAAGGGCGGGTACGGCGACGAGTACGCGATCAACGCCGAAACGCTCTACCAGCAGCGGTTTCCCAGTTCCACTGTCGACCACAAGGGCATCCAGAAGGTCGGCGAGGCGTTGCAGCCCCGGTTCGTCGCCGACACCCCGCCGGACGTGGTCGACAACACCGGCGCCGGCCGGCTCGACCTCGCCACCCTGGTCGCTGCGAAGAAGCTCACCGACCTGACCGAGTTGCTCGACGCGCCGTCGCTGCACGACCCCGCCCGCAAGGTACGCGACACCCTCCTGCCGGGCGTGATCGAGGACGGCACCCTCGACGGGAAGGTGTACGCGCTCAACTTCACCTACACCACCTGGGGCCTCTGGTACTCCAAGCCGCTGTTCGACCGGCACGGCTGGACGTACCCGACCACCTGGGAGGGCATGCTCGCGCTCTGCGCCGAGATCAAGAAGGCCGGTATCGCGCCCTGGACCTACCAGGGCAAGTACCCCGAGTACCTGAACGACCCGCTGCTCGCCATGGCGGCCAAGGCCGGCGGGCCGGACCTGGTCAAGGCGGTCGACAACCTCCAGCCCGGCGCGTGGAAGCAGCAACCGTTGCTCGACGCGGCCACCGCCGTCGCCGAACTGGCCGGGCGGGGCTACCTCCTGTCGGGGTCCGAGGCGCTCTCGCACACCGAGGCGCAGGCGGCCTGGTCCCAGGGCAAGGCGGCGATCATCCCGTGCGGGTCGTGGCTGGAGGCCGGACAGAAGGGCGTCACCCCGGACGGCTTCGACATGGTGATGGCGGCCGTGCCGACCCTCGGGGCCGGCGACAAGCTGCCGTACGGGGCCTTACAGGCGGCCAGCAGCGAGTCCTTCCTGGTACCGGCGAAGGCGAAGAACCCGCGCGGCGGGCTGGAGTTCCTCCGGATCCTCTTCTCCCAACCGGCCGCCCGCCGGTTCGCCGAACTCAACAGCACCCTGCCCAGTGTCGCCGGGGCCACCGACGGGCTGACCGTCAGCACCGGGCTCGGTTCGGTCCGGTCCGCCGTACAGGCCGCCGGGGCGAACACCTTCACCTACCGGTTCCGCACCTGGTACGCCCCGCTGGCCAAGGCGGTCGACGACGCCACCGGTGAGCTGGCCACCCGACGGGTCACCCCGGCGCAGTGGGCCGACCGGATCCAGCAGGCCGCCGACGCGCTGGCCAGGGACACCACCGTCGCCAAGTACTCCCGGTAGGAGGCGGGTCATGGCAGCCATGCGGCACGGCAAATACCGGTTCCTGGCCGGCGCGATCCTGCCCGGGCTGCTGCTGTACGCGGTATTCGTGCTCTCCCCGTACGCGCAGGCGTTCTATCTGTCCCTGACCGACTGGACCGGGGTGTCCGGCGAGGCGCACTTCGTCGGGCTGGACAACTTCCGGCGGCTGCTCGACGACCGGCTGTTCCTGTCGGCACTGCGCAACAACGGGCTGATGCTGCTGGTCGTACCGTTGGCCACCATCCTGCTCGGCCTGCTGCTCGCCGCGCTGGTCAACTTCGGCGGCCGGCGCGGCAGCACGGCACTCGCCGGGATCCGGGGCGGCGAGTTCTACAAGATCGCCTACTTCTTCCCGCAGTTGCTCTCGCTGCCGATCGTCGCGGTGCTGTGGCAGTTCGTCTACCACCCCAACGAGGGACTGCTCAACGGTTTCCTGCGCGCCGTCGGCCTGGACGCGCTGGCCCATGCCTGGCTCGGTGATCCCGCGCTGGCGCTCTGGGCGGTGATGGCGGTCCTGGTCTGGTCGTCGGTCGGCTTCTACATGGTGCTCTTCTCGGCCGCGATGGAGTCGATCCCGCGCGACGTGCTGGAGGCGGCCGTACTCGACGGAGCCGGGAGGCTCGCCACCCTGCGCCGGATCATCGTCCCGCTGCTCTGGGACAACGTCCAGGTCGCCTTCGTCTACCTGGGCGTACTGGCCCTGGACGGGTTCGCGGTGGTGCAGGTGATGACCGCCGGACCGGGCGGACCCGACGGTGCCACCGAGGTCATCGGGCTCGGCCTTTACCGCAGTGCTTTCACGTACGGCAAGTTCGGTTACGCCGCCGCCATGGGCGTGACCCTGTTCTTCCTGACCCTCGCGTTCGCCGTGATCGCGTTGCGGGCCAGCCGACGGGAACGGGTGGAGCTGTCATGACCGCTGTCGTCGACCGCCCGGCCCGGCCGGTCACCCCTGTCGATCAGCCCAAACCGGCGTCCCGAACCGGGCGGGCCGGAGACGTCGCAGCCCACCTGTTCCTGGTCGGCTGGGCGGTGCTGGTCACCGTGCCGCTGCTCTGGGCGGTGGTCAGCTCGCTCAAGACCGACCGGGAGATCCTGACCAGCCCGTGGACGCTGCCGGCGCAGCCGCAGTTCGACAACTGGTCGAGGGCCTGGACCCAGGCGTCGATCGGAAGCTACTTCGTCAACAGCGCGATCGTGGTCGGCACCGCACTCGTACTGACCATGTTGCTGGGCTCGTTGGTGGCGTACGCGCTCGCCCGGTACACCTTCCCCGGTAACCGGCTGCTCTACTACCTGTTCGTTTCCGGCATCCTGTTCCCGGTGTTCCTCGCCCTGGTGCCGCTCTTCTTCGTGGTCAAGCAACTCGGGCTGCTCGGCACCTATCCGGGGCTGATCCTGGTCTACACCGCGTACGCGCTGCCGTTCACCGTGTTCTTCCTGCACTCGTTCTTCCGTACGCTGCCCACGGCGATCGCCGAGGCCGCCTTCATCGACGGCTGCTCGCACGCCGGGGTGTTCTTCCGGGTGATGTTGCCACTGGCCCGGCCGGGCCTGGTCAGCATCGGGATCTTCAACTTCCTCGGGCTGTGGAACCAGTACCTGCTGCCCCTCGTACTCAACCCCGACCCCGACCGGTACGTGCTCGCCCAGGGCCTCGCCGCGCTGTCGGTCAGCCAGGGCTACCGCAGCGACTGGAGTGGACTGTTCGCCGGTCTGACCATCGCCATGCTGCCGGTCCTCGCCGCCTACGTGCTCTTCCAGCGTCAGATCCGCTCCGGCCTCACCGCCGGTGCGGTGCGGTAGCACCCGCTTCCCCTTACCGCCGGGGCGATGAGGTCACGCCCGCCCGGCTCTCCCGTCCGGCACCCCCACGACCGACGATCGTCGTCCGGCCGTACCCATCCTTTGATCCACCGTGAGGAGACCCCGTGTCCACGAAACCCACCGTGAGAAGTCTCGCGGCCGGTGCGGCGGCCGTCCTGGCCGCCGGAACCCTCGCCGGCATCACCGCGACCGCCTCGGCCGGCACCGCCCCGGCGGGCGCGCCAGCCATCGCCGCCAACTGCGGCGTCCTCTTCGACGACTTCGCCTACTCGTCCTCGTCGGACCCGGCGATCGCCGCCCGCAACTGGACCGTACGCACCAACTCCGGCGGTCCGGGCGTGCCCGGCGCGGCCTGGCCGGCGGCGAACGTCAGCTTCCCCACCGACGGCGGGCAGAAGGTGCTCCAGTTGACCGCCAAGACCGACGGTACGGCCGGCGGCACCAGCCAGGCCGAGTTCCTCCACCAGCGCAAGTTCTTCGAGGGCACCTATGCCAGCCGGGTCCGGTTCACCGACGCACCCCAGTCCGGACCGGACGGCGACCACCTGGTGGAGACGTTCTTCACCATCACCCCGCTGGACCGACCCCTCGACCCGAACTACGGCGAGATCGACTTCGAGTACCTGCCCAACGGGGGTTGGGGTGAGCAGGGGCCGATCTTCTACCAGACCACCTGGGAGACGTACCAGAACGAGCCGTGGCAGGCCGACAACACCCACACCGAGCAGCGGGCCAGCTTCAACGGGTGGCACGACCTGGTCTTCACGGTCGCCGACGGCCGGGTGAAGTACTTCGTCGACGGTCAGCAGGTCGCCGACCATGGGGACCGCTACTACCCGGAAACCCCGATGTCGATCAACTTCAACCTGTGGTTCATCGACCTGGTGGGGCGTACCGGCACCGGGCTGGCCACGTACATCCAGCAGGTCGACTACCTCTACTACGCCGACCGCGAGGTGATCACCACCGCGGAGGCGAAGAACCGGGTCACCGCGTACCGCGCGGCGGGCACCAACCACGTCGACACGGTGGGCGCCGGTGGCACCTGCACCACCACACCGCCGACCACACCCCCGACGACCCGCCCGCCGACCACACCCCCGACCACTCGCCCGCCGACCACACCCCCGCCGACGACCGCGCCGCCGGCCAACTGTGCCGCCGCTCCGGCCTGGAACTGGGGAACCGTCTACCTGGAGGGCGCCCGGGTGAAGCACAACGGGCGCCTGTGGCAGGCCAACTGGTGGACCCAGGGCTCCGAGCCCGGCCTGACCGCCCAGTGGCGCGACCTCGGTCGCTGCTGACACCTCGACGATCTTGCACTTGTGGTGGCACACAAATCCGGATGAGTGTGCCGATCCGGGCGCCACAAGTGCAAGATCGCCGGGGAAGGGGGACGGGTTAGCGGCCGGTGGCGGTGTCGCAGGCGGTGGGGTCGCCGGTGTCGTAACCCTTGCGGAACCACTCCTGGCGTTGGGCCGAGCTGCCGTGGGTGAAGGAGGATTCGTCGATCTGGCCGCCCGAGCGCTCCTGGATGGCGTCGTCACCGATCGCGGCGGCGGTGTCGAGCCCCTCCTTGATGTCCTGGTCGGAGATGCTGGTGAAGATCTTCTCGCCCCGGTCGTCGGCGGTCCCGGTGGCGTTCTTCGCCCAGGCGCCCGCATAGCAGTCGGCCTGCAGTTCGAGCGCCACCGACAGTTCGTTCGCCTGGCCCGGATTGCTGGCCTGCTGCCGGCGCATCTGCGCCTCGGTGCCGAGCAGGTCCTGCACGTGGTGGCCGTACTCGTGGGCCAGGACGTAGGGCTGGGCGAACTCGCCACTCGCGCCGAGTTGTTCGGCCAACTGGCGGTAGAAGGAAAGGTCGATGTAGACCAGATCGTCGGCCGGACAGTAGAACGGTCCGACGCCCGAGTCGGCCGCACCGCAACCGGTGTTCACCGCCTGCTCGAAAAAGACCGTGTCCGACTCGGTGTACGGCTTGTCGAACTTCTCCGGCATCGCGCGTTGCCACCAGCTCTGGATGGAGTTGACGTACAGCGTGTTGCGGCAGTCGAGCTGCTGCAACGCGTCGGGAGCCTCGCACCGCTGCTCGATCGCGGTGTTGTCGCCCTGCTCGTCGCCACCGGTCAGCGCGTTGAGTCCGAAACCGCCGCCGACCAGCGCGACCAGCACGGTGACGATGACGCCGACCAGCCCGCCGCCACCGCCGAGCGAGAACCCGCCCGACCCGCCCGATCCGCCGGACCCACGCCGGTCATCCACCTGACTGGTGTCGATCTCCGCGTTTTCGTTCAGCTCCATCGAGACTCCAGTTCAACGGGGATACCGCTTGCTGACATATCCGGATCTGTCCGGGTCCCGTAACGAGTGGATCCGGATGGCCGTGCGATACCCCGACGCCCTGATCGGTAATCCCTGGCCGATGCCTCGCGGAGAAACATCCTGGTCATCAAGGCGGTCCTCGCACCGAGCGGCGACATGCTAGATTCCGCGCGTCCTTGTCCTCCTCTCGTGACGGTCGTCATGGTCGTCGCGCCCCCTGCTGCCAAAACGCCGTCCTGTCGGCGATGAGTGGCGGACGGCCGCAGAGTGGTGGCCGACAATACGTCGAAGGTGATGAATCAGCGCATGACAAGTTCCCCTCATACCGTTGTCATCGGGGCGGGTCCGGCGGGCCTGACTGCGGCGTACCAGCTGACCAAACGTCAGGCTTCGGTCGAGGTCTTCGAGGCAGACGGCCAGGTCGGTGGGATCAGCCGTACGGTGGAGCGTGAGGGCTGGCGCTTCGACATCGGCGGACACCGGTTCTTCACCAAGGTCTCCCAGGTGGAGGCGCTCTGGCACGAGATCCTGCCGGACGAGGACTTCCTGCTCCGGCCCCGGATGAGCCGGATCCACTACCGCGAGAAGCTGTTCGACTACCCGCTGAAGGCCAGCAACGCACTGGGCAACCTCGGCGTCATCGAGGCGGTCCGGTGCGTCGGCTCGTACCTGTGGGCCCAGGTCCGGCCGCCGAAGGACCAGAGCCACTTCGAGGGTTGGGTCACCGCGCGGTTCGGCAAGCGGCTCTACTCGATCTTCTTCAAGACGTACACCGAGAAGCTCTGGGGCATCCCCGCGACCGAGTTGCAGGCCACCTGGGCGGCGCAGCGGATCAAGAACCTCTCACTGGCCAACGCGGTGGTGAACGCGCTGATGCCCAAGCGGAACCAGAAGGACATCACCAGCCTGATCGAGGAGTTCCAGTACCCGAAGTTCGGCCCCGGCATGATGTGGGAGCGGGCCGCCGAGCACGTCGCCAAGGCCGGCGGGGTGGTCACCCTGAACACCTGGGCGAAGACCGTGCACCGGGAGGACGGCCGGGCGGTCGCCGTGACCGTGGCCGACACCGACGACGAGCGCCGGGTCGAGGCCGACCACGTTGTGTCGACCATGCCGATCTCCGAGCTGATCAAGGTGATGGACCCGCCGGCCCCGGACCACGTACGGGCCGCCGCCGACGCGCTGCGCTACCGCGACTTCCTCACCATCGCCCTGGTGGTGCCCGAGGCCGCCGGGTTCCCGGACAACTGGATCTACGTGCACACCCCCGGCGTACGGGTCGGCCGGATCCAGAACTTCGGCTCCTGGTCGCCGTACCTGGTGCAGGACGGTTTCACCTGCCTGGGCCTGGAGTACTTCGTCAACGAGGGCGACGACCTCTGGGAGATGGCCGACGACGACCTCGTCAAGCTCGGCACCGAGGAACTGGAGCGGCTGCGCCTGGTTGCACCGGGTGCGGTCAGCGCCGGGTACGTGGTCCGGATGCCGAAGGCGTACCCGGTCTACGACGAGGGGTACGAGGACGCCGTCGACACGATCCGGGGCTGGCTGGCCGAGGCGGTGCCGAACGTGCACCCGGTCGGGCGTAACGGGATGCACCGGTACAACAACCAGGACCACTCGATGCTCACCGCGATGCTGACCGCGGAGAACATCCTCGACGGCACCACCCACGACGTGTGGCAGGTCAACGTCGAGGAGGAGTACCACGAGGAGAAGGGGTCCGGTTCGGGTTCCGGGGACCACGGCACCGGTCGGGCCGCGCCCGTACTGCCGAAGCAGACGGCTCGGTGACCACCCTCGCCCCGCCGCCGCCCGCCCCGCGACTGCAACGACTGCGAGGCTGGACGACGGACCGGTTGGGGCGAGTGCCCGGCGACGCCGGCCACCTGCTCCGCCGGCACTGGGTGCTGGTGCTGCTCCTGGTGGTCGGCGGCGCCCTGCGGGTGCTGGTCATGGTCGGTTACAACCCGGCGCTGTGGTACCAGGGGGACAGTCAGAGTTACCTGGGGCTGGCCTACTCGCACCAGCCCGGCACCGTCCGCCCGTACGGCTACAGCTTTTTCCTCAGCCTGCTGGTGGACCTGCACTCGGTCCGCCGGATCATCGCGATCCAGCACCTCATGGGACTCGCGATGGTCGTCGCCGGTTACGCCTTCCTGCAACGCCGTGGCGTGTCCCGGCTGGTGTCCACGCTCGCCGTGACCCCGCTCCTGCTGGACGCCCGTACGGTCTCCGTCGAGCACTTCCTGCTCGCCGAGACGCTGTTCACCAGCCTGGTCCTGATCGGGATGCTGGCGCTGACCTGGCGGCAGACCCCCGGCTGGGTCGCCGTACTGGTGGCCGGCGGGGCGTTCTCCTGGGCGGCCCTCAGCCGCTCGATCGGTCTGGCCGCACTCGCGGTCCCGGTGCTCTACCTGCTGTTGCGCCGGGTGAACTGGCGCCGTACGGGTGCCTTCGTCGCGGTTGTCGTGATCGCCCTCGGCGGTTACCTGGTCTGGTACCAGAGCTACCACGGCCAGTACTCGTTCGGCACCTACGGCTCCCGTTTCCTCTGGTCCCGGACGATGACCTTCGTCGACTGCGAACAGCTCGACCTGACCGCAGAGGAGCGCCGGCTCTGCCCCGACCAGCCACTCGGCCAGCGACTTCCGCCGGACCTGTACCTGTGGGGTGACGGGAGCAAGGAGGAGTGGGTGGAGATGCCGGACGCGGTGTTCGGCTCCTTCGCCACCAAGGCGATCCTCGGCCAGCCCGGGGACTACCTGGCGACGGTCGCGCTGGAGACGTGGCGGGCGGTCCGGCCGGGGCCGTACCCGAACGAACGGGTCGCCTGCGTGGCGAGCATCTGGGACTTCCCGGCCAGCGGCGACGGGACCTGCGTGCCGTACCTGGCACCGGAGAACCCGGCCGCGCGCCGGTTCGCCGGCCTCGCCGGTGACTACGACCATCCGCTGATGGGCCCGCTGCACCGCTACTCGGCGGTGGCGACCGTGCCGACGACCGTGGTGGCGCTCTGCTTCCTGTTGGCGCTGGTCCTGGCGTTCTACCGCCCCCGCGCCTCGACCTGGCGGGACAATCTCGACCCGTTGGCGTGGGTGGCGCTGGCGTTCGGCATGGTCGTCGGGAGCGTCGCCACGTCGGCGATCGACCCCCGCTACACCGTGCCGTCGCTACCACTCGCGCTGATCGGGGCCGCGCTGGCCTGGCGCCGGTTCCAGGCGGTCCGCCGTACGCCGACGCCGGTCACCGCCGCCGACGGCACGGATGGTGACGGTACGGTGACGCCAGCCGGATAACGCTGACCGTGTGACGATCGACGTGCACGGACACATCAGCCCGCCGGAGTCCAGGCGACGCTTTCCGATGCCCCGTACGCTCGGGCAGGTCGAGGAGATGATCTCCGGAAAGCTGGCTCGTGGCGTACGGACCACCATCATCGGCAGCCCCGTCGGTGGTGGTGCGATGGTGCCGGTGGCCGGGGTCGACAACTACGCGCAGAGCGAGAGCGACCTGGTTCGGCACGACGCCTGGCTGGCTGGACTGGTCGACCAGCACCCGGAGCGGCTGCGGGCCTACGTGTACGTCAACCCGTTCGGCGGCGCCGCACACCTGGCCCGGGTCGCCCAGACCGTACGCGAACCGCAGTTCGTCGGGCTGATCGCCAACACCAGCGTCGCCGGCCGCTACCTGGACGCCCCAGAGGCGGAGGACTTCTTCGCGCTCGCGGCGGAGGCTGACGTACCCGTACTGCTGCATCCGCCCGCGATGCCGGCGGCCGGTGCGGGCCTGGACCACCTGTTGCTGATCGAGCAGTTGGGTCGGTTCAGCGACGTCACGATCGGGCTGGCCTGCTGCGTGCTCGCGGGCTGGCTGGACCGTTTTCCCGGGCTGAAGCTGATCGGCCCGACCGCCGGTGGCGCGCTCGGGCTGCTCGCCGAGAAGCTGGACCGGATCATGGCACCGAGCCACTGGGACGGCGGCCCGGCAGCGTCCGGTCCCGGCGGACCCAGCGGTGCCGGCGGACCCAGCGGACCAGGCGGTCCCGGCAGCCCACCGGGCCCGCCCCGGCTGATGCGCCGGCTGACCGCGCTCGCCAAGCCGCCCAGCAGCTACCTGCGCCGGATCTGGGTCGATACCGCCACACCCAGCGCCACCGCGATCGACCTGGCGCTGCGGACCTTCGGCCCGGACCGGGTGCTGTTCGGCACCGACTCGCCGCCGTTGCCGCACACCGAGCCCGGTGCCATCCTCGACCTGGTCGACCGGCTCGGGGTGTCCCCGGCGGTCCGGGACGCGATCTGCGAGCGGAACGCCCTGGCCCTGTTCGGCGACTCCCTCCCGCCCCCGGCGAGCACCCCGGCCACCGTCGACCGACCGGCCGCGGCCACCGTCGACCGACCGCTCCCGGCGACCGTCGACCGAGCGGCCCCGGCCGTCGTCGATTGGGCGCTGGTGGACGGCATGAGATCACGCCGTCCACCAGCGCCGGACCGAGCGGCCGGGCCGCCGCTCAGTGGGTGAAGAGATTCACCGCGGTACGCGCGGTCTGCACCACCCCGTAGCCGAGCAGGACCACGACGAGCAACCAGGACGCCCACAGGCGCAGTCGCTGCCGGCCGACCGTCGGATGGTTTTCGTTCCCGGTCATCGGCTCGGCTCCTTCTCCTCGACGGCTACATCGGTGGCGGGTCCGGCGGGCTCGTGGAACCGTTCCGGCACCGGGCGGATGAGCAGGTTCGCCACGAACCCGATCGCGAGTACGCCGACCATGGTGAACAGCGCGGGCCGGTACGCCTCGGCGGTCAGCGTGCCGGGCTTGCCCTGGGCGTCGAGGAAACCGTTGATGATCAGCGGGCCCGCGACACCGGCGGCGGACCAGGCGGTCAGCAGCCGACCGTGGATCGCACCGACCTGGAACGTGCCGAACAGGTCCCGCAGGTAGGCCGGGACGGTCGCGAAACCACCGCCGTAGAACGACAGGATGACGCAGGCCAGCAGCACGAAGAGCGCGGTCGAGGCGTGCCCGACGGCGGCGAGCAGGGCGTAGAGCACCATGCCACCACCGAGGTAGAGCAGGTAGATCGGCTTGCGCCCGATCAGGTCCGAGGTGGACGACCAGACGAACCGTCCGGCCATGTTGAACAACGACAGCAGCCCGACGAATCCGCCGGCCGCGGCCACCGCGACGGTGGATACCCCGTTCTCCCGGAAGAAGTCCTGGATCATCGGACTGGCCTGTTCGAGGATTCCGATGCCGGCGGTGACGTTGCAGAACAGCACCACCCAGAGCAGCCAGAACGACCGCGTACGCACCGCGTTGGCGGCCGACACGCTCGCCGTGGTTACCAGCGGCCGGGCGGCCACCGTACCCGGATCGAAGCCGGCCGGTCGCCAACCCGGCGCCGGAACCCGGACGTTGACCACGCCGAACATCATGATGACGAAGTAGCCGATCCCGAGGGTCAGGAAGAGCCCGACCAGGGCGCCACCGGAGGCGACCGAGCTGGCGTTGGCCGGGTTGTAGCCGGGGTCGTAGAACGAGAGGAGCTGCCGGGACAGCGGACTGGCCAGCAGCGCCCCGCCACCGAAGCCCATGATGGCCAGGCCGGTGGCCAGACCCGGACGGTCCGGGAACCACTTGATCAGAGTGGACACCGGCGAGATGTAGCCGATCCCGAGCCCGATCCCGCCGAGCAGACCGTAGCCGAGATAGACCAGCCAGAGCTGCGTGGTCGCGATGCCGAGGGCGCCGACCAGGAAACCCGCGGCCCAGAAGCACGCGGAGACGAACATGGCCTTGCGCGGCCCGTTCGCCTCGACCCAGGTCCCGCCGACGGCCGCGGACAGGCCGAGCATCACGATGGCGATGCTGAAGATGATGCCGATCGCGGTCTGGCTGGTGTCGAAGTGGGTGATCAACGAGTTCTTGTAGACACTCGTCGCGTACGCCTGCCCGATGCACAGGTGAACCGAGAGCGCGGCGGGAGGGATGAGCCAGCGACTGTAGCCGGGTGGTGCGACGGTGTGAGCGCGGTCGAGCGCCGACAGAAATGGCACGTGACACCTCATTTCCGAGTCACCGTGCGGGGTTCCACCTCGAGCGGCTACCTACGCCGACCCCGATGATTCCTCCGCATACCGCCCGGAACCGTACCGCTGGCCGGGCCCGGTGACGCCGAACGTGATCTTCTGCGCGACGGGCGGTCCGACCGGTGAGCCGAGCGGCACCCGTACGTTCCAGGACGCCGCCCGTTCCACCGGTTCGCTGTCGGTATACCCCGCTATTTCACCGGCGCGACGTCGATGAGCGCGAGCGTTCTGGCGCACGCCGTGGGCCAGTCCTCCTCGTCGCCGTCGGTCGGGGAACCGCCGCCGGTCGGCCCGTGCCGCTCCTCGGCCGCCTCCTCGCGGAGAACCGGAATGGCGGCACCCGCCGCAGGTCCGATATCGGCCAGGCACCGCAGCGCCGCACGTCCGTGCGGTCCCGTACGCAGGTGGGGCAGCAGTGCCGGCACCACCGTTGCCGAGTCGCCGGTCAGGTGCCAGTAGGCGATCGCCGACCGCACCGAGAGCCAGTCGTCGTCGGCCCCGAACAAGGGGGGCAGCAGGTCGGACAGGGCCAGCGCGGCCGGCCCAAACTCGGGGAGCAGTTCGAGTGCGTGGACGCGCTCGGCCCGGCCGCCGGTCTCGATGATCTCCCGCAGCACCGGGAGCAGCGGGGCCGGGTCGCCACCGATCCGCCAGATCGCACGGACCGCGTTGACCCGGACGAACGGCTCGTCGTGCGTCAGCATCGGATACAGGTCGGGCAACGCGTCGACCGCGTCCGGGCCGAGGTCGCCGAGGACCCGGGTCGCGATGTGCGGATGGGTCGCGCACTCCTGGCGGAGCAACGGGACGATCTCGGCGGCCGGGTTGTCGGTGCCGGCGTACAGCCGACCCAACGCGTCGATCAGCCCGATCCGGGTGTTCCCGGCCGGTGCCAGCGGGACGAGCCGGAGCAGCGGTGCGCGGCAGGCGTCGGCCCACGGTCCGATGGCGATGATGGCCGCGTCCAGCCCGGACAGGTCCACCGGGTCGGCGGCGAGCCGTTCGGCGAGGTAGGTCGCGGCGCGGGAATCGTGCAACCGGCAGAGCGCGGCCAGTGCGAAGGCGGCTGGCTCGTTGTGCCGGACCGGTTCCCTGGTCACCAGCGCCCACAGCTCGTCCGTGGCGGTCACGGCGGCGTGGCCGGAGTCCGCCAGCAGGCTGGCCGCCCAGTACCGGACGTCACGGTCCGGGTCGGACAGCCGGGCCGCCAGCGCCGGCCCGAGTTCGGCCGCCGCCGGCCGCCAGATCAGGATCGGGTGCTCGGCCGCGAACACCGCGCCCTTGCGTACGTCGGCGCTGTCGTGCCCCATCCAGCCGCGCAGCAGCCGGATCCGCAGGTCCCACTGGTCGTCGAGCTGCTCGATCACCCACCGGAGCGGGTCGTCGCCGAGTGCGCTCCACGGCAGTGTCGACAGGGCGTCGAGCGACAACGGGGTGTCGCGTTCCAGCACCTCGGCGACGCCGTCGGGCAGCGGGACGGAGGAACCGGTCGCCAGGTGGACGGCCACCAGCGCCGCCGCCAGTCGGGGCGGGGCGGCCGGGTCGGCGAGCCAACCGGTGATCAGCGGCGGGGTGGCGGTCTCCAGCCCACCGGCGGCCAGGATCAGCGCGGCCCGGACGACCGGGCTCTCCTCCGCCTCGATCCGGTGCAGCATCGTCGTCGCGGCCGGATCGGTCCCCTCGATGCAGGCCCGCAGGGTGTACGCGGCATGGCTGCGGACCTCCTCCTCCGGTGCCGAGGTGAGCAGCCGCAGGTAGGTCGGCGCGCCCTCGGCCACCGCCTTCCGGGCGGCCCGGGTCCACTCCAGCTCCCGTTCGATCCGGGCGGACAGCTCCGGACTGTCCCGGATCGAGGCGGGTTCGTAGTCCTGGTGGACCTCGGCGTACGACGTGCCCTGGGCGATGGCCGCCAGCAGGGTCAACAGGCCGGTGGTGTCGGTGCCCGGGGCGTCGAGCAACTCGACCAGGAACGGTACGGCGTACGCGGTGGCCTCGTACACGGTGCCCTGGTGCCAGATCGTGCCGAACAGCTCCCCGAGCGCGTCGTCGTCACCCCCGGCGAGATCACGCAGGAGCCCGGGTACGTCCGTCGCCTCCCCGTAGGCGTGGTCGAGCTCATCCCAGGCGACGTCGTCCAGTCCACTTAGCACGGTGGTCACCGTACCCGAGCGCTCCGACGGCCGGTTCCCGCCGCCCGTACCTCACCCCTGGCTGGTGACCTCCGCCCTGCTTCGCCCCGAATCCTCGGCGACCTCCCCGGCGTCGCTGTCGCCGCCGTCGTTCCTGTCGTCGTCGGGGAGTGTCGGCAGTGGTGCCGGGGGACCGGGGTGTCCGACCGCCTTCACCACGGCCACCGCCACCGCCGTGGTCAGCGGGATCGCCAGCACCAGGCCGATCGAGGCGACCAGCGTTCGGACGATCTCCTCGGCGATCTGCGCACTGGTCAGTACGGCGAGCACCGGCCGGTCGTACGCGTTGATCAGCAGCATGATCGGCAACGCGGCGCCGGCGTAGGCGAACGCGATGGTGTAGACGGTCGACGCGATGTGATCACGGCCGATCTGCATGGCGCTGGTGAACAGTTTGCGGGCCGATCGGTCCGGGGCGAGCTGGTGCAGCTCCCAGACCGCCGACGACTGGGTGATCGTGACGTCGTTGAGCACGCCCAGCCCGGCCACGATGATGCCGCAGAGCACGATCCCGGAGAGGTCCACCTGTCCGTTGTAGACAGCGAGGGTGACCCCGTCCGCGTCACCGAGCCCGGTCAGGTGCGCCGCGCCCGCCGCCCACAGCCCGATCCCGGCCGTGGCCAGCAGCCCGAACAGGGTTCCGACCAGCGCGGTGGTGGTGCGCGCGGAGAAGCCGTGCGCCAGGTAGAGGACGACGAACATGATCGCCGCGGCGCCGACCAGGCCGACCAGCAGACCGGACTCGCCGACCAGCAGCGCGGGCAGCATGAACTTGACGATGACCAGGTACGCGACGCCGAGCCCGATCAGTGCCTTCAGCCCCCGCATCCGGGCCACCGCGACGACCAGCAGCGCGAACACCGCCGCGAGGATGCCGATCGGGACGGTACGGGCGAAGTCGTAGAAGGCGTACATGGCCGGGCCGGTCTGGTGGTTGAAGACCCGTACGACCTTGATCCGGTCGCCGGGTTCGAGCCCACTGCGGTACGACTCCGCCGGCACCTCCACGGTCACGATGCCGTCGCGTTCCGGGCCGGTCTCCAGTCGTGCCTGCACGGTGGCGCAGGTGACCATGCGGGGACCGGATTCGGGGCCGGTACGTTGTCCGGGCGCCGGGCACTCGTACGGTGCGACGGTCTGGACCGTCGCCTCCGGATGGCTGAGGTCGCGCCCCGCGGTGCCGGGGCTCGCACCCGACACCTGCTTGCCCCCCGGCCACAGCAAGATCAGCCCCACCAGCGTCAACACCGCCAACGGCGCAAGCACCACCGCAAGCAGCACAAACACCCGCCGCCCCGCCCTCGTCTCTCCCGCCTCTCCCACCCGTCCATGCAAATGCATCTACAACTCCGCCATCCTGCTCAGGTCCCGCCGCCAACCGCGTTGATCATGAAGTTAGCGACGCCTGGAGGGCGTTGGGGTCAAGTGGTGAGTGCAATCGTTAAGCGGTGATGAGTTGTGCCAGGCGCTGGGCTGGGGTGGCCCAGTCCAGTGTCTGGCGGGGTC
>NZ_JBSGCD010000056.1:0-27900 GCF_053601675.1 Micromonospora sp. NPDC004704 | reverse complement strand
AGTCGATGAGCTGCCCAAACGGTGATCCTAGTTAGCCCTATGTAACTGTCGTGAGTTAGGCCCAACGATCATCATGGTTGGGCATGCCTGACGATAGTTACATAGGTGTCGAACATTTTCTCTCCGTAGCAATCACGATGAATCAGATGAATGGCTTCGAGTCGACTCGCGGTCGAGCCTGGCGGCTGGGTCGCCGTGGCGCCACCGTCCGTACGCGACCTGTGGACAACTCGGCGGCCGGTGGATAAAGACCTGATCAAGCGCGGATGTGCTATGTCGAGATAACGTCATGCCCGTGGAACCGGATGTGCTCGGCGCAGCGTACGAGAGCCAGACGATCGATCTCGGGCACGACGACGAGGGCGCGGTACAGGCCACGCTCGTCCGCCGCCGCGCCGGGCGGCCCACCGGTCGCGCGGTCCTCTACCTGCACGGATTCGCGGACTACTTCTTCCAGGCGCACCTGGCCGACTTCTTCGTCGAACGCGGTTGGGACTTCTACGCACTCGACCTGCGCAAGTACGGCCGCAGCCTGCTCCCGCACCAGACGCCCAACTTCTGCCGCGACCTGACCGAGTACTTCCCCGAACTCGACGCCGCCGCCGACATCATCCGGGAGCAGGACGGCAACCACACCCTCCTGGTCAACGGACACTCGACCGGCGGCCTGCTCGCGGCCCTCTGGACACACGCGAGACGCGACACCCCGCTGATCGACGGGTTGTTCCTCAACAGCCCGTTCTTCGACCTCAACGCGCCATGGCTGGCCCGCAGACCGCTCGCCGCCGCAGTCGCCCAGCTGGCCCGGCGGATGCCGTACCTGGTCATCCCGCTCGCTCTGTCCCCGGTGTACGGCCAGAGCCTGCACACCGAGCACCGTGGCGAGTGGACCTACGACCTGGCCTGGAAGCCGCTCGGCGGTTTCCCGGTCCGGGCCGGCTGGCTGGCCGCGATCCGTCGCGCCCAGCGGCAGGTGCAGCGCGGGCTCGCCATCTCCGTACCGGTGCTGCTCGCCTCCTCGACGCGGAGCTACCGGGGTGCGACCTGGCACGAGTCGGCGACGCTCGCGGACACCGTGCTCAACGTGGCGGACATGGCCCGGTGGGCGCCGATGCTGGGGCGGCACGTGACCCTGGTCCGATTCGACGGCGGCCTGCACGACCTGACCCTGTCCGGCCCGGCCGTACGCGAGCAGGTCTTCACCGAGTTGGATCGGTGGGTCGGCGCCTTCCTCGACCGAACTCCCCCGGCTGCGGAGAGTCCGACCAGCGCACCACCGGCCCGGACTCCGTAGCCGGCTCCTCATCGGGCTCCGGCTGCTCCACCCGGTCCGGCGTCCGGTACGGCGCGGGCTCCTGCTCCTCCACCCCCGGCTGGTACGGCGCCCGGCCGGGCTCCCGGTACCCCGTCGGCCCCGGCGCCTGGTAACCCCGCCGATCCTGCCCGTCATACCCCCGCCGGTCCGCCGCCTGGGGCAACTCCTCGTACCCCCGCCGGTCCGGCACCTGGGGTCCCTGCTCGTAGACCCGCCGGTCCGGCACCTGGGGCCGGTCCTCGAAGACCCGCCGGTCCAGGGGCTGGTCGCGTTCGTCGGGTGAGCGCAGAGCCGGCTGCTCGCCGGTCCGCCACGAACCCGGGCGGTCCCCGCCCCGTCGCGGCCCCGGTCGGTCCACCGGCGGCCGGGAGATCGGCCGCGTCACCGGCTGCTCCGCCTGCGGCTGCGGCTGCGGAACGGGCTGCTCCGGGCCCCGGCGCAGTCCCGGCCGTTCCGCCGGTGAAGCGGACACCGGGCGTTCCGATGGTGACTGGTACGGCGGCGGCCAGGTCGGCTGCTGGCCCACCCGACGGGCCGGGCCGGCTGCCGGTGCGGCCGGGTGGAACGGGAGCCACATCCCCTGCCGCCAGACCAGCAGGTCACGGCTGAGCGGATGCGGGTCACCGGCGAAGAAGACCCGATCCACCGCCCGGCGGGCCTTCTCCCGGCCCGGTCGGGACTGTGAGCCGGTGACGATCACCACGTCCCGGGCCGGTACACCGATCACCAGTTCACCGGGTACGGACTGCTGGAGGTCATTCCAGAACTCGTCGACCAGCATCACGCTGGATTCCAGGCCGTCGAAGGAGAGCAGCAGCGCCGGCGGCTGGCCGGAGATCCGCAACCGGTTCATCGCCAGGTCGAGGTTCTGCATCGCCGTACGCCGAAGGGCCCGCCGGCCGACCCCGCTCCGCTCCAGGTCCGCCCAGGTCACCAGGCGCTCACCGTACGGTGGGCCGAACGAGTAGGCGATGCCGATGTCGTCGGAGAACTCGTCGAGCAGCGTGTCTCCGCCGAGCTGCTCGTCGGCGGTCGACACAAGCAGCGGCAAAAACTGGGTGCTCGTCACCTGCACCCGTGAAAACCTAGTATGTGCTGGCCGGGCCGGCGACCCCCCGTCCAGCCGGACACTCGTCCGGCAGCGCGGGTACCCTTCTCGCGCGCGTATTACAGCAGGCGCTCGTAGCTCAGCGGATAGAGCAGGGGACTTCTAATCCCAAGGTCGTAGGTTCGATCCCTACCGGGCGCACCACGTAACAGCAGCTCAGAGCGGTTATTCACGGGACGGGACGGCGACCGGGCCTGTCCCCGCGACGCGGTGTCGCAGCGGTTCCAGTTTCTCGGTGAGGGCTCCGGACTCGATCGGCAGCCAGGCGGAGCCACCGACCTCGTCGGCCTGGAGCCTCAGCCGCGGGGATTCGGCGACCGTGAAGGCGTACCGCAGGTCGAAGTGCCAGTGTTCGGGTTCACACCTGGCCGCGTTCGCCGGGAACCGGTGTACGCCGATGTCGACCGGGAGCGGGTCCAGAATCGCCAGGGCACCCGCCTCGATCCCGGTTTCCTCCTCGACCTCACGCAGCGCGGCGCCGAGCAGGGTGGTGTCGCCCGGCTCCAGGTGTCCGCCGGGGCAGAGCCAGCGGTTGAGCACGTTGTGGTGGATGTGCAGTGCCCGCCAGTCGGCGTCGAGCACCATCGCGGAGCAGGTCACGTGGCCGGTGAAGGTCGACCGGGCGGTGATCGCCGTACCCGCGTCGAGGGCGGCCCACAGCGGGGCGAGCCGGGCCCGCTCGGTGCCGTACCGGTCGAGGTATGCCTCGACGGTGCCGACCACCTCAGCCAGGTTGATCATCGGCGTACCCCTGCCTGCTCGGAGCGGATCGTATGCCGGGAACCTACCGGGACCGGAGCACCACGTCCTTGCTCAGGCCCGCCCAGCCGGTGGCGCGGGCCTGCGTGATGGTGTCCCGCAGCCCGTCGAGGTCGACGGGGTGTTCCACCCCGGCCCGGATGATGTTGACCGCGAAGTGGTCGCAGAGGAATTCCAGCAGTTCGTCGTCCGCGTGCATCACCTCGCAGATGCCGGCGACCTGGCGCCCGCGCAGCAGTCCGGCCATTCCTTCCAACGCCGCCAGTTCGTGCCCCTCGACGTCGATCTTGAACAACAGCGAGTCGTCGGGGTCGAGGGTGATCCGCTCGTCCAGCCGGAAGCAGTCCACCGACACACCCCGGTCGCTCCGGAGGCGCAACGAGGAGACCCCGGAGTGCTTGTGGAAGTTCAGCCGGGCGGTTCCGGACTCGTCGCTGGCGGCGCCCTCGTGCAGCACGATGTCCGGGTAGTCCGCACCGCTGTGCCGGACCGTCTCGCGCAGCCGGTGGAGCACGGCGGGGTTCGGCTCGACCAGGTGGAGTTGGCGCAGCCGCTGGTGGTAGCGGGTGGAGAAGGCCACCTCGCCGTAGTTGGCGCCGATGTCCAGTGCCACGGTGGGGCGGAGTTCCTCGGCCAGCCGGCGCCAGGTGGCGACCGCGCTCCGGTCGAGGTTTCCGTGGTACATCGCGAGGAGTACGCCCCGGATGTCGGTGGGATCGGCGTGCATCCGTACGCCGATCTCGTTGCGGAAGGCGCCGGATCTCGCCCGCAGCGCCGTACGCTGCGCGACGATGCGTACCCGCTGCCCGCCGGAGATGTGGAACGCCTGTCGTAGGACCGATCGGAAGGTGGCCACGCCCGCCTCCTCGCTGCTCAAACCTGCAACCTGGAGCACGCGTACGGAGTACGGCGCCCTCACCGCAACGAGACAGGTAGCGGGAAGGTGACGCGGTGTCGTGTATCGATCAGTCACAGGGCGAACGGAGGGCGGCGGGAGATCGGTCAGTCGATCGGTTTCGCCGGCTCGGCCGGGGTGTGGAAGGGGGTCGAGGAGCGGCTCCCCCGCCGACGTTCCTCCCGCTTGGCCCGCTGTTCGGCGCTGTACCGCTTGCGTGCCGCGAGGTCGCGTTTCCAGCCTTCGCGGGCCTCGGCGGTGGTGCCCTGGACCGCGTTCTCCACCGTCGGTGGCCCGAGGATCTTGAACAGGAAGTCGAACATCCGATCCTGCCCGGCCACGCGCCCGAAGAACGATCGCTTCGACCCGGATCCACCCACGTCAACCACACTCCCGCCGTCGAGACCAAATATTTTGTACGCCAACAGTTTGCACACCAATTATTAGCCCGGCAAGAGGCGGGGACTGTGATCTGGGAGCGTGTTTCCCGGTCAGTCCGTGGCCGTATCGGCGACGCCCCGGGTAGCGGCGATCAGGCGGGTCAGGGACCCGTGCAGTTGCTGCAGTTCGTCGAGTTCCATCCCGAGCCGTTCGACCACCGCGGGCGGGATCAGCTCCGCCTGCGCCCGCAGCGCCCGCCCGGACTCGGTCAACACCACCGCGAGCGCACGCTCGTCCTGCGGATCCCGGTGCCGCCGGATCAGGCCGTTCGCCTCCAGCCGCTTCAGCAGCGGGGACAGCGTGCCGGGATCGAGCTGCAACAGTTGGCTGAGCGCCTTGACCGACAGCGGCGTGGTCTGCCACAGCGCCAGCATCACCAGGTACTGCGGGTGGGTCAGTCCCATCGGCTCGAGCAACGGCCGGTAGAGGGCCACCACGTTGCGGGACGCGACGGAGAGCGCGAAACAGACCTGCCGCTCCAGTGCGAGCGGGTCGATCGGATCCTGCCCGTCGTCCATCTCCGTCTCCCCGCTCGCTCGCCCGGTCCCGGTTTCCGGTGCCACCGATGTCGGGGCGAAGGCTACCGGGCGTGACCAGGGCACCGACACCACACCGCCGACCGGGTACGGATACCCGGCCGGCGGTGTGACGTGGTGCGGTTCGCTCAGGCCGGGAAGCCGTACCGCGTAGCGTGCTCGGGGTCGGCCGGGTCGATCTGGCGGATGCCCTCGTCGGCCAGCCGCTTGTTGATCTCGTCCAGGTGCTCGCGGACGAGTTGCGCCTCTTCCTCGGTGGTCCTGCCCCGGTGCGGCTTGCCCGCGTGCTCCAGCGTGGCGTAGTCGAGCCGGTCGGCGGCGGTCTTCTTGGCCGCCCGCGCCGGCTTGATCCGTTCCGCCGTCTTGAGCAACTGCGCCATCGGTACGTCGGTCGCCAGCGCGTCGAACTCGCTGGCGGTGAGCACCACCCGGCGCGGCTCACCGCCACCGTGGCTGTCGTAGATCTCGACGACGGCGACGTCCAGCGACGCGTCGTCGATGCTCTCCACCTCGACCGACCTGGCCTCCAACTGCACGGGTCCGGCCACCAGGTCGGGGTGTTCCAGGACAACGACGCGAACCACCTCGTCGTCGGACTGGAGGACCTTGCCACTGAAGTCGGAGACGTGAACGGTCTTTCTACCCATGCGTGAAACTTCTCCTGTCCGGGGGTACTGCCAGGGCCAGAAGACGAAGTTACCCGACAGGTGTGCGAACGACGGGGTAGGGCCGGTGTGTCGCCGTACCCGGTCCGGTCAGCCCGCCCCCGACGTTCCCGGCAGCGCCTCCAGCTCGGCGAGTTCGGCGTTCCTGGCCTTCTCCAGGCCGGCGGCGACGGCCTTGACCCGGTCGTCACCACCCGACGTCTGCTCCGAACGGGACACCACCGCGCTCTGGGCCAGGTGCTCCCGGATCAGGGTGACCGCGCGGGCACCGAACTCGGCCGGCGGCGCCTGCTTGAGGTCGGCGAGCCGCAGCTCGGTGACCATGCCGGGCATCTGGTGGCCCTCGTGGATGTTCTCCTCGGGCACGCCCCCGGCGGCCAGCAGCGACCGCATCTCGCCCACCTCGGCCCGGTGGGTCGCGGCGAGACGCCCGGCCAGGTCCCGCAGCGCCGGTGTGGCCGCCTCGCTCGTGCCGAGGTACGAGAAGAACACCAGCGCGCTGTCGTTCATCGGGATCAACAGTTGGAGGTACGCGACATCGGTCCCGTTCAGGACGATCGGCGCCGCTGTCGCCGCCGGTTCGTTCGCCTTCGCCCGGGACCCGTCCCGCCCCCAGCCCTGCACCAGCACCACGGCCAGCGCCGTCGCGACCAGGATCGCGACGGCGCCGACGAGTCGCCAGTTCCGGGTTCGGGCGGCGGTTGCGACACCCACACCGGTCATCAGCTCAGTACCCACTTCCGCGTTGTACTCGACCCGCTTGTACTCGACTCAGCCGGCGGCCTGGAAGGCGCGGCCGACGGCGGTCGCCTCGGTGCCGGTACGGAACAGTCCGGACTGGTCCTTGTCCGTGGCCGGCAGCCCGAACCAGGCGTAGCGCTGGAGGAAGGGCAGGCCGGCGAGCATCTTCGTGGACGCGGTGACAAACGCGGCCTGCTGCTCCTGGGTCGGGAAACGCTGACCACCGTTGACGAAGTTCATCAACGCGAACTCGGTCAGCCAGATCGGTACCTTGTACCGGTTGTAGACCGCGGTGAGGTACTGCTTGAGCTGGTTGACGGCGTTGGTGGTGTTGAAGTCGCCGCCGTACCAGTGCAGGGCGATGAAGTCGACCCGCAGGCCCCGCGCCTTGGCCCCCGACATGAACCGGTCGAGCCAACCGCCCGCGTCCGCACCACCCCAGGCGACGGCCGGGCTGCCCAGCGTGGCGCCGGTCGCGACCAACTGCGGCCACAGGTCGAGCGCCGCCTCCGGGGTCATGTTCGACTGCTCGGCCAGGTCCGGCTCGTTGAACCCGAGCAGGTACGGGCCGGCGGCCTTCGCCTTGGCGAGTTCGCCGGGGGTGACGCTCTTCGCGCCCCAGAGCATCGGCACGAACTGCACCCCACCCGGAGTGGTGATGCCCGAGTGCCCGGTGTTCCAGGTGTAGTACCAACTCGCCTTCGAGTTGGCCAGGGCCTGACTCGCACCGTTGAAGTCCCAGACCGCCACACCCTTCTTCGCCGACGAGACACCCGGTCCGGCCGGGGGCGCCTGGGTGCTCGGCTTGCCGGTCGGGGTCGCCTTCGGGGGCGTACTTCCGGTCGACGGGGTGGGTGACGTACCCGCGGTCGCGGAGGGCGAACCCGGCAGGCCGGACGGCGACGCCGGGCCAGCGGGGCCCGAGCCGGTCGACGACGAGGCGGACGTCGAGGCCGACGGACCCGAAGCTCCGGGTACGACCGGCGCGTTGTTGCAACCGCTGAACAGCACCGCACTGAGCAGCAGAACCGCGGTGACGGGTCGGAGCTTTCCGAGGATGGGTCGTGACGTCATACGGGGGCACACACCTTTCTCTGTCCGCCGGAAACAGTACGTGGAAAGCCTCGACGAACTCGACTCGGATCCCTTATCTTTCACTTAACTCTGAGCCCCGGGCCGGGTCTTTTATTTTCGTCTTAAATCCGTAATCCGCAGCTCCGGTCCGAGTCACCCGAGCAGACGGCAAGTGGACACGGCAACGAATAACCGGCTTACACAATTGTCACCGGCAATCATCCGCGAGCGCACCCGTGATGCGCCCGGAGTAGTAGTGCGTGCCCCCCGTGGGCTGCGCCGGGTCGGTTCAGCCGGCGGCCTGGAATGCGCGGCCGACAGCGGTCGCCTCGGTGCCCGTACGGAACAGTCCGGACTGGTCCTTGTCCGTCGCCGGCAGCCCGAACCAGGCGTACCGGTGCACGAACGACAGCCCGGCGAGCATCTTCGCAGAGGCGGTGACAAACGCGGCCTGCTGCTCCTGCGTCGGAAAACGCTGACCACCGTTGACAAAGTTCATCAACGCGAACTCGGTCAGCCAGATCGGCACCTTGTACCGGTTGTGGACCGCCGTCAGATACTGCTTGAGCTGGTTCACCGCATTGGTGGTGTTGAAGTCACCGCCGTACCAGTGCAGGGCGATGAAATCGACCCGCAGACCCCGTGCCTTCGCTCCCGACATGAACCGGTCGAGCCAACCACCCGCGTCCGCACCACCCCAGGCGACCGACGGACTACCCAACGTGGCGCCGGTCGCGACCAACTGCGGCCACAGGTCGAGCGCCGCCTCCGGGGTCATGTTCGCCTGCTCCGCCAGGTCCGGCTCGTTGAAAGCGAGCAGGTACGGGCCGGCGGCCTTCGCGCGGGCAAGCTCGGCGGCCGTCACACTCTTCGAGTCCCGGATCATCGGCACGAACTGCACCCCGCTCGGGGTGGTGATTCCCGGATGTCCGGTGTTCCAGGTGTAGTACCAACTCGCCTTCGAGTTGGCCAGGGCCTGACTCGCACCGTTGAAGTCCCAGACCGCGACACCCTTCTTCGCCGACGACACCGCCGGCCCGGCGGCCGGCGCCTTGCTGCTCGGCTTGGCGGTCGGAGTCGCCTTCGGCGACACGCTCGGTGTCGGCGTGAGCGCGCTCGCGGTGGGACTGGGCGGTGCCACGCTGGCCTCGGCCGCCGGTGGTGCCGCGGACGACGGCGGCGATCCGGTCACCTTGGTCACCACCAGCGCCCCGGCAACCAGGGTGGCCACGGTGGCGGCGGCGACCATCACCTTGCCTACCCCGCCGGCGAAGAGGTGGCCCAGCCAGCCGGAGTGGTCGACGACGGACGGGTCGGGTGTCCACGACGTGCCGCCGCTCGCCACGTCGACCTGGGGGGTCGTCGCGGCGAGGTGCGGGGTCGCGGCACCCGCGTGGGCGGCGGCAGCGGCGGCCTGGTCGCCGAAGCTGGCCGGCAGCGGGAGCAGCGGCAACCCGGCGAGCAGCCGGTCGATGGGGAGGAAGTCCTCGCGGTAACGGCCGCAGACCAGGCAGTCGCGTACGTGCCGGGCCAGGCGCTTGCGCCACAGCGGGGTGGGGGTGCCGTTCCAGCCCGACGTCATCACGCGCAGGTCGTTGCAGCCGGGGCGACCGCGCAGCGCCCGGACGACCGTACGGGCGGTCTGGATCTGCTCCTTCATCCGGTGGATCCGTACGGCGGCGTGGCTGGCGCTCAACCCGAGCGCGGCGGCGAGGTCTGCCCGGTCGAGTTCGCCGGTCTCCTCCAGCCACCACAGGGAGAGCAGTTCCTGGTCGTCGGAGTCGAGCCAGCGGGTCGCCTCGGCCACCTCGCGACGCTGGTCGGTGAGGCCGAGCCGGAGGATGGTCACCTCGGCGAAGTCGGCCGCCGGATCGGGCACCTCGTGGATCGCCTCGACCCCGGCGTCGCGGATCAGGGCGGTCCGGCGGTGCTGTTCCCAGTTGCGGATCTGCCGGATGGTGATCGCCACCAGCCAGGGCCGGAACGCCTCCGGGTCGCGCAGGTCGGACAGGTGCCGCACGACCCGTACCAGGGTCTCCTGTACCACGTCGTCGACGTCGACATGACCGCGCAGCGCGCGGCCGACGATGTTGTAGACCAGCGGCAGGGAGTCCGCCACCAGGTCGTCGAGGGCGTGCGGGTTGCCGCGCTGGGCCGCGATGACCATTCCGGTATCGGGTACGCCCCGACCGACTCCGGACATGGTGTCTCACTCCCCTTCGATCGTGACCGCGCGTGCGGTAGCCCGCCCGATTGTCGCGATGCGCCCGAGCCACGGGGCGCGGCGGGCCGGACTACGTCCGACCTCTCCGTGTCAGGAGACCGGTGCGGGCCTGGCCGATTACGGAAACCTCCACAATTTCACCGGAGACGAGACGGTTTCACCGCCACCGGTTCACCCCGCCGGCTGTCGGCGCAGGTCAAGACCCACAGGTTGAGCCACCGGCGGTCGGCGGCGCAGGTCAGGACCCATGGGTACGGCTGGTGGGCGCAGGCTAGGCACCCGGCTGACAGCCTGTCAACCCCGGCACCAGTGACAACGATCCGTTGACATTCGGGGCAGCCGGCCGGAGCATCTCGGGCATGGGACATCCCGGTGAGCGGCCCAGCCGGTCGCTGCGCGACCACCGGATCCTGGCGACCACCGCCGACGCCACGGACCCGAGCCCGGAGCAGGTGCTGGAGGCCCTGGCACTGCTGGACGGCGTACGCGGGGACCTGGATCGGATCGAACGCGAGCTGATCGAGTCGGCGCGGGACCGAAGGACGAGTTGGGCCCGGATCGCCGCCGCGCTGGGCCTCGCTTCGCGACAGGCGGCCGAGCAGCGCTGGTTGCGGCTGCGGGGCGAGGCCGGGCGTGACCCGGTCCAGGTACGGGGCGCGCTGCAACGTCAACGTACTGTTGACAACACGTACGGGGTGGTCATCCGGCTCCTCCGTACGGCCGTTGTCAACGCGTACCGGCAGGTCGACGCCGATCCCGACTGGGATGCCCGGCACCCGCGCGCGGCGTTGGCCCGTACCAGCATCGAGGTGGCCCGTACGGCTGCCCCGGGCGCCCTGTATGCGCTGGTCATCGAGGTGATCGCCGATCTCGACGCGATGACCGCCGCGCCCGCGGTCCCGCCGTCACGACCACTGCCGGAACCGCTGCGGCTGACCCTCGACCGGCTGCGTCGGGCCGCCGACGCCGCCCGACCGCTGCCGCCGACCGAGGCGGGGCGAGACTACCCGTCTTGACACCCCGACCGCACCCCGTCCAGGATTGAGCCCACTTGACTCAAGCCTGGGGGTATCACGGTGGGAGTGCTCCGGGACCGCAACACGTTCCTCTTTGTCGGCGTCTCCCTGGTCGCCGGTTTCGCCGGTACGGCGATGTCGCTCGCCGCCGGGCTGTGGGCGATGGACCTGACCGGCTCGGCCAGCCTGGCCGCCGTCGCCGGTGCGTGCGTGTTCGCGCCGAGCCTGGCCGGACCGGTGCTCGGTGCCCTGGTCGACCGGTTGCCCCGCCGACCCCTGCTGATCTGGACCAGCCTGACCCTGGCCGGGTTGCTCCTGCTGCTGCTCGCGGTCCGCTCCCCCGACCAGCTCTGGCTGCTCTACACGGTGATGCTCGGCTACGGCGTCAGCTACGTCCTGCTGGACGCGGGTGAGGCGGCGGTCCTGCCGGCCGCCCTGCCCGACGAACAGCTCGGCGAGGTCAACGGGCTGCGGATGACCGCCCAGGAGGGCACCAAACTGATCGCCCCGCTGGTCGGCGCCGCCCTGTTCACCCGGTTCGGCGGCCCGGCGGTCGCGGTGCTGACCGCGACCCTGCTGGCCGTCGCCGCCGGCCTCTACGCCGCCGTCCGCACCACCCTCGCGCCCGCCCCGCCAGGAGGATCCCCCTCCGCGGCCGGGCACCACCATCCAGCCGCCGGACACGAGCGATCGGCCGCCGGACACGACCGGCAGGGCGGCTTCCGCACCGGATTCGGCTTCCTCCGGTCGCGTCGACCACTGCGCGCGGTGGTACAGGTCGCCACGGTCAGCATGCTGATGGCCGGCCTCGGCACCGCCGTGCAGTACGCGGTGGTCGACGACGGCCTGCACCGGCCGGTCGCCTTCCTCGGAGTGCTCGCCTCGGTGCAGGGCGCCGGGTCGATCGCCGGCGGTCTGCTCGCCGGCCGCCTCCTCACCCGGTACGGCGAACTGCCGCTCGCCGGCTGGGGCGCCCTGCTGCTCACCGCCGGTACGGCCCTGCGCTGCCTGCCGTGGACCCCGGCGGTGCTGGTCAGCGCCGTACTGATGGGTGCCGGTCTGCCGTGGACGGTGATCGCGGCGATGACCGCGGTCCAGCGGCAGACCCCGCACGCCCTGCTCGGCCGGGTCGCCGCCACCGCCAACTCCCTCGTCTTCGCCCCGACCTCGCTCACCCTGCTGACCGGGGCCGGGCTGCTGGCCCTGCTCGACTACCGGATCCCGCTCGGCGTGTCCGCGCTCGGCACGTCGCTCGTCGGCGGCTGGGCGCTGACCCGCCGCTACGACACCCCGACCCTGGCCCCGTCCCCCGCCGACCCGGCAGTCGGGACCGACAGGGGTGTGGCGGACGTGGTACACCGTTAACCACGGCCGGCTACCGGAGGAGTGACCCACAGTGGATATCGGCGTGTTGGTGAGCCAGGCGTTTCCGTACCTGGGCGCGGTGGCGGGGGCGTACGGGGGCGCGGTGCTCCAGCGGCTCCAGGACGAGGCGACGAACTCCACCGTCGACGTGGGCCGGCGCCTGCTCGCCCGACTGCTCGGGCGGGAGGAGTCCCGACCGGCGATCGAGGCGGCCGTCACCGACCTCGGTGAGCACCCGGACGACGAGGACTCCCAGGCGGCCGTACGGGCCCAGGTGGAGAAGGTGCTGGCCGGCGACCCGGAGCTGGCGGCCGAGATCGGCCGGCTGCTCGCCGACGCCGGAGTTCCCGGCACCGCCAAGTACGCCGTCACCGTCACCGGCTCACAGGGCGTCCAGGTCGGCGACGGCAACACCCAGACCAACACCTTCGGCGCGGCCCCGGCGTGACCGGTGGCCCGCTACGAGCGCACCCTGGCCCGGTGCGAGCGGATCCTCGGCACGGACCACCCGACCACGGTCGAGGTACGGACCGACCTGGATGCCGCCCGACCTGCCGGTTGACCATCCGGCCGGGCGCCGGTCGGCCGACCCGGGAGACGGGCGTACCGAGCCCGGGCCGGACCACCCCCGATCACTGCCATGGTCCGGGCCGGGGCCCGCGACACCGGCCTCCCCGAATCGACCGCGCACCCACCGGTACGGCTCAGTTCCGGTCGGCCTGCTCCGCCACCCGCGCCTGCTCCGCCACCAGCGTCAGCCGGTTCCGGTAGTCCTCCCACCACGCCTCGTCGACCGGTGGCAGGAAACCGTCGTCCCGCCGCAGTCCGACCGCACCGTCGACCAACTCGCGGACGATGTCGGCGTGTCCGACGTGCCGGTGCACCTCGGCGATCACGTGGGCCAGGACCCGGTGCAGCGTCGCCCGGCTCTCCGGCTCGGGCCACCACAACACGTGCCCGGTCGCGTCCAACGCCAGTTCCTCGATCGTCGCGTCCGAGTGCTTCCAGACCCGCTGGTACAGCTCCACGACGTACTCGCGGGACTCGTCGGCGGTGGCCCACATGTCCGTGTTGGGGGGAAGCCCGTCGGGCCCCAGGTCCGGCCGGTACCAGGGCACAAATTCGGCGAAGTTCCGGCCGAACGCGAATCCGAAGTACAGCAACTCGACCGTGGTCAGGTGTTTGACCAGCCCCAACAGGTTGGTCCCGGTCGGCGTCAGCGGCCGGCGGAGGTCGTGTTCGGAAAGCCCTTCCACCTTCCAGACCAGGTCCTCGCGAGCCTCCCGCAGATAGCGGTGAAGATCCTCTTTGGCGTCGGCGGTCATCGTCACGGCCCCAGCAGTCCGACGGGGTTGCCGTCGAGGTCGCTGAACACGGCCATCCGCCCCTGCCCCGGCACGGTGACCGGGTCCAGGGTCCTGGTGCCGCCGAGTTTCTCGGCCCGCGCGAGCGCGGCGTCAACGTCCTCGACCCGGAAGTAGACCACGATCCCGGTGTACGGGCTGTCGGGGCCGGCCTGGCCGATCCCACCCGCCGGTGGGCCACCCTCCCCGCCCACCAGGGCGTAGGTCTCGTCCAGGACGTTCACCGGCCAGCCGAACATGTCCTGGTAGAAACGGCGCGCTCGCGGGCCGTCGGGGGTGGAGATGTCGAACCACACGGGCGACAAGTTCTGTCCGTTCTGAGACATGATGTCCTTATGTTGTGCCTGTTACTGCTCGGTCGATAAGGAAGACCGCCGTGGTGGGGCAGAATCATCGGTTGTGAGCGACATTTCTCGGTCGATCCCGGACCCGGGCGTGCAGGATGCCTCCGACCACGACCTGGACCGGGCGCGCGGCGGGGACGACGCCGCGTTCACCCGCCTGGTGCAGCCGTTGCGCCGGGAACTGCACGCCCACTGCTACCGGATGCTCGGCTCGACCCACGACGCCGACGACGCCCTCCAAGACGCCCTGCTGCGGGCGTGGCGGGGGCTCGACCGGTTCGAGGGCCGCAGCTCGCTGCGCTCCTGGCTCTACACCGTGGCCACCCGTACGTGCCTGGATGTGGTCGAGACCCGCGGCAGGCGAGCGATGCCCGTCGACCTCGGGCCGTCCAGCGACCATGCGGTACTGGCTCGGCCGCTGACCGAGATCGCCTGGCTCGGCCCGTACCCGGACGCGGGCCTGGGCACCGGACCGGCCGCCCCGGACGCACGCTACGAGCAGCGCGAGGCCGTCGAACTCGCCTTCGTCGCCGCCCTGCAACACCTGCCCGGCAACCAGCGGGCGGCACTCCTGCTCTTCGAGGTGCTCGGCTTCTCCGCCGCCGAGATCGCCGCCATGATGGACACCACCATCGCCTCGGTGAACAGCGCCCTGCAACGGGCCCGCCGGATCGTCGCCGAGAAGGTTCCCGGTCCGAGCCAGCAGCAGACCCTGCGGGAGATCGACGACGGGCGCCTGCGGGAGATCGTCGGCGCTTTCTGCACCGCGATGGAACGCGGCGACGCCG
Source organism: Micromonospora sp. NPDC004704 (assembly GCF_053601675.1). Classification (NCBI taxonomy): domain Bacteria; kingdom Bacillati; phylum Actinomycetota; class Actinomycetes; order Micromonosporales; family Micromonosporaceae; genus Micromonospora; species Micromonospora sp. NPDC004704. Next base: position 13,265 of record NZ_JBSGCD010000056.1, on the reverse strand, counting down.
ATGCCCTGGTCGCCCTGTTGACCAAGGACGTCACCTGGTCGATGCCGCCGCTGGAGCACTGGTACCACGGCGTCGACGCGGTGATGGACTTCGCCGTGGAGGTCCCGCTGACCCGGTGCCCGAGTTGGCGGTACCTGACGACCAGCGCGAACGGCCAGCCCGCGGTGGGGTTCTACGTCGGCGAGAGCGCGACCGCCACGCACCTGGCCTGGGGGATCAACGTGCTGACGCTGCGCGGCGAACAGATCGCCGAGATCACCTCGTTCCTCAGTCCCGAGGAGTTCGCGTCCTTCGGGCTGCCCGCCTCGCTACCCTGACCCGGGGCGAGGGCTTCCTCACCGCACGTGTTGCGAACGGGTGGATTGGCGCGGACGGCGGCTGGGCATTACCCGCGTGCGCGCCGGGCTACCGCTGCCCGTCGCCTCGTTGACCGTGGGGCAAAGGAGCAGCATGCAGGTCTGGCCGGGCGAACCGTATCCGCTGGGAGCGACCTACGACGGCACGGGTACGAACTTCGCGATCTTCTCGGAGGTCGCCGAGTCGGTCGAACTCTGCCTCTTCGACGAGTGGGACCTCGGGGCCGAGCGGCGGGTCAAGCTCCAGGAGGTCGACGCGTACGTCTGGCACGCGTACCTGCCGGGGGTGCAGCCGGGGCAGCGTTACGGCTTCCGGGTGCACGGACCGTACGACCAGGCGAACGGGGTCCGGTGCAACCCGAACAAGCTGCTGCTCGACCCGTACGCGAAAGCCGTCGACGGTGAGGTGACCTGGGACCCGGCGGTCTACGACTACGACCTCGCCGACCCGGACCGGATGTCGGAGACCGACTCGGCGCCGTTCATGCCGAAGGCCGTGGTGGTCAACCCGTACTTCGACTGGGGCAACGACAAGCCCCCGCGTACGCCGTACCACCACTCGTTGATCTACGAGGCGCACGTACGCGGGCTGACCCGGCGGCACCCGGAGGTCCCGGAGGAGCTTCGCGGCACGTACGCCGGGATCGCCCACCCGGCGATCATCGAGCACCTGACCCGGCTCGGGGTGACCGCGATCGAGCTGATGCCGGTGCACGAGTTCGTGCACGACCACCGCCTGTCCGACCTGGGGCTGCGCAACTACTGGGGCTACAACACCATCGGGTTCTTCGCCCCGCACCACGGCTACTCGGCGATGGGCCGGCTCGGCCAGCAGGTGCAGGAGTTCCGGGGCATGGTGAAGGCGCTGCACGCGGCCAACATCGAGGTGATCCTCGACGTGGTCTACAACCACACCGCCGAGGGCAACCACCTCGGCCCGACGCTCTCCTTCAAGGGCGTGGACAACCCGTCGTACTACCGGCTCTCGGAGGAGGACCGGCGGTACTACGTCGACTACACCGGCACCGGGAACAGCCTCAACGTACGCAGCCCGCACTCGCTCCAACTGATCATGGATTCGCTGCGGTACTGGGTGCAGGAGATGCACGTCGACGGGTTCCGGTTCGACCTGGCCGCGACCCTGGCCCGGGAGTTCTACGACGTCGACCGCCTCTCCACCTTCTTCGAGGTGGTCCAGCAGGACCCGGTGGTGAGCCGGGTGAAGCTGATCGCCGAGCCGTGGGACGTCGGCCCCGGCGGTTACCAGGTGGGCAACTTCCCCCCGGTCTGGACCGAGTGGAACGGCAAGTACCGGGACACCGTCCGGGACTTCTGGCGCGGCGAGCCGGCCACCCTGTCCGAGTTCGCGTCCCGCATCTCCGGCTCCGCCGACCTCTACCAGGACGACGGTCGCCGGCCGTTCCACAGCATCAACTTCGTCACCTGCCACGACGGCTTCACGCTGAACGACCTGGTGTCGTACAACGACAAGCACAACGACGCCAACGGGGAGGAGAACCGGGACGGGGAGGGACACAACCGGTCCTGGAACTGCGGGGTGGAGGGGCCGACCGACGACAGCGGGGTGCTCGCCCTACGGGCACGGCAACGGCGCAACTTCCTCGCCACCCTGATGCTCTCGCAGGGCGTACCGATGATCGGGCACGGCGACGAGCTGGGCCGGACCCAGCACGGCAACAACAACGCCTACTGCCAGGACAACGAGCTGGCCTGGGTCGACTGGGAGAACGTCGACGAACAGCTACTGGACTTCGTCCGTACGCTGTCCGCGTTCCGAGCCCGCCACCAGGTCTTCCACCGGCGGCGTTTCTTCACCGGCCTGCCGGTACGCACCCGTTCCGCCGACGCCGACATCCCCGACCTGGCCTGGTACACCCCGGACGGGCGGGAGATGACCGGCGAGGACTGGGGCAACGACTTCGGCCGGGCGATCGCCCTGTTCGTCAACGGCGACGGCATCCGCGAACGCGGCCAGTACGGCCAGCGGCACCACGACAGCTCGTTCCTGCTGCTGTTCAACGCACACGACGCCGCACTGGACTTCATCCTGCCCGGCGGGGAGTTCGGGCAGAAGTGGGAACGCGTCGTCAGCACCGCCGAACCCGACCCCGACGAACCGACGGTGATCGACACCGGCGGAACCGTACGGGTGCCCGACCGATGCCTGGTAGCGCTGGAGAGGATGGTGTGACATGCCGACGGGCGCGTACCCCCGGATCACGGCGACCTACCGGGTGCAGGTCCGCCCCGGATTCGACCTGGACGCCACCGCCGGTCTCGCCGGCTACCTCGCCGACCTCGGCGTCACCCACCTCTACAGCGCGCCCCTGCTGACCGCCTCCCCCGGCTCCGCCCACGGTTACGACGTGGTCGACCCGCGCGCGGTCAACCCGGAACTCGGCGGCGAGGCCGGTCGGCGGCGACTCGTGCAGGCGCTGCGCGAAGCCGGGCTCGGCCTGGTCGTGGACATCGTGCCGAACCACGCCGGGGTCGCCGTACCGGTGGCGAATCCGGCCTGGTGGGACGTGCTGCGTCGGGGACGCGCGTCGGCGTACGCGAAATGGTTCGACATCGACTGGTCGCGGCCCCGGCTGCTGCTCCCGGTCCTCGCCGACACCCCGGACGCGCTCGCCGACCTGAAGCTCGCCGACGGCGAGCTGCGCTACCACGAACACCGCTACCCGATCGCCGACGGCACCGCCGGCGGCACCCCGCGCGAGGTCCACGACCGGCAGCACTACGAGCTGGTCTCCTGGCGACGCGGCGACAACGAACTCGGGTACCGGCGGTTCTTCGCCGTCTCCGACCTGGCCGGGTTGCGGGTCGAGGACCCGGAGGTGTTCGCCGCCACCCACGCCGAGATCCTGCGCTGGGTCGCCGAGGGCGACGTCGACGGCATCCGGGTCGACCACCCCGACGGCCTGCGCGACCCCGCCGGATACCTCGACCGGCTCCGGGCCGCCGCGCCGGACGCCTGGCTCGTGGTGGAGAAGATCCTGGAGTACGGCGAGGAGCTGCCGGACTGGCCGGTCGACGGCACCACCGGGTACGAGTCCCTCGCCGCGATCTGCGGCCTGTTCGTCGACCCGGCGGCGGCCGGCGACTTCACCGTCCTGGACACCACCCTCACCGGCCGCCCCACCTCGTGGCCGTCGCTGATGCACCGGTGCAAGCGGGTGGTCGCCACCACGTTGCTCGCCGCCGAGCTGAACCGGCTGGCCCTGCTGGTGCCGGAGGTCCCACGGGAGTCCGCCCGGGCCGCGCTCGCGGAGCTGGCCGCGTGTTTCCCCGTCTACCGGGGCTACCCGCCGCACGGTGCCCGGCACCTGGCGATGGCCCGGTCCGAGGCCGGGCGGCGTCGCCCCGACCTGACCACCACCCTGGACGCGATCACCGCCCACCTGCGCGACCCCGACGACGAGTTGGCCCTGCGGTTCCCGCAGTTCACCGGGGCGGTGATGGCGAAGGGTGTGGAGGACACCGCGTACTACCGGTGGACCCGGTTCGTGGCGCTCAACGAGGTCGGCGGCAGCCCGGCCCAGTTCGGGGTGCCACCGGCGGAGTTCCACCGGGCGGCCACCGACCGCCAGGCGCACTGGCCGGCGGGCATGACCACGCTCTCCACCCATGACACGAAACGCGGGGAGGACGTCCGGGCCCGGTTGGCCGTACTCGCCGAGGTTCCCCGCGACTGGGCCCGGCAGGTACGCGACTGGATGGCCCGCGAACCGCTGCCCGACCCGAGTCTGGCGCACCTGCTGTGGCAGACCGCGGTCGGTGCCTGGCCGATCGACCGGGACCGGCTGCACGCGTACGCCGAGAAGGCGGCACGGGAGGCGGCGGCCTCGACGAGCTGGTCCGACCCGGACCCGGTCTTCGAGAACGCCCTGCACGCCCTGGTCGACCGGATGTACGACGACCCCGACCTGCACGCCGGGATCACCGGTTTCGTGGACCGGATCACCCTTGCGGGCTGGTCCAACTCGCTCGGCCAGAAACTGGTGCAGCTCGCCATGCCGGGGGTGCCGGACACCTACCAGGGCACCGAGTTGTGGGAGAACTCCCTGGTCGACCCGGACAACCGGCGCCCGGTCGACTTCGCCGTACGGCGGGAACTGCTGGACCGGCTCGACGCCGGCTGGCGGCCACCGGTCGACGCCAGCGGCGCGGCGAAGCTGATGGTCGTCTCCCGTACCCTGCGGCTGCGCCGGGACCGGCCCGAACTCTTCACCGGTTACCGCCCGGTGCCGGTGCACGGCCCGGCCGCCGAACACGCGGTCGCGTTCGACCGGGGCGGGGTGATCGCGGTCGCCACCCGGTTGCCGGTGGGCCTGGCCCGGCGCGGCGGGTGGGGCGGCACCTGGTTGTCACCGTCCGTTAATCATGTGACCGAGCTGTTCACCGGCCGCGTCTACAGTGGCGGGCGGGTCCTCCTGGCCGAACTGTTGGCCGACTACCCGGTGGCACTGCTCACCCGAAGCGAGCCCGTGGAGACATCATGACCGAGTTCACGGTCTGGGCACCGGAAGCGGTCCGCGTACGTCTGCGCCTGGTCGGAGCCGGTGACCACGAGATGGTGGCCGACCCGGACGGCTGGTGGCGGGTCGACGTACCGACCGCCGGACCGGGCACCGACTACGCGTACGTGCTCGACGACGACAACCGGGCGCTGCCCGATCCACGGTCGGCCTGGCAGCCCGAGGGGGTGCACGGGTGCAGCCGGGTCTACGACCACTCTGCGTACGCGTGGTCGGACCAGCGGTGGACCGGACGGCAACTGCCCGGCGGGGTCCTGTACGAGCTGCACGTCGGCACCTTCACCCCGGAGGGGACCTTCGACTCCGCCATCGAGAAGCTGGACCACCTGGTCGAACTCGGGGTCGACCTGATCGAACTGCTCCCGGTGAACGCCTTCAACGGCGAGCACAACTGGGGGTACGACGGTGTCTGCTGGTTCGCCCCGCACCACGGGTACGGCGGCCCGGACGGACTGAAACGGCTGGTCGACGCGGCCCACGCCCGTGGCCTGGGGGTGATCCTCGACGTCGTCTACAACCACTTCGGCCCCTCGGGGGCGTACGCACCGCTGTTCGGCCCGTACCTGGCCGAGACGAGCAACACCTGGGGGCGCTCGGTCAACCTCGACGGCCCCCACTCCGACGAGGTACGCCGCTACATCGTCGACAGCGTCATCATGTGGCTGCGCGACTACCACCTCGACGGACTGCGCCTGGACGCCGTACACGCCCTGCGTGACCAGCGGGCGATTCCGCTGCTGGAGGAGTTGGCGACCGAGGTCGAGGCGCTCTCCACCCACGTCGGCCGACCGCTGTCGCTGATCGCGGAGTCGGACCTGAACGATCCCCGGCTGATCACTCCTCGGGAGGCGGGCGGGTTCGGCCTGCACGCGCAGTGGAACGACGACGCTCACCACGCGCTGCACACCCTGCTCACCGGTGAGGAACAGGGCTACTACGCCGACTTCGGTTCGCTGGAGTCGGTGGCCGACGTACTCACCGGGGCGTTCTTCCACGCCGGTGGTTGGTCGAGTTTCCGGGGGCGCAGTCACGGCCGCCCGGTCGACCGGCACCGGACGCCGGGTCACCGGTTCGTCGCGTACCTCCAGAACCACGACCAGATCGGCAACCGGGCCACCGGGGACCGGCTCTCCGCGTCGCTCTCCCCCGGCCTGCAACGGGTCGGCGCCACCCTGCTGCTCACCGCCCCGTTCACACCGATGCTCTTCATGGGCGAGGAGTGGGCGGCGAGCACACCGTGGCAGTTCTTCACCAGCCATCCGGAGCCGGAGTTGGCCGCCGCCGTGGCGACCGGCCGCCGCCAGGAGTTCGCCGCCCACGGCTGGTCCGACGGTGAGGTGCCGGACCCGCAGGACCCGCAGACCTTCGCCCGGTCCCGGCTCGACTGGGCCGAGTTGGACAAGCCGGAACACCGGGAGATGCTCGACTTCTACCGTCGGCTGATCGCGCTGCGCCGCAGCCGCCCCGACCTGTCCGACCCCCGGCTGGACCGGGTCGACGTACGGTACGGCGACCGGTTCGTGGTGGTCCGCCGGGGCCGGTCTGTGGTCGCGGCGAACCTGGCCGGCAAGTCGCAACGGATCGACCTCGCCAGTGTGGTGCGCACGGTCCTGCTGGCCACCGGTCCGGGGGCGATCGTGACCCGCAACGGGGTCGAGCTTCCACCGGAGTCCGCCGTCATCGTCGCGGTCTGACTTACCACTTCCGGGTACGCGAAAAGCCGGGCCCCCGTGACGGGGACCCGGCTTCCGTTTCGCTGTTCCTATCTGCTTACTTGGTCCAGACGTCCTGCACGATGTGCGCGGCCTGGTTCTCCCACTGCGCGTACGCATCCGGGAACGCCGACACCTGAACCTTCTGCGCCGCATCGGTCAACGGCATGTCCTGCCAACCATCAACCTGCTTCAGACCCTTCAGGAACATGGTCGAGGCGTAGGTGGGGTCGGTGATCTGCTCCGGCGTACCCCAACCCGAGCTGGGTCGCTGCTGGAACAGGCCCAGCGAGTCGTGGTCGTTCATGTCACCGAGGTGACCCAGGTTCTCCAGCTTCGACTCCTGCATCGAGGTAGCAACCGCGATCACGGCACCACGCTCACCCATACCCAGCTTCTTCGCCGTCTCGACAATCGCCTTGGCGTTGTCGGTCTGCTCCTTGCTCAGGTCAATGCTCGACTGCGCACCCTGAGTACCGTGCGGGATCAGCTTGTCCATACCCGGCTTGTCGGCCGTGACCTGCGCGACCGTGGTCATCGCCGGGGCGGTGTGCTCGGCCGGGGACGCGAACGCGTGACCCACAGGACCCGCAACAGCGCCACCGACAAACGCGAGGCTGGCAACACCCAGAGCGGTCTTACGAACAAACGAAGTCTCAGTAATACCGGTGAAAGTCGTCTTCACGATGGTTCACCTTCCATTCGGGGGTACCCGACGCGCGCCTATAGGGGGAGGCGCTGGCGCTCGGGGAAAGAAGTACGAGGCCACAGGCTGCACGAGGCGAGAACTCAACCCCGGCGCTGCTCCGGTCGTACGCGATGTATAACCGCCCCGGGCCCGCCGGCATTCCGCGAACGGCCCCCGGAACCGAGTTGATCAAGCCCAAAAACCTCGCACCCCCGACGCCCGACGCAGGCGTCAACCCTCATGTAGAGAAAGAGTGGCTATCCACGACGACATAACCACTCGTTCACTGAAAGTGTGCGGTGCGAGGTTTCGGGGGGCGGGTCCCGGGGCGCCGGGGGTGGGGTTCGGGGCGGAGTCCTGGGGTGGCTGGGACGTATCGGGCCGTCAGGCGGAGGCGACCGGCGTGCGGCCGGGATGCGCCGAATCGGGCGAGGGCGCGGCGATGGTGGCTTCGGGTTGACCGAGCAGCCGGGCCATCGCGCGGCGGGCACGGGCGAAGCCGCCCCGGTCCCGGTGCAGCCGGAGGGCGTGGTTGAGGGCGAGCATCTGACCGACCAGTTCGAACACCACCTGGTCCGGGTCGGTCCCGGCGGGCAGATCACCCGCCTCCACCGCCAGGCGTACGTGCAGACGCAGGTCGCGTTCCCACAGCCCGACGAGCCCGGCGACGGCGTCGCGTACGGGACCGTTGCGGTCGTCGTACTCGCTGGCGGCGGCGGTGAAGAAGCAGCCTCCCGGAAACACCTCGCGCTCCAGGTGGGAGATCCACGCCTCGCACATGGCACGCAGACGTGGCAACCCCGGTGCGGCACCGCTGGCGTGGTCGGCTGTCTCGCGGAAGAAGATTTCCGCGGCCGTGTCGACGACCGCCAACTGGAGGGACTCCTTGGAGCCGAAGTGGCCCAGCAGCCCGGACTTGCTCAGCCCGAGGTCGGTCGCGAGCCGACCGATGGTGAGTCCTTCCAGGCCCTCGACCGAGGCGACCGCCACGCCACGGGCCAGGATCGCGGCGCGGGTTCGACCGGCTTCGGTGCTGGATCGACGCGGGCTCACGGCGCTCACTATAGCGATCAGCGACCCCTTTAGCGTACGACCGTTCGGACGCTATAGTCCCTGACACCACCGTCCGCCACGCCGTTGATGGGAGCCTGCGTGCTCTACCGGATCGCCAGACTGCTGCTGATTCCACTGGTCCGACTCTTCTTCCGGCCCGTCATCGAGGGCCGGTCGAACGTACCCGCCCAGGGACCGGTGATCCTCGCCAGCAACCATCTGTCGTTCTTCGACAGCATCATCATCCCGCTGATGGCACCCAGGCGCGTGGTGTTCCTGACCAAGGCGGAGTACTTCCACGGTCGAGGACTCAAGGGACGGGTGGTCCGCTGGTTCTTCCTCACGATCGGCTCCGTACCGGTGCAGCGCGGGGCCAACCGCGCCGCACAGGCGTCACTCGACGCGGCGTTGGAGGTGCTCGGCGCCGGTGACGCCTTCGGGATCTACCCCGAAGGCACCCGTTCCGTCGACGGCCGGCTCTACCGTGGCCGGGTCGGTGTGGGGTGGCTGGCGCTGACCGCACGGGCACCCGTCGTACCGGTTGCCCTCAAGGGCACCGAACGGATCCAGCCGGTCGGCAAGAAGCTGCTGAGGCTCAGCCGGGTGACGATCCGGTTCGGCACACCACTGCACTTCGGCCCCGACTACGGCGAGGCGACGTCGGCGTCCGACCGACGCCGGGCGACCGACGAGATCGTCCAGGCCATCGGCGCGCTCTCCGGCCAGGAGTACGCCCCCGGTTACAACGACCCGAGCCGGGTGTGATCCGGCCAGCGCTGGAACCCGTGCGTTGCTAGCCTCCGGGCGTGACTGACCATCGGCTCCTCGACGTCGGCAACGTACACCTTGGCTACCGCGTCATCGGAGAACTCGGCTCCCCGCCGATGGTGTTGTTGCACGGCGGGGGCGGGGACGGGTCGACCTGGGACGAGGTGTCGAGCGACTTCGCCGACCGGTGGCGGGTCTACACGCTCGACCTGCGCGGCCACGGGCGCAGTGACCAACCCGGCCGGTACTCGGTCGAGCTGATGCGCGATGACCTGCTCGGATTCCTCCAGGGTCTGGGCCTCGACCGGGTGACGCTGGTCGGGCACTCGCTCGGCGGTGTGGTGGCGTACCTCTTCGCCGCCGCACATCCCGATCGGGTCGAGGCGTTGGTGCTGGAGGAGACACCGCCGCCGATCCCACTGGGCCTGACCATGCCACAACGCCCGGACCAGCCGGTGCCCTACGACTGGGCGGTGCGCCCGGCGGTCATCACCCAGCTCAACGCGCCCGACCCGAGTTGGGCGGCGGCCCTGTCGCGGATCGTCGCGCCGACCCTCGTCATCGCCGGTGGACCGACCAGCCACCTGCCGCAGGAGCAGATCGCGGCCATGGCCGAGCGGCTTCCGGCCGGTCGGCTGGTCACCATCCCGGCCGGACACCAGGTCCATGCCACCCGACCGGCGCAGTTCAGCGCCGAGGTCCGGGCCTTTCTGGATACGCCCTGACCCCAAAACTTCCGGGTACGCGAAAAGCCGGGCCCCCGTGACGGGGACCCGGCCTTCCGTTTCGCTGTTCCTATCTGCTTACTTGCTTACTTGGTCCAGACGTCCTGCACGATGTGCGCGGCCTGGTTCTCCCACTGCGCGTACGCATCCGGGAACGCCGACACCTGAACCTTCTGCGCCGCATCCGTCAACGGCATATCCTGCCAACCATCAACCTGCTTCAGGTTGCTCAGGAAGGCGGTCGAGGCGTAGGTCGGATCCGTGATCTGCTCCGGCGTACCCCAACCCGACGACGGGCGCTGCTGGAACAGGCCCAGCGAGTCGTGGTCGTTCATGTCACCCAGATGACCCAGGTTCTCCAGCTTCGACTCCTGCATCGAGGTAGCAACCGCGATCACGGCACCACGCTCACCCATACCCAACTTCTTCGCCGTCTCCGTAATGGCCTTGGCGTTAGCAAGCTGATCCTTGCTCAGATCAATGCTGGACTGCGCACCCTGCGTGCCGTGCGGGATGAGCTTGTCCATGGCCGGCTTGTCGGCCGTGACCTGCGCGACCGTGGTCATCGCCGGAGCGGTGTGCTCGGCCGGGGACGCGAACGCGTGACCCACAGGACCCGCAACCGCACCACCAACAAACGCCAGACTGGCAACACCCAGAGCGGTCCTACGAACAAACGAAGTCTTGGTAACAGCGGTGAAAGTCGTCTTCACGATGGTTCACCTTCCAATCGGGGGTACCCGACGCGCGCCTATAGGGGGAGGCGCTGGCGCTCGGGGAAAGAAGTACGAGGCCACAGGCTGCACGAGGCGAGAACTCAACCCCGGCGCTGCTCCGGTCGTACGCGATGTATAACCGTCCCGGGCCCGCCGGCATTCCGCGAACGGCCCCCCGACGAGAGTTGATCAAGCCCAAAAACCTCGCACACCCGACACGGGCCCCAACCGTTCGGATGGAGGCCGGGAGATTGACGCTCGCGTCGGGGGGATCCCTATTGGCGCCCGGTGCGTACGAACGCCTCGATGCCGTCGAGTACGCGTTGTAGGCCGAATTCGTAGGTGTACTCCGGGTCATGGACGCCCTTGTAGTGTTCGCTGGCTGCGGTGCCCACGCGCATCGCGAGGGGATAGCGCTCGCTGACGAGCACCCGATCCAGCAGCGGGCCGATGGTCCTCCACCACTCGTCATCGCTCTGCCCGGTCCGCTCCGACACCGTTTTCCACTCCAGTACGCCGGCGGTGGCGTCCCGGACGTAGCCGAGGAGCAGGGCGAGCGCGGAATCCATCTCGACGTCGGTCAGACCGATCCCCTCGACGGCTCGCAGTTCCGCCTCGTACTTCGCGAGCACGCCCGGTCCCTGCGGTGGCCGTCGCGGGAAGAGTCGCAACAGCCACGGGTGACGCTCGATCATCGCGCGGTTGGATCGGGCGATGTGTTCCAGGCGCGTACGCCAGTCGTCGGGGCTCGCGGGGCTCTCGTTGTCGTAGCGGACCTCGGCGCAGACCCGGTCGACCATGATGTCGAGCAGTTCCTCCTTGCCGGGTACGTGCCGGTAGAGCGACATCGCCCCGACACCGAGCCGGTCCGCGACCGCTCGCATCGAGAAGCTGTCCAGGCCCTCGGCGTCGGCGACCTCGATCGCGGCCGAGGTGATCTGGTCGACGGTGAGCCCGGCCTTGCGGCCCAGGCCCGAGTGCTCCCGCAGGTTCCACAGCAACTCGAAGGTCCGTACCAGGTTCGACCGCTCCTGGGGGGCAGTAGCCATGGACATCTCCCTTGTTTGCGTATACCGTACCCAAATAAGTTTGCGTACGACGTACCCAAACTCGTTGGGTTGCGGGGAGAGAGGAGCGTCGCATGGTCGCAGCAACATTCCGGGTGGGCCTGCGGGTCGCCGACGTCGAGCGAGCCGCACGGTTCTACCGCGGCTTCGGGTTCGACGAGGTGGGTACCGTGCCGGACCCGACCGGCCGTCCGGTGATGACGATCCTCCAGCGCGGAGAGGTGCACCTGATCGTCGACGCCCTGGTGGGCATGCCCTTCCCCGACAGCGAACGGGAACGCCAGACCCAGGTCGGACCACGGGGGCTCGGCGTCGCCATCGGGCTCGGCGTCGACGACCTCGAGGCGAGCTACGACTACTGCCGGACCTCCGGCTGCACCATCACCACCGAACCGATGGACGAGGCGTGGGGTGATCGCGTCTTCGAGTGCATCGATCCGTACGGCTACGTCTGGGAGTTCTCCCAACCACTGGCCGACGGGATACCCGAGGACGGCTTCGCCGCCGTACGGGCGAACTGGTTCCCGGTCGCATGAGCCAGCCCCCCATCGCCTCCCAGTCAGACGAGGCGGTACGGATCAGCCCGGTCGAGTGGGTGGCCAAGCAGGCACGGGCGTACGAGGAGTCGGGTGGAACCCGGGCGACCACCATCCACGGATCGCCGTGCCTGCTCCTGGACTACCGGGGGCGGCGCAGTGGCGCCTGGCACCGCACGGTCCTGATCTACGGACGGGACGCGGAGTCGTACCTGGTCGTGGCCTCCAACAGCGGCAAGGACACCGATCCGCTTTGGGTTCGATGCCTGGAGGAGAACCCCGAGGTACGGCTCCGGGTAGGGACAGAGCGCTTCCCCGCGTACGCCGAGAGACTGTCACCCGAAGAGAAGGCTCGTGTGTGGCCACACCTGACGGAGGTGTTCGCCCGCTGGGACACGTACCAGCAAGGTACGCCGCGCGACATCCCGGTGGTTCGGCTGAGCCGCGCGAAGATCTGAAGAGGGGCCGTCCGCGTTGGGATGGCCCCTCTCAGGACATTGCGGGTTCGGACTGCCGAGTCTCCGCAGGAGCGGTCAGCGACCTTCCTGCGGAACCTCCTGCGGCACGTACCCCGGCTGGTCGCGCTCGGCGGCCAGCCTGGCGGCCTGCGCAGCTTGGGCAGCCTGGGTGGCTCGGGCCTCCTGCCGCTCCTTGATCGCGCGGATGGTGAGCAGCACTGGGAAGACGAAGGCGAAGAAGAAGACCCGGTAGGTCCCGCCCTCGAACAGGAACTCCAGGTAGAAGCCGTAGCCGAAGAACCCGATACCGACCGCGACACTCAGCAGGCGGGACCCGATGCTCTGGCCGCCGAACGTCGCACCGATGGCGATGAGCAGCAGCCCACTGAGCATGAGCAGGAAGGTGTACGCGTCAAACATGATTCCCCCGCGGTGGTTTTTGATCAACTGCACCCTAGGGGCCGACGGAGACCTCGACAAGATCATTACGGGCTGAATCCCGTCCCCCGTCGGAGGAGTCCCGCCAACGTCGCAGACGCCGATGGCCGGGTCCCCAAACTTCGGGGACCCGGCCATCGGCTTGTTGCTTACTTGGTCCAGACGTCCTGCACGATGTGCGCGGCCTGG
>NZ_JBSGCD010000055.1:0-28493 GCF_053601675.1 Micromonospora sp. NPDC004704 | reverse complement strand
CGGCCCGAACATCAACCGCACCACCTACCAAGCCACCATCGAGATCAACATCCTCACCTTGACCCCAACCACCCAGCCTTAACTGAACGGCGTTGGATCTAGCGCCGCCCCAGCGGGTATCAGATCATGCAGGAGCGCGTGGAGCCGGTTGAGTAGCCGGACGCGTTCACGGGCCACGTCGTCGCGGCGTTCCGACAACAGCCGCAGTCGGGTGTGATCGTTTTCGGCGACGACGTGGCGGAGCTTCTTGTGACGTATGGCTGCGTGCGCGACGCTGGCGGCGTCCGCGGCGTCGTTCTTGCGGCTGCCGCCGGTGTCCAGCAGTCGCGCGCGGGCGGCAAGGGTTGCCGGCACGTCGAGGACGTCCTCGCCGGCTGCGGCCAGCAGCTGGGCGATGCCGCGACCGAGACCGGCGGCGCCTTCGACAGCGAAGCGGCGTTGGGCCTACTCCTACGCCTGCACGCCGAGACCGCGTGCCGGCGCGGCGGCGCCCCTCGGCCTCCGGCTCGGCGACCTCGACGTTGACCGGTGCCTGGTCCGGCTGTGAAAGGCCGGAGTGCTGCGGTGGCAACCCAACCAGCGCCAGCGTGCGCGCAAGTGACATAGCCAGCGCCGACGGGCCCGGCTCGGTCATCGAGGGCTTCTCGTCTTGCGGGGTCACAGATGCTTGTCGAGGAATGACCGGATGAACGGCACGACGTCGTCCAGCGCGCTCTCGAAGAGGAAGTGGCCGCCGTCGAGGATGTGGACCTCGGCGTCCGGCAGGTCGGTGGCGAAGGCGAGTGCGCCGGCGGGTCCGAAGATCGGATCGCCCCTTCCCCAAACCGCGAGCAGTGGCACCTGACGCTGGCGGACGTACGTGTGCACATGGGGGTGCAACGGCGGGTTGGTGGCGTAGTCCAGGAACAGCGCGAGCTGTACCAGGTCGTTGCCGGACCGCGACAGCAGGTTGTGGTCATGCGTCCACGTGTTGGGGTCCACCAGGGTTTCGTCGCCCACGCCCGTGAGGTACTGCCAGCGGGTCAGTTCCAGTGTGAGCGTCTCCCGTACGCCGGACTCGGTTCGGGGGTTCTGTTCTAGCCAGTAGTCGCGCAGGGTTGTGAAGAACTCCGGCTGAAGGCCGTCGTCGTACGCGTTGCCGTTCTGGCTGATGATCGCACTCACCGCGTCCGGGGTCCGCAGGGCGAGCTCGCGCGACTACAACGCTGCGCCCGGTCCCCGGACTGGGCGAGGATCGCTACCAGTTCTGGACCTGGCACTCGATGACGGTCCGGGCCGCTGGGCGGTGATGCCCAGCGGCCCGGTGTTGTTACTTGTCGTTCATGATTGCTTCGATTTGTTTGGTGTCGAGGATCGCTCCGGAGTAGATGCGTACGTCGTCGATTGCTCCGGGGAAGTAGCCACCGAGGACGTCGAGGTACTTGTAGCTGCCGATGTTGATGGGGCCTGTTGCCTGGATAGGTGGACTGCTGATCGTGGCGGCGGCTGCGAGTTTGCCGTCGACGAAGAGGATCATTTGTGAGGTTCCCGGGTCCCAGGTGGCGCAGAGGTGGGTCCAGGTGTTGACGCTGACGGTGGTGGGGGCTTCGACGGCGCTGTAGCCGCTGTCGCTGAAGGCGGTGACGAATTGCCATCGGTTGGTGGGGCTGGTGCGGATCCAGAAGCCGCTGCTTCGGGTGGCTTGTTGGCTGAGTACGGCTCGGTAGGCGAGGCCGGCGACGTTGTCGATTTTCGCCCAGGCGCAGGCGGTGTAGCCGGTGAGGGTGTCGACGCTTCTGGCGGCGCTGGCGTAGCTGGTGGTGCCGTTGAGGGTGATGGCCTGGCCGTATTTGCCGGTGGTTCCGGTGGTGGTGCTGTTGAGGGTGAGGTTGCGGTTGTTGCCCGAGCTGTCGGTCGTGGCGCCGGTGGGGTTGTCGAATTTCCACTGTCCGGCGAGCGCTGTGTCGCGGGCGAGTTGGCCGATTTCGGGTGAGGTGAGGGCGAGGTCGTAGACCCGTACGTCGTCGATGTCTCCGGCGACCCAGTCTCCGCTTGCCTGCCCCGAGGTGGCGTTGCCGATCTGGAATGCCCTTGTGGCGTTCCAGGCGGACGGCTGGCTGCTTGATCCGCGCAGTGCGCCGTTGATGTAGAGCTTGAGCTGGTTCGCGTCGGCGTCGTAGACGCCGACGAGGTGGGTCCAGACTCCGAGGCGCGGTGGAGCGAAGTCACGTGCTGCGTAGTAGTTGACGGATCCTGTGGTGTCTGCCGACGCGGCGATGATTGTCCATGCGTTCATGGGCTTGTTGTATTGGAGGTAGAAGCCGGATCGATGAGTGCCGGTCTGGCTGATGAAGGTGCGGTACGCGGTGGTGTTGTCGAGCTTGACCCAGGCGGCCACGGTGTAGCTGCGGCTGGTGTCGATGACCGGCCGTCCGGTGGTGACGTAGTCGTTGGTTCCGTCGAAGTGGAGTGCCTTGTCACCGATGACGTGTCCGTTGGTGTTCCAGGTCGGGCCGGCGACGCTTGCCGGGTAGTTGCCGTACGCGTCGGCGAGGGTGGTGCCGCTGCCGTCGTCGAAGCGCCAGTGCGCGGTGCCGGTTCGGGTGGTGGTTGCGGTGGCGTTGCCCTTCTTGGTTACCTGCCCGAACGAGGTGCCGTTGTGGGGGAACGTCCACAGCTCGCGGTTGCCGGCCTCGCAGCAGTCGACGATGGCGGCGAGGTCGTTGTCGCCGTCGTTGTCGAAGTCGCCGGTGGTGACCTGGATGGTGCGTCGCCAGTCCCAGCCGTCGACGCTGTCGACATCGCTGTCCCACCACGTCGCCGGGCCGGCGAAGGTCGAGCCGTTTGCCGTCAGGACCTTGATGGTGGTCTTGGCGCCGTGGTTGTAGAGCGCCACGAGGTCGGTGGCGCCGGTGCCGTTGACGTTGATCGCGGTGTATTTGGCCGCGTTTCCCGTGAACGTGGTCGGGTCGGTGTCGGTGTCGCTGTCCCACCAGCTGGTGCCGGCGCTGAAGCCGGTCCCGTTCGAGGCGTGTACGCGCACGGTGGTGCGGGCGCCGGTGGTGTCCTGAGCGACGGCTAGATCGGCCTTTCCATCGCCGGTGAAGTCGCCGGCGACGGTTTTGGTGTTGATCCAGGTGTAGGTGCCGGGGCTTTGGGTGTACCAGGGGGTGCCGGAGGTGGTGAATGCGGTTCCGGTGGAGGGGTACACGTAGGCTCGCCATCCGCCGGCGCGGTCGTCGACGACCGCTGCGGCGTCGTCGATACCATCGCCGGTGAAGTCGTCGGCGAAGACCCGTGCATCACCGAGTAGCCATGTGCCGACGTCGACGCTAGCCCAGTCCGTCTGGTACTGGTTGGTGTCGGAGCGGAGGTTGAACAGGCGGACGTGACCGTCGGGGTCCTGCCGGAACACGGCGATATCGGTGCGGCCGTCGTTGTCGAAGTCTCCGCCGGCGGTTTGGATCCTGTCGATGGCGTGGCCGCCGTTGACACCACTGTCCCAGGCGATGGTGGCGGGGTGGAAGCCACCACCGGAGGACATCATCGTCCAGGCCGCGGTGCGCCCGTTGCCCATGTCGAGCACGGTGGCGACGTCTGCCTTGCCGTCTCCATTGATGTCATTGTGCTTGTCGGCGACGGTCGCGGTGCCGCCCGCTGCGAGGGTGCGGGGCCCGGTTACCTCGAGCCGTTCGTTTCCGGCCTTGTCGACGGCTTTCATCCACAGGTCGGCGATGGCGGTGCCGGGAAAGTCGGGGTCTCCCCACAGTGTGATCGGGATGGTGGCCTTGCCGGTGGCGTCGGCCGGTGCCCAGAGCTTGACGTTGTCGTCGAAGCCGTAGCGGTAGCCGGCGATGTCGATGTCGCCGGCGGCTGGGCTGATCGTGACGGTGCCCACGGAACCGGCGTTGACGCTCTCACTGCCGGCGGGGTAGTCGGTTGAGGTGATCGTCGGCTGCCCGGGGTCATTGCCGTCAACGAGGAAGTAACACCGCGCCGTGAAGGAGCCGAAGGCGCCGCCGGTGTCCTTGGCCCGGGCCTGGTAGTAGTAGACCGTCTCGTTGCTGACCAGAACGCCGTCCGGGACGGTGGGCCAGGTGACCACACCGCCGGCGGGGATGGTGGCGGAGGCGGCCGGTCCGTGGACCAGCACGTCGCCGGACGCTCTTCTGATCTCCAGGTAGGCGGTGAGGTTGTTCGCGTCGGCGTCCGACAGCCCGGCGGTGAAGGTGGGATTCTTCATGCTTTCCGACAGCCGGGTCGGATTGGTCGAACTCCCGCAGGGGATCGGCGGGTAAGTGGTCAGCTCGGTGGGGACGGCTGGTGCGGTGTTCCATTCGACGGTGAGTTTGGCGGTACCGGGGTGGAATTTCTTCCACTGCTGGTTCGTGCCCTCGTTCGGCGCACGGAGTCCGAAGGTGATCTGGCTGCTGGTGCCAGCGGCAGCAGTCGAGACGGCGTTGGTGAGCGCGGTGCTCGCGAAACCCATCGGCATGTCCGGCTCGCCGCAGGACGATTCGTTGGCGTGTCCGGAGGCGCTGGCGAGATTGCTTCGCCACTTGTTGGTGTCGGTGACGGAGTTTTTCCAGGTGACCGCGCCCGAGCGGCTGATGTTGTCGGTGAGGTACAGGTCGACCGGGGTGTTGGTGCTGCACTGGTACGAGTGGTCGAGGGTGATGCCGAAGGTGGCACTTGTGATGATCTTGCCGCGGATGTTTCCGATGCCGAACAGGAAGTAGGACCGGTACGTCACGCCGCTTGCGGCGCCGACCTTGGCACCGTCGTCGCGGTCGTAGTTCCAGTACGACTGGGTCGGAAATTCCTTGGCGATGTGGGTCCAGTCCGAGGGCCCGATGGGGGTGGAGTTCGGGTCCAGGAAGAGCGGCCAGTTGACCTGCGGGTTGTCGAGGATGTCCCGGTCGGGGATGACCGTTATCGCGGTGGGTGTGAGTACCACATCCATCGGGCCCACGAGCCGAGACTGGGGGTCACTGTCGATGGGTCCGTTGCCCTCGATCCGCTCGATCCGGCTCAACGTCGGCTCGCTCGGGGTGTCCCACATCAGCGGCGGGTCGGTGGCGAACACTGCCGCGCCTGTCGAGTCTAGGGCGTTGATACCGCCGTCTGTCCGGGTAGACAGTGTCAGACCGTCGGTCCGGACCCCGAAGGTGATGGCGTGCAGCGCCGGGTTGTCGGCGGCGGTGGGACTCTTGACGACGAGCTGCTCGCGGTAGCCGCCCATCGGCTCTGCGGTGACTTGCAGGTCCACCTCGGGCAGGACGTTGGGGTAGGTGGCCGTGTTGCCCTGCAGGCTAGGTGCCGGCAGGGGGGTCGGCCAGGTCAGCGACAGGTTCTTGTCATCCTTGCCGACGGTGAGCAGTGGCCCGCTGCCTCCGCCGGAGATCGTCAGGCTGCCGGGGGTCGCCGTAGGGCTGATGCTGCCGTCAGCGTTCATCCGGAGTGTGGCATCGATGTCGACCCAGTCGCCGGCCCGCTGGACGTGAATCGGATGGGCGAAGCTCTCGGTCGAGAACGAACCCGAGGGATTCGCGAGTAGCCGGCTGTCCTCGGTCCTGCGTTGCGTTACCTCGACGGGCTGGCCAGCGCGCGCCGCCTCGGCTGAGGCATCGGCAAGGATCGTGATCTCATCCCGCATGTCCTCCGTAGAGGCCGTGGCGTCGGGCGCCGCCTCGGCGGGCCCAGGCGGCACCGGACCGGCGACGAGGACGCCGGCGGCCAGGACCAGCGCTGCGCTGGTGAGGGAGACCCGCCGTCGAAAGTGTGGTGAACCTCTGGACGCGTCTTGGAAAACGAACACGACGGGGCCTCCCCGTGAAGATCCGAAACTTGGACAGCGGATCGTATGGGGCTGGATGCGTACCGTCAAGATCTTGAATGCCTGCTGAAGATCCTCCACGATGATGGCCCGCGACTCCGTCTCGGTCACCCAGCTCGTCTCCAGTGGAGGATCCATGCCCGTTCGGCTCAGACGCCGGTCTGCCCGCTGGTCGGTCCGCCACTGGTTGCCGGCGCGTCTGCGCCGGGCACAGGTACTGGCCGTGATGCTGGCGGCCGCCCTGACGGCGAATGCCTTGATGGTCCCCCCGGCGGTCGCGGCCGAGACGCCTCCGTCGTGGGCGGCGCCGAAGGAACCGTCGATCCCGGGCACGAAAATGGGAATGCGACCTTCGACGCCCGACCGCGCCGAACAGGCCGCCGTACGCGGTCCACGCAAGGTCGAATGGCCCGCAGCCACCGTGGCCGAGGTCGACCTCGCGCCAGCGGCGACCGGCGCTCGCACGATGCCGTCGGGTCGGGTGCGGGCGGGCGATTCGCCTATCACCCTCGGTGCCCCGGCCAATCGGGAAGCAGCCCTGCGTACCAGCGCCAACGGCCCGAGCCGGGTGGGTGTGCAGGTACTTGACCGTGGCGCAACAGCCAAGGCCAAGGTCGACGGCGTCCTTGTACGCCTACGCTCCGCCGATGCCGCGCGTTCGGCCGGACGCATCTCCGTCCAGGTCGACTACCGCTCGTTCGGGCACGCCTTCGGAGGCGACTGGGCCGCCCGACTCCACATGGTCGCGCTGCCAGAATGCGCCCTGATCACCCCCGACCACGCGGCCTGCCAGGGTCGCCCGCTGCCGAGCACCAACAACACCAGCAGCGCGACCCTCGCCGCCGACGTTGATCTCACCTCGACCGCACCGACCGTCCTGGCGATCATGGCCGCCGACTCCGGCGCCTCCGGCTCGTACTCGGCCACCCCACTCGCCAGTGCCTCCACGTGGTCGCACGGTGGATCATCAGGCGACTTCAACTGGTCATACCCGCTGCGCGTGCCGCCGGGCGTGAACGGCCCCACCCCTCAAATCAGCCTCTCGTACTCCTCCGGCTCGGTAGACGGGCGCACCGTATCGACCAACAACCAGCCCTCGTGGCTGGGCGAGGGGTTCGAATTCTGGCCAGGGCTCGTCGAGCGGAAGTACAAGCCGTGCGCCCTCGACACCGACCAACAGAACAACCAGTTGCCGAACAACACCACTCGCCCCACCGGCGACCAGTGCTGGGGCACGAACAACGGCACCATCTCGCTCAACGGCAAGGCAGGCGAACTGGTCCCCGTCGACGCCCAGGGCACCACGTGGCGGATGAAAAACGATGACGGCACCCGGATCCAGCGCCTGCTCGACACCGGCCGCGGCAACGGCGACGCCGACGGCGAGTACTGGGTAGCGACGACGCCCGACGGCACCCGCTACTACTTCGGCTACAACCGGCTACCTGGCTACACCGGCGCCTCCGGTCAGGAAACCACCGACTCCGCCTGGACCGTCCCCGTCTACGGCAACCACCCGAACGAGCCCGGCTACACGACCGGAAACTTCGCCGCATCGGAACGTAACCAGGCATGGCGCTGGAACCTCGACTACGTGGTCGACATCCACGGCAACACCATGTCGTACTTCTACGGCACCGAAACCAACCGCTACGCCCGCAACGGCGACGTCAACTCAGCCGCCGCCTACACCCGCGGCGGCTACCTGAAGCGCATCGACTACGGCCAGCGCGATAATCAGGTCTACTCGGCCAAGCCGGTCGCCCAGGTCGAATTCGAAGCGCTCGACCGATGCGCGCCCAACACCGCCTGCGACTTCGCCCACCCCAACAGCTGGCCGGACACCCCCGTCGACCAGAACTGCACAGCCGCCCCGTGCAACGGCCACTTCTCACCGACGTTCTGGACCCAAAAACGGCTAGCAAAGATCACCACAAAGGTCCGTGAGGGCGCCTCCGCATTCCGGCTCGTCGACACCTGGACCCTGTCCCACCTGTTCGCCGACCCCGGCGACTTCACCCGAGCCGGCCTCTGGCTCGACCGCATCTCCCACACCGGCCACGTCGCACCCGCCGGACAAGAGATCACTCTCCCCGACGTCAAGTTCACCGGCGAGCCGTACAACAACCGGGTTGACGCCGCGACAGCCGACTACGTCGCACCACACAACTGGTGGCGCGTGACCGCGGTCCAGGACGAGAACGGCGGCAAGATCGCCGTCGTCTACGAAAATCCCGACTGCGTGGCCTCGGGCGGCATGCCGGCCAGCCCGGAAACCAACACCAGGCGCTGCCAACCGGTGCGCTGGTCGCCGGACCCGTCCCTGCCCGAGCGACTCGACTGGTTCCACAAGTACGTCGTCCGCTCGGTAAGCCAGTCCGACGAACTGGCCGGCACCGTACCTGTCGAAACCCATTACCAGTACCTCGACGGCGCGGCCTGGCACTACGACGAGGTCGACGGCCTCACCCCCGCCGAGGAAAAAACGTGGGGACAGTGGCGCGGCTACGGCAGAGTCAAGACCCGCACCGGTAACCCCACCGACGGACAACTCGTCACCGAGACCCGCTACTTCCGCGGCATGGACGGCGACCGCAACGGCACCGGCGGCCAGAAGAACGTGTGGGTGGCCGACTCCCGCGGCGCCGGTTTCGAATGGGAAGACCACGAACGACTCGCGGGCACCGTACGAGAAAACATCACCTGGCTCGTCGACGACACCACCATGCTGTCCCGCACCATCACCGACCCATGGATCTCCCCAGCCACCGCCACCTCCACCAAGCCATGGGGAACGACCCGTTCCTTCCTGCTCGACACCGCCGCGTCGCTGACCCGAGCAGCAGTCGAGGGTGGGTGGCGAGACAGTTCAACGACGAAGACGATCGAAGCTGACGGCACCGTCACCTCGATCAACTCCAAACCACAGGCCGGCAAGCCCGAGTTCGACCGATGCACCCGCTACGAGTACGTGTCGAACACCACCGCTCACCTCATCGACCTACCCAAACGCGTAGAGACCGTCACCAAGGCCTGCGAGACCCCGCCGAGCCGCCCCGCCGACGTGATCTCCGACGCGCTCAGCTACTACGACGGCATCGAGACACACGGCGCTCAGCCCACGGAAGGCCAGGTCACCCGGGTCGACGAGTTCGACGGCTGGAACGCGGCCCAGTCCCACGCGATCTACCGAACCGTCTCCAGGGCCACCTACGACGACCTCCACGGCCGGATGACCGCATCCACCGACGCCAAGGGCGGTGTGACCGAGACCGAATACACCCCCGAGTCCGGCGGACCGGTCACGGCGGTGAAGACCATCAACCCACTCCTGCACCACACGCAGGCGTTCCTCGATCCCGCCTTCGGGGCCCAGATCGGCTCCGTAGACGCGAACGGACTCCGCACCGACCTCAAACTCGACGCCCTCGGCCGGCTGAGCAAGGTCTGGTCACCGGGCCGGACCATGGGGACGCACAACCCCGACGCCGAGTTCAGCTACCTCATCCGGGCCGACGGACCAGACGTGATCACCACCAAACGCCTCCAGCCCGACGGCGGATACCAGACCAAGTACGAGCTCTACGACGGCCTCGCCCGACTACGACAAACTCAGGTGCCCGCTCCGGGCGGTGGCCGGGCAATCTCGGACATGATCCACGACTCCCGAGGACTGCTCGTCAAGCGTCGCGGCCCCTACTACAACGCCGCCGCCCCCGCCTTCGAAGTCATGGCCATCTCCGACGACGCCGTCGCGTCCCAGGTGCGGACCGTCTACGACACCGCGGGTCGCGCGACAAACGAGATCACCATTGCCAACGGCGCCGAAAGGTGGCGTACCACCACTACCTACACCGGCCTCAACCGGATCGACGTCGATCCACCGGCCGGCGGCACCGCCTCCACCACGATCACCGATGCCCGTGGCGCCACCACCACTTTGCGCCAATACAAGGGCCCGTCACCGACCGGGGCGTACGACGAAACCCGATACACCTACACCAACAAGGGCCAACTCGCCACCGTTACCGACGCGGCCCAGAA
Source organism: Micromonospora sp. NPDC004704 (assembly GCF_053601675.1). Lineage (NCBI taxonomy): Bacteria > Bacillati > Actinomycetota > Actinomycetes > Micromonosporales > Micromonosporaceae > Micromonospora > Micromonospora sp. NPDC004704. The sequence goes on along the minus strand of NZ_JBSGCD010000055.1, from coordinate 18,634 downwards.
CGGTGGCAACACCTGGCAGTACTTCTACGACATGCTCGGCCGACTCGACCGCACTGAGGACCCCGACCGCGGCACCACCACCATCACCTACACGCCGTACGGGGAAAAGAAGACCGTCACCAACGAAGCAGGCGACACGCTTGCGTACGTCTACGACATCCTCGGACGTACCACCTCCCTGCGCGACGACGACGTCACCGGCACGATGCGCGCCGGGTGGGTGTACGACACCATCCACAAGGGCATGCCCACCTCCTCGACCCGGTACGTCGGCAGCGACCAGTGGACCAACCGGGTCGTCGACTACGACGACACCACCGGCCGCCCCATCGGCAGTGAAGTGGTCGTCCCCGCCAGCGAGGGCAGCCTGGCCGGCACTTACCGCTTCGACGCGACCTACTTGCCCGACGGCAGTCCGGCCACAGTGAAGATGCCGGCCGCGGGCGGGCTTGCCGAGGAGACCCTGACGTATGGCTACAACGCCTTCGGCCTGCCGACGACGCTGACCGGTACGACCTCTTCGGGCACTCGGACGTACGTCAACACCACTACCTACACCTCGTTTGCCGAACTATCGGTCGTCGGCCGCACCACCAGTGACGCGAAGTGGGTCAAGCAGGAGTTCTTCTACGAGCCTGGGACCCGCCGCCTACAGGGCGGCCGTGTCAGCACCCGTACCGCCGGCGCCACCGCCTTCCTCAGCAACACCGCCTACAGTTACGACGACGCCGGCAACCTCCAGAAGATCTCCGACACACCGGTCAGCGGCGCGGCCGACCATCAGTGCTTCGACTACGACTACCTCAACCGCCTCAACCAGGCATGGACGCCCGGCAACGGCGACTGCGACGCCACACCCACCACCGCAGCCTTGGGAGGGCCCGCCACCTACTGGACCTCCTGGACCTTCGATGAGGCTGGCAACCGCACGTCCGAAACCAGCCGGGCGACCAGCGGCACCACCACCTCCACCTACACGTACCCGAGCGCAGGGCAACCCCAACCGCACACCCTCACCCAGGTCCAGACCCAGGGCCCTGCCGGTAACAAGACCGTCAACTACGGGTACGACGCGCTCGGCAACACCACCACCCGACCCGGTACCGGGACGGGCACCCAGACCTTGACCTGGGATCCCGAAGGTCGCCTGGCAGCGGTCCAGGAAGGTGCCACGACCAGCACCTACGTCTACGACGCGTCCGGGAACCGGATCAAGCGCAAAGACGGCAACACCACCACCATTTACCTGCCCGGCATGGAACTCACCTCCACCGGCGGTGTCACCAAGACCGCGATCCGCTACTACACCCACGCCGGACAACCCGTCGCCGTACGCACCAACGACAACAAACTCACCTGGCTCATCGCCGACCACCACGGCACCAACTCCCTAACCGTCGACGAAACAACCCAAGCCATCCAGCGCCGCTACAGCACACCCTTCGGTGGCACCCGAGGCACCCAACCCACCGCCTGGCCGGACGACAAGGGCTTCGTCGGCGGCTCCAAGGACAACAGCGGCCTGACACATCTCGGCGCACGCGAGTACGACCCACAGACCGGTCGATTCATCTCCGTCGACCCCATCATCGACCCGGGCGATCCCCAGCAGATGCACGGGTACGCCTACGCGAACAACGCCCCCACAACCCTCACCGACCCCGACGGGCTCAAGCCCGTGTGTAGCGCCGACGGGACCGCCGCGGGCGAGGCCGCATGCAACGGCTCGGGCGGCTCCGCACCCCCCACCGACACCACCACAGGTACGGACACCACCACTCCTGCGCAGCTCGATCAGGTCGTCGAGGACGCCAAAGCTGATAAAGAGCGAGCCGAGGCGGTCAAGAAGAAATCCTTCCTCGACATCATCAAGGAACAGGGCCTCGCTTTCCTCCTCGACTTCTTCGGAATTACCGACATCATCAACTGCTTCACCAAGGGTGACATCGGTGCCTGCGTCAACACGCTGGTCGGCATGATCCCGTGGGGCAAAGTATTTAAAGCTGGGAAATCGCTCTACAAAGGCATAAAACGTGCCTTTGCGTCATATAAATCCTGGCAGAACGCAATTCGCCTCGCCGACGACGCCATCGCCCGTGCGGACGAAGCCATCGCCCTTGCCCAACAAAAGGCCACCGAACTCCGCGAGGCACTCGCCAAAATCGAGACTGCCGCCGGTGAGCTCTGTGAGAACAACAGCTTCGTGCCCGGCACGCGGGTACTTATGGCTGATGGGACCGGCAAACCCATCGAAGAGGTTCGCGTCGGTGACGAAGTCGCTGCTACCGATCCCGAAACTGGGAACAGTGGTACGCGAACCGTGACCAAAGAAATCGTCGGCGCCGGCAGCAAGAGCCTTGTCAAGATCACCGTAGACACCGATGGTGGGACGGGTGACGCGAGTGCCACCCTCACTGCCACCGACGCCCACCCCATCTGGGTCGCCAACACCACCCGCTGGACCAACGCCGCCGATTTGCAACCGGGCGACGACGTCCTAACCCCAGATGGCGCTCGTGTCAGAGTCATCGACATCGCCGCCTACGGCGCCCTTGCGACCGTATACAACCTCACCGTCGAGGATATTCACACGTACTATGTGGTAGCCGGGGACACACCGGTTCTTGTTCACAACTGTGGGAATGAGATCGGGACCCAGGTCGACCCGTTTGATGGCGGTGACCTCACTAATGCTGTACACAACCAAAGACTTGCCGACGGCGCACGGGGGCGGGGCGGAAACTATGGTGCAGCGCGTCTGGATGACGGTTCCATTATTACCGGAAGGTCAGGCGCGAGGTTGCATGCTGAGGAAGACCTCATCAACCAGGCCGGTGGCAGGAGGATTCTCGATCTCTATACGGAACGGGCGCCTTGCGCCGCGAAGTGCCAAGGCAAGCTCGGCGGGGTTAATGTAACGTGGGCCTTCCCGTGGAACGGCGCAAATGCGGCGGAGTCTGCTGCGATTAGAGCGACGTCGAATCGGGGAATCAAAGACTATATTAGATCTCTAACTGGCTAACGAGGAAGTGAGGAACCCATGCATGCCGCAGACCTGCTGCCATGGCCGCGCTTTGTATTGAGGCCGATGACGTGCCCGGAGAGCACGCCGGAGCCAGTCCAGCAGGTGGTGGGCATGCATGGGGTACCTGCCCGAGGCGTTGGCGGCGAATACGTCGCCTTGCCTAGGGCAGTGTTCCTGGATGACGTGCCAAACTTGCTGGCCTTCGGGCAAAGTGGGCTTACTGGTCGGATCTGTGTGGAGGGTGATTCTCTTGAGATCGTCCATGTTCCAGTGCCTGGAGCTGCGAGGGTCAATCCTGTCAACTCGAATCTGATTGCATTTTCTGCCTGCATCGAGGTTGCGATTGCCCGATTCCCTTATTACACCTATGAGACAGCGGAGGAAGACGGGGAAGAGGTTGCCGATTATTTACGTAACCAACTCTTGGCGATCGATCGGGCAGTTGGTGCGCATGATGGCCTGTGGGAGACGTTCCTTGATGATGTGGCTATGGGGAACTATGCCGAAGAAGAATTCGAGCATGCGCCATTAGGTGATGGCGGGGAAAGCTTGGCATAGCATGCCGCGTAGGCCAATTGGCTTGATCACTGACCGGGCACCCTGTCCTTGCCGAAAACCCCATCCGCACAGGTTAGGCGGCATGCTGGTACTCGTGGAGGATGCCGCCGAGGCGATCGCGTCTTCGTATGTCGAGGCGGGCCAGTTTGTCCGGGTCGGTGATCTGTGTGGGCAACGGGCGTAGCGGGCGTGCGTTCGCGATGCCCTGGTGTGGACGGTGTGCGTTGTAGAACTGTTCGAACTCGCGTAGGGCGTGGAGCAGGTGCCGCTGGTTCCAGATCAACGTCCGGTCCAGTAGTTCGAGGCGGCAGGTCTGGACCCACCGTTCCATGATTGAGTTCATTCTCGGCATCTGGATGCCGCTGAGCACGATGTCGATGCCCGCGTCGGCGAGGATGGCGTCGAACAAGTGGGGGAATTTGCCGTCCCGGTCGCGAATCACGAGTCGGGCTCGCGGGTGCCGGTCCTGCTGAACGTTCCCTTGGGAGCAGATTTGAGAGCAGGGGTTATGGCCTGCCTCGACGCCGTACGACTTCGGAAGAGTGCTTCGCTTCGGCGCCTGGTATGGGCGCTGAGCAGGACCGATATGGACCGTGACCTCTTCCCGAAGCCGGAAGCGCTCGGGCCGGGCTCTTTCGTGCAGCTGACCTCTCTAGAAGTGCAGATTGAATAGGGATGGATGTTAGAAAGGAAGGCCGTCCGTCGGCTCCCGGACGTCCCGTGTTAGGTGCGTCCGAGCAGGGTCATCGCGGTCGATTGGATGGCGTGTTCGTCGCGGCGCAGGATCGCGGTTTGGAGTTTCTGTAGGCGGCTGGCGGGCTCCATGCCGAGTGCCTCGTTGAAACTCCGTCGGGCCTGTTGGTACGCGTTCAGCGCGCCGGCCGGATCCCCGGCGAGGTAGAGCGTTCGCATGAGTTGTTCCCATGGGCGGTCGCGCAGGGGATGTTCGAGGACCAGGGCGCGGGTGTCGGCGAGCAGGTCCGTGGTCGCGCCAAGGGCCAGGCGGGCGTCTACGAGATCCTCGATGGCGACGACGCGTTGTTCGTTCAGGTGGGTGAGTTGCTGTCCGAGGGTGCCGGCGGCGGCGAGGTCCTGGCCAGCGGGGCCCCGCCAGAGCGACAGTGCTTCGCGCAGTGTTGCGTCGGCCAGGGCGTAGTCGCCGTTGAGTAGATGGTCGCGTCCACGTCTGGCGAGGTCGGCGAAGAGGCGGCTGTCCAACTCGTGGTGGTTGAGGATGAAGCGGTAGCCGCCCTCGTGGCCCATGGTGATGAGTCTTGTGGCTAGGTCCGGGTGGCCGTCACGCAGGCTGACGCGTAGCCGGGCGAGATAGCTCCGCAGGTTTGACGCGGCTGATCTGGGTGGTGTGGACCAGAGGGCCTGGCTGAGCCGGTCGATGGTGACGCGTTGACCGCCGGCTAGCAGCAGCACTGCCAGCACCCCGCGCATCATCGCCGACGCCAGGATCAGATCGCTGCCGTCGACCGTCGTTTCCAGTGCCCCCAGTAGGGCGAATCTCAGTTCCATCAGGTCCCCCACCTGCAGTGTTGATCAAGAAGCTAGAGGTCGCGGGCCGGTAGTCGCAAGGGGGGCCACAGGCAGTTGACGGCGTGGATGTGCACCACGCATGCGCAGCGTGCGCGTCCGCCGCGCATCCGGCAGCCAGGCTCAGGCCGACTGCTGGACTGAGGGAGAGCACATGGGCGGCGGGACAGGCCGGAAGTTCGACGTGGGGCTGGGCGGTTGGGCGGGCCAGTCCCTGTCCCGGCCCTTCGGCGCCCCGCCACCCCAGCCGTCCCGGATCGGGCCGGTGCTGCGGGCCGTAGTGGCAGGCACGATGCTGGCAACCGCGGCAGTGGCTCCCCCAGCAGGTGCGGCTGCGGCGGCCCCGCTGACGGCTGTACCGCCGGTGTCCGGGGCATCCGCTCCGGCGGAGTTGACCGCAGCGGACGAAACCTCGGCGACCGCGTTGGCGTACCGAACGCGTCAATCCGTGCTCGTTACCGGACTGACCACCGAGACTTCGCTGACCTGGGCACAGCCCGACGGTACGTACAGGTCGACCGTGAGCCTGACCCCAGAGCGGGTTCACCAGGACTCGGGTCGGTGGGTCGATATCGACCTGACGATGGAGCGCAAGCCGGACGGCAGTGTCGGTCCCCGGGTGTCGGCTCGGCCGTTGCGGCTTTCCGGTGCCCGGTCGGCTGGCACGGACACGTTGGTGAGTCTGGGCGCGGGCGACCAGCGCACCGACCTTGGCTGGCGCGGCGCCCTGCCCGCTCCGGTGCTGGCCGGTAACCGGGCGACGTATCAGGAGGTGAAGCCCGGTGTCGATCTGGTGATCGAGGCGCGGTCCGCCGGTTACGAGTACTCGGTGGTCGTCAAGAACGCGCGAGGTGCCGCGAACGTCGCCTCGGTGGCGATGCCGTGGCGAACCGGCAGCCTCACGCCGACCCCGCTGGCCGGGGGCGGGCTCCAGTTGCGGGCGGCATCGGGAGAGTCAGCGGTGGTGCCCGCGGCGCAGATGTGGGACGCGCGGCTGTCACCGACGTCCGGGGAACCGGCCCACCGGGAAGCCGTGCCGATGTCGACGACGGCCGGCGCGGGTGGAACCGATCTTGTCCTCACACCGGACCCGACATTCTTCCAAGACCCCCAGTTGACCTATCCGGTGACCATCGACCCTCCGGTCAACCTCACCCCGGCCTACGACGCCTTCGTGGAAAACACGATCTCTTCGACTGACATGTCTGGCGACCCCGAGTTGAAGCTCGGCTACAACGACGACGCCGACGGCGGATGCGGATCCGGTTGCACCGCTCGGTCCTTCCTCAGTTTCCACTTCATGGACAGCTACAAGGGCGCGAGTGTGGTCTCGGCCGAACTGTTCCTCTGGAACAACCACTCGTGGTCCTGCACCGCCACCCAGTGGGAGGCGTGGCGTACGTCGTACGTCACCTACAGCGCGCGGTGGAACAACCAACCCGCATGGACGGAGAAGGACGGAACGTCCAGCGGTACGAAGGGCTACAGCGGCTGCGGCGCGGGCTGGGTTTCGGCGTCGGTGAAGAACACGTTCCAGCACACCTTCGATGTCGGTGACTCGACCACGAACATCGGGCTGCGGGCGACGAGCGAGTCCAACCACAACGGGTGGAAGCGTTTCAACTCCTCCGAGGCGTCGTCGAATCGGCCGTACGTGACGTTGACCTGGAACCGCAAGCCGAACGTTCCTGGCAACCAGTCAATCGACTCGTGCTACTCGGCCTGCGCCTCGCCCGCGGTGGTGCGCTCCGGTACGCCACAGTTGTCCGCGACGGTGTCGGACCCGGACGCCGGCACCCTGCGCGCCGAATACGAGGTCTACGACAACAGCCACACCACCCTCAAGGCGAAGTCCGGTACGGCGGTGACGGGCGTGACGTCCGGATCGGCCCGACCGTGGCGCGTGGTGCCGGTGTCCGGCGCCGCGCTGCCGGACGGTACGTATCAGTGGCGGGTACGCGGCTGCGACTCGTACACCTGCGGCGACTACTCGGCGTGGTTCACCTTCACCGTGAACACACAGGACCCCTCGCTGCCAGCGGTATCGGGCGCCCCGTACACGGAGAGGTCGACCGGGACGTGGAACGGGGGACCGGGGCAGACCGGGTCGTTCACCTTCGGTCCGAACGGTTCGACGGATGTCGCGGAGTACATCTACAGCCTGAACTCGGCGAGTTCGGTGACGGTCCCCGCCGGCGCCTCGCAGGCGGAGTTGCTGACGCCAAACCAGCAGCAGGTGTCGACGGATCTGACCGGTTTCGCCAGCGGCAACGTGGTGAACACGCGCAGCACCTCGCTCGGACACAACAGTCCGACGTCGTTGCAGGTGGTTCCGGGCACCACCGCCACACCCGAGAGCACCAGCGGCGACACCCGGGCGGCCCTCGGCTCCGAGTACGTGATGGCGCTCGGGATGCAGGCCGGTAAGCGGTACGCGATCACCGGCTGGATCTACGTCCCTGCCGCGACCGGGCTGAACCCGACCGATCAGCGGGGCCTGCGGATCGTGGCGATCACGCAACGCGACGGCGCGTACATCTCGACGCAGTCGGCCCGCCCGACAGCAGTTGACGGGTGGCAGCAGCTCACGGTGACGCTGAGCATCCCGAGCGGGGCGACCCAGGCCTTCGTCCGGCTCTACAACGGCTTCGTCGCCGGATCGAACAAGTCGGTGTACTGGGACGACCTGTCTGTGCGGGAGGTTGTCGGCGGCTCCACAACTCAGTCGATCACCCCTGACCGGGACGGGCTGAACGTGTTGCAGGTGCAGTCACGTAACAGCGCCGGGGCCACCTCCGACCCCAAGGTGTACCAGTTCCTGGTCGCGCCGAGCAGCGGCTCCTGGGCCTGGAGCCTCGACGAGGGCACGGGAACCACGGCGGCGTCGGTGCCGAACACCCGACCGGCGACGCTCAGCCCGTCCGGGGTTACCTGGACCTCGCCCGGCCGGGTAGGTGCCGCCGCGGTGTCGCTCGCCGGCGCCGGGGATCTGAGTACGTCGTCGCCGGTGCTGAACACGACCGCCGCGGCCGGGTTCACGGTGGCCGCCTGGGTCCGGTTCACCGGTTCCGGGGACTGGCAGACCGCAGTTTCGCAGGACGGTACGCAGACGTCGATGTTCCGGCTGGGCTACCGCGCCGATCGTGACCTGAACGGTGACGGCGTGCCTGATCCGGCGTGGTGCTTCACGGTGAAGTCGAGCGATTCGGGCGGCTCCGGGTCGTCCGCCGCCTGCACCACGGACTACGTCGTGCCGGGGGACTGGGTGAGCCTGGTCGGCGTCTACGACCAGGCCCACGGCAAGGTCGAGCTGTACGTCAACGGGACACCCGACATCGGCGGGTCGTACGCGGAGACGGCAACCGGTGCCGCCTGGTCGGCTACCGGACCGTTCGCCATCGGCCGGGCGTGGCAGGACGCGGCCCCGTCGGACCGCTGGGGCGGCGACCTCGATCACGTCTACGCCGTCCAGCAGGTCTGGCCCGACTCGAAGATCAATCAACACGCCCTGCAGTAACGCAGGCAGTAACGCGGAAGTTCCGCGGCAGCACGAGAAATCACTTGCGGTAACGCGACCGGATGGGTCGTCAGTTCAGCACGTCCGTTGGGGAGGAGCACCGTGAGCGCTGTAGGCAGGTCAAGGGCGTTTCGGGGAACGGCCATGACGAGACTTGGCGGGGTGGGACAAGGCGTCGCGCTTGCGGCTTCGGCCGTACTGGCGGCGACCCTCGTCGGTGCGGCTCCCGCCGCCGCCGCGGTCGCGCTGTGGCAGCCGCCGACAGCGGAGAACGTGGCGGGTGTCGCGGTGCAACCCGTCAAGCACTCGACCCGACCCGTATGGACCGCAACGGATCACGAGGTGCGGGCTACTCCGGCCGTGCACTGGCCCACTGGTACCGCGAGCGTGGACCTGACCGCTGCCGGCAACGCCACGAGTGCCCGCTCAGCGTCCGCCGCCGGATCGGCCGGGGTCCGGGCCGGAGGATTACCGGTATGGGTGGCAAGAACACCGACTCCGGCGGGGCAGGACCTGCTGCGATCGACCGGCGTCCCGGCGACGGTGGTGAACCGCGTCGGCGTGGAGGTGGCTGACCGGAGCGCCACCACCGCGGCCGGTGTATCGGGCCTGTTGCTGAAGATCCGACGATTGGACGGCGTACGTGGATCCGGGGTGGTGGACCTGCACGTGGACTACTCGGGCTTCGCCGGTGCCTACGGCGGAGACTGGTCCTCCCGGCTGCACCTGGTGACCGTGCCGGGGGGCAAGCCGCTGGCGAGCACCAACAACCCGGCCACCAGTACCGTGACGGCCTCCGTGCCGCTCGCTGCGGATGGCACGGTGACCTCGTTGGCGGTGACCGCGGGAGCCTCCGGTGACAACGGGGACTACAGCGCGACGAGTCTGAGCCCGGCGAGCAGCTGGCAGGTGTCGCAACAGACAGGCGCCTTCGCGTGGTCGTACCCGTTGCGGGCAGTGCCGGCGGTCGGCGGACCGGAACCGTCCCTCGGACTGTCCTACTCCTCCAGCAGCGTCGACGGTCGCACCGGCGGTACCAACACGCAGGGCTCGTGGATCGGGGACGGCTGGGACCTGTGGCCGGGCTACATCGAGCGGCAGTACAAGGGATGCGCGGACGACAAGGATGCGGTGAGCGGTGTCGCCCCGAACAACAAGAGCGTCAGCGGCGGCGACCAGTGCTGGGCCAAGCCCGAGGGCAACGCCACGATCTCGCTGAACGGCCGCTCCACTGAACTGGTCAAGTCGGCCGGAAACACCTGGAAGGGCGTGTCCGACGATGGGTCCCGGATTGAGTTGCTGAAGGACACCACGCTGGGCAACGGTGACACGGACGGGGAGTACTGGAAGGTCACCACGGTCGACGGCACCCAGTACTTCTTCGGTCGTAACCTCGCCCCGGGTGGTGCCTCCGCGAGCACGCCGACCAACTCCGTCTGGACCGAGCCGGTGTACGGCAACCACCCGGGTGAGCCCGGTTACGTGGCCGGAGACTTCGCCGCTTCCCGTCAGACCCAGGGCTGGCGGTGGAACCTCGACCAGGTGATCGACCCGCACGGCAACACGATGACCTACTTCTACGAGAAGGAGGCAGGCGCGTACGGCCGCGAGGGCGACCCGACGAAACGGACCACGTACGACCGGGGTGGTTGGCTGTCCCGGGTCGAGTACGGCAACCGCATCGACGCCGCCGTGACCACGCACGCCTCCGCCCAGGTCCTTTTCGACGCGGCCGACCGGTGCGACACCAACTGCTTCTCCGGAGCCGACCCCGTCACTGCGTCGTGGCCGGACACCCCGTGGGACCAGTACTGCAAGGCGGCACCCTGCACCGACCAGACGTCGCCGACGTTCTGGACCCAGAAGCGGCTGTCCCGGATCCGGGCCCAGGTGTACTCAGGCTCCGGCTCCACCTACAACGAGGTCGAATGGTGGACGCTGCGCCACACCTACCTGCAAACCGGCAGCAACGAGGGTAAGCCGATGTGGCTGGCCGGCATCACCCACACCGGCAAGGTAACCAGCGCAGGTGGTGCCGAGGTCTCCGACCCGGAGGTCGTGTTCGACCCGGGAGCCGAGGCGCCGGCGAACCGGGTCGACGGACCGGCCGATGGTCGTTCCAACCTGTTCCGCTTCCGGATCAACACGATCACCACGGAGTCCGGAGCCCAGATCGCGGTCACCTACTCGCCGACCGAATGTACCCGCAGCACCCTGCCGTCGCCGTCGGCGAACGGCAAGCGTTGTTTTCCGCAGTACTACGCCCCGCAGGGCGAGGAACCGACCCTGGACTGGTTCCACAAGTACGTGGTGAACCGAATCGACGTGTACGACAACACCGGCGGGTTCAGCCACGAGCAAACGAACTACGACTACATTGGCGCGCCGGCCTGGCACTACGACGACTCCGAACTCGTCCCGGAGAAAAAGCGCACCTGGGGCGACTTCCGTGGCTACCAGGACGTGCGGGTGCGCCAAGGACTGGAATCAGGACCGCAAACCACCACCGAGTACTTCTTTCTGCGTGGCATGGACGGCGACAAGCAGCCGAGCGGCGTACGGGACGTGTGGTTCACCGACTCGCAGGGCACCAAGGTCGAAGACCACGAAGCGCTCTCCGGCTTCCTCCGAGAGGAAATCGCCTGGTCGGCCGCTACCGGCGGAGCCGTGCTCTCCGGATCGATCCACGATCCCTCGATCCAGGGGCCCACCGCGACATCCGGGCACCTGAAGGCATGGATGACCAACACCGGCACCACCCGGGAACGCACCGTGATGCCGGACGGGAGCATGCGATGGACCAAGAACATCACAAGCTTCAACGCGGACAACCTGCCCATCCAGGTGGAGGACCTCGGTGACGAGGCAACCACGGCCGACGACCAGTGCATCCGGACCTGGTACGCGCGCAACACCGCCAACTGGATGCTCAACCGCGTCAAGAGGACCGAAACGGTAGGCGTCGGCTGTTCGGCCACGCCGACCCTGCCCGGCGACATGCTCGCCTCCACCCGGACCACCTACGACGCGCCCGGCAACAACTGGGACACCTACCTGCCGGTCAAGGGTGACGCGGTCAAGGCCGAACAGATCGGCTCCTGGTCCGGCACCACCCCGAACTGGGTAACCACCGCCCACTCGACGTACGACGCCAACGGCAGGACCACCGAGATTTACGACGCGCTCGACCAGCGGATCGCCACCGCCTACACCCCGGCGAGCACGGGCCCCGTCAACACCGTCACCGTCACGAACCCACTCGGTCAAACGGCCACCACGACATACGTGACCGCGTGGAACGTGCCGGCGACCACGGTCGACCCCAACAACGCCCGTACCGACCTGACCTACGACGGACTCGGACGCATGCTCGCGGTGTGGCTGCCCGGACGTCCCAAGGCCACGAACGCGACCACACCCAACAGCCAATTCAGCTACCTGGTGCGGAACAACGCTCCGAGTGCGGTGACCACCAAGACCCTGCTGCCCAGCACCTCGGCGACGTACCAGACCGAGATCACGCTTTACGACGGGCTGCTGCGGCAGCGACAGACCCAGATACAGGCCCACGGCGGCGGACGATTGCTGACCGACACTGTGTACGAATCACGCGGGCTGGTCGACTGGACGTCGAACCCCTACTACGACACCAGCAACACCGCACCGAACACCACCCTGGTAGCCGGCGCCGGCACGCCAGCGATCCCAGCGGTCACCCGGAACCTGTACGACGGCGCCGGGAGGCTCACCAACGCGATCCTCATGACCGGCTCCACCGAGAAATGGCGAACCACCACCTCCTACGGCGGCGACCGGACCAGCATCGTCCCGCCGAAGGGCGGCACCGCCACCACAACAATCTCCGACGCCTTGGGGCGGGCCACCGAGCTGCGTCAGTACAGGGACTCGGCCAACGTCGGTAGCGACAACCCGGCTACCTTCGACCGCACCGCCTACACCTACACCGACCGGAACGAGCTGGCCACAGTGACCGATCCAGCCGGCAACGCCTGGCGATACAGCTACGACCAGCTCGGCCGCAAAATCAGGGACGAGGACCCGGACAAGGGTGTCAGTATCTCCACCTACGACCTCGCCGGACAGTTGCTCACCACCACCGACGCCCGCAACGTGACCATCGCCTACACCTACGACAAGCTGGGCCGAAAGACATCAATGCGGGACGGCTCGGTGAGCGGGAACAAGCGGGCGGAGTGGGTTTACGACACCCTGACCAACGGAATCGGGCACCTGACCAAGTCGATCCGCTACGAACCGGCCGGGTCGACAAACGCCTACGTCAACGAGACCGTCGGCTACGACACCGCCAGCCGCCCCACCGGCAGCAAACTCACGCTCCCCGCCAGTGAGAGCGGACTCTGCGCCGCCGGCGGCACCACGCCCTGCACCTACACGTACGCCACCACCTACCGCCCGGACGGGCAGATCGCCTCGGCCACGCTCCCGGCCGAGGCGGATATACCGAGCGAGAAACTCACGTACTCGTACACCGACGTTGGGGCGCCCGACGACATCATTTCCGCCCAGCAGACCTACACCTACGACGTCACCTACAACAAGCTTGGACAACTCACCCAGCGTGTGCTGGGAGATGAGGGCTCCCGCACCTGGGTCACCTCCACCATCGACGAACCGACGGGCCGGGTGATGAACACCAACGCCCTCCCCGAGCTCAAGGCGGAGATTTTCAACAACACCTACAGCTACGACGACGCCGGCAACATCACGAAGATCGCCGACACTCCCAACGGTGGGCAGGCGGCCGACGTTCAGTGTTTCGGCTACGACTATCTGCGCCGGCTCGGCGAGGCGTGGACGCCGGGCAACGGGGAGTGCAACCCGCAAACCCGCAGCGTTGCCGGCCTCGGTGGACCGGCCCCGTACTGGCAGACATACACGTACGACGCCGTCGGCAACCGATTGACCGACACGCGGCACGCCGCCACCGACACCACCCGTACCTACACCTACCCGGCACAGGGTGGGGCGGCCGGCTCGAAGCCGCACGCGGTCACCCAGGTCGTGACCACCGGAACAGGCAGCCGGACCGACAACTACACCTACGACGCCACCGGTAACACCAAGACCCGGCCCGGCGGTACCAACGGCCAGACCCTGACCTGGGACAACGAGGAGCACCTCGACACCGTCGCCGACTCGACCGGCACCAGCAGCTACCTCTACGACGCTGACGGCGAACGGCTGGTCAGCCGGGACCCGGGCGGCGCCACCCTGTACCTACCCGACGGCAGTGAGATCCGTAAGCCCACGAGTGGAACGGCCACCGGCACCCGCTACTACAACCACGCCGGCACGACCATTGCCATGCGTACTGCAGCCGGCCTTTCCTGGCTCGTCGGCGACCACCACGGTACGACCGAAGCCACCATCAGCAACACCGATCTGGCGGTAGCCCGTCGCCGCACCACCCCGTTCGGTGAGGTCCGAGGCACTATCAGTGGTACATGGCCCAACGCGATGGACAAGGGTTTCGTCGGTGGCACCATCGACAAGACCGGCCTCACTCACCTCGGAGCACGCGAGTACGACGCCGGCCTCGGACGCTTCATCTCCGTGGACCCCGTCCTGGACGTCACCGACCCGCAGCAGATGAACGGGTACGCGTACGGCAACAACAGCCCGACCACCCTGAGTGATGCCAGCGGGCTGCGTGCCGAATGCGGCAGCGGAAGTGTCTACGACTCCTGCGACAACGCCGTACCTGCGGCACCAGGCTCGCACGCCGCGCAGACGTTCGGTGGTTGGAGCAACAACAAGGTCGGCCTGAATCACTGGGGTCGCCCGGTGCAACACGTCCGGAAACCGGGCGAGGAACCGCCCGCACCGCGCAAGCCCAAGAAAAGCAGCAACTGGCTTGGTCGGGCGTGGAACGGTGCCTCGGACTTCGTACGGTCGCACGACGCAGCAATCGTCGGATTCACCGTCGGCCTCGTTGTCGGCCTCGGCTGTACTGCTATCACGGGCGGGGCCGGCGCTGTCTTCTGTGGCGCGCTCGCTGGCGGACTCGCCGCCACTGCCCAAGGGGCTATGGACGGGAAGAGAGGGATGGACCTGTTGTATGAAGGGCTCATCGGTGCCGGTCTGGGCGGCCTCGGTGGTGGCGTTGGCGCCGTATTCGGCAGTGGTGTCAGCGGTTTGGTCGGTGCTGGCGCCAAGGGCTTCGGCACCGAGTCCATGGCCGCAGTCAGGGCACTGGGCCCAGACCTCCTGAAGTCCACGAAAGCCTTTGCGTGGAAACCCGTGGGTAGGTTCCTGGCCAGCTCAAGTAATAATATCGGGGGCGAATATCGGGCGGCGGTGGCGGCCACTGGTGGACCGCTTAGGGGCCTTGCCAGTCAACTCGGCGCCGTTGGGCGAGATGTCGGCAAAGGGGCGATTTCCGTCAAGAACGGTGTAGCTCCCGCGGTGGTGTCGAGTGTTTTTCCCGGCACGAGAGACGATCTCCGCAGTGGCCCCGCCTTTAATCCGGTGAACATGATTCCGGGTCTCCTGACCGCAGGCCTGGACTGAGTGGTACTACCGCTGGCCTGGCGTGTAATGTGCCAGGCCAGCGGTAGTACCGGAGACGAGAATGTAGGTTCCGTGAAGCAACGCGTGCGGTTCGCGATGATCGGGGTGCTGTTCTTTGTGCTGTGGCTCATCGTAGCCGCCGCGTTCGCCACGGTGACGAGTTTCTACCCCGGTACGGGTTCGACCAAGGGTCGCAGTGCAGAGAAGTCGGCGATTGCTGACGTGCGAGAATGTGAGCGATCGGGGCCGCTGAGTAAGTACGGCTACGGGTACTGGTACGAATGCCGGATAAGTGTGAGTGTCGCAGGCGGCGAAGCTGTCGATGCGATCGTCGGTCGATCCATTGTGAGGCATGCAGACGTCGGCAAGAAGGTGGAACTCCGGCAGCTATGCTCGCTTCGGGACAGCACCGATTGTCGCTATGGTCGTCCGACGAGCCGGTTTTGGACATTTCTTGTTCTGGCGCTTGGGGTAGTTAGCCGCGGCGTGTCGATCGCCTTCGTTCTCATAATTCTGTACTACCTGTTGAACGCGGTCATCGGGCAGCGGCGCTACCGATCGATGGTGGATAGGATGCGCAACCGGTCGCGGAGAAAGAAGATGGAGCCGGTTGATCGCTGGTTTGATGAGCGGGAGCGGCGACGTCGCCAGTGAAATAAGCGCCTCTTCGTGATGCAGCCTCGGGATCAACGACCGCCCGTTGGGTGCCCGCACATTGGCTGACAGCGCATCGCCCGAGCGTTTCCCGGCACCGACGGGCGGGGCGTTGGAAGCAAATTGGGAGCAGCAGGGCGCTCCCAATGGCGCTGAACGGCGTTCAACCTGGTTGAGCTGCTCTAATTACCCCAGCGTCTGCCTGCGGTACCGGCATCCGTGCTGCTCAGGACGTTGCGGACCGTTCCTCGACATGAAGAGTGCAACGGCGCTGAGCGGACGTCAAGCGCTCTCTATTTTGCCTGACAGAGTCAGGTGCGGGGGAGAGTGCGGTAACGGGTGCTGGTCCTGCTGAACGTTTCCTTGGGAGCAGATTTGGGAGCAGGGGTTATGGCCTGCCTCGACGCCGTACGACTTCGGAAGAGTGCTCTGCTTCGGCGCCTGGTGTGCGTGCTGAGCAGGGCTGATTTGGACCGTGACCTCTTCCCAAAGTCGGAAGCGCTCGTGGGGTGGGGGAGGTCGCTTGATGTCGGCAGGTGCCGGTCGAGCAAGGTGCCGCGGTGTGGTGCGATCATCGTCTGTTGGGTGATGAGCAGGCGCGTGTGCTCGCGCGCGGGACGAGCATCGCGGTGACTCAGTTGGAAGGGCGCGCGTCCCCGGGTATCCATGTGCAGGGGGACACGTTTCTCGCGTTGCTGCAGCAGTTCGACGACGTCGCCGGCCGGTTGCGGGAGGCTGTGGGTGGCCCTGAAGCGTTGGAGGATCTGGACCACGCCGTCGAGGAGATGGCCCAGATCCTGCGTTTCTACGAGTCGGTGCTGGCAGCGCACGGTATCCGGCTGCCGTACGTGGGGGCGGATGGCGGCCGAGGTGGTGCTGGCGTATGGGATGCCGGCTCGACGCGAGAGGTCGGGCGACGGGGTAGTGCCAGGCTGCGACGAGCTGTCCTGGAGGGTGTGGCTGCCTACCTCGCGGACGAGGACGCCGATGTTTGCAACGTCACCGATGCCGCGATCAGGGAGGACGCACCGGCGGCAGCGTTGCACCGCACTGCCCTGGCGGCGGACGCGGTAACGGCCCTGGCTGGTGTGTCAGGGCGTGACCCGCAGGATGTTCTACGGACGCTGCGTCGAGATAGCTCCGGCCGGTTGGTGTCGGCTGAAGCCGCAAGCGAAGGTTCTGATTTGCCGTCTGGGGTGCAGGTCATCTATCCCGAGGCTATGGACGAGTACGACTGGGCGATGACCGGTGCCAAGGGTTGGATCGAGGTGACGGTCCGTTGGGCCGGTGCTGAGAAAGCGGTCACCTTCTACGACCCGACCCGGCTGGCCCAGGAGGTGCAGGACGCTTTGGTCGAGATCGGCCATTTTGCCGAGGGAGTTTCAGTCGTCGTGCCGACAGTGACGCAGGAAGCCATCGAAGCGGTCGTAGTCCTGATGGCGCGGCGGGATTTCGTCGATATCCGCTGAGGTGTTGCACCGGCCGGACTGGCCGCCCTGGGTGTTCCGGACGTTCGGCACAGTCGGGCCGGGCGGTACGACAGTGTGTAGCGAGCGTGGTCGGTCTCCGCTCTTCGCATGTCCGGTTGTCGGCTGACACGGGAGCGGCCACGGAGCGTGACGGTTTCGGCTGGTAGTTACGCGCACGGTCGGCGGCAAATCCGGGTACCTGATTGCGGTCAGGTCGCGGCGGCGTGTGGCCTCTTCGCTTAGCCTTATGCCGTGACTACCGAGCTGCCCACATTCGAGTTCGCCTTTTCCGGTCCGTTGCGCGACAAACTGGTCGCCGCCGTGCTCGCTGGCACCAAGACCGCCACCACTGGGTTGCTCCAGGACTACGAGATCGACGGCGAACCGCTTCCGGCCGTGGGCACCCGAGCGGCCGTGGTGAACTCCGCCGGGCGTCGGGTCGCGGTGATCGAGGTGACCGACGTACACGTCAGTCGGCTTGGCGATGTCGACGTCGACCACGCCCGCGACGAGGGCGAGGGAGACGACTCGGTTGCCTCCTGGCGAGCCGGGCACGAGAGCTACTGGCACGGACCGGACTACCGCGGCTGGCTACGAAACCCGGACTTCACCGTGGACGACGACACGCCGGTCGTGCTGAAGCGGTTCCGCCTCGTCACGGTGCTCTGACTTGGAATGAGCCGGGTGCACCCCGCTGATCTCCCAGGCTGTAGGCGATGCTCTCGTTTCGGCATACGCGCGGGCACCGCACGAAGGTTGACCTGACGCAGCGTAACCGGCGCCTGAACCCGCCATGTGTACGGTAGGCGACAGATCCGGATGCTTGGCCGGCTCCGTCGGACGACTACGACCGGCTGCGAATGAAGGTCACCGACTCACACGGCAGGTCGATGCTGTCAACCTGCCAACCGGCGTTCAACCACGCATGTGCTTGGACGCGCGTTTTGTTGAAGGTGTTGCCCCACCACGTCCGATCGGATCGTGCGGTCGGTGGCAATGATGCGGCAATGATCTCCTCAAGCCGCTGGAACGACATCCGGATCGTGTCCCGATCCTGTCGCTGAAGGAAGGCGGTCAGAGGTTCGTACTTCGCCATCGCAAAGCCCTCCCAGGTCGTCGGCGTGGTTCGCTCGCATCGCGTAGGAGTTTCACGACGACGTCGGAGGCGACGGTAGTCGATGGCAGCGCCAGATCACGATCTTCGGCACGCCGGGGTACCCGATCGGCGGCTACTTATCTACTGGTGTTACGACCGCAGCCCGGCCAGGCTTGGTCGAGGTGACCGGCGGGGTCGCTCTTTCGGCGGCTGCCCACCGT
>NZ_JBSGCD010000054.1:0-30527 GCF_053601675.1 Micromonospora sp. NPDC004704 | reverse complement strand
CGGACGGCGCCCGCCGCCGGCGCGAGTTCCGCGTCTCCGTCAAGCTTGATCCCTTCGCGGGTCACGCCGCCCCCAACCCCTTCCGGCTTGCGCTGGTCGGTTCGGCCGCCGGGTCCGTGGGCGCACGATCGGTTTTGGGTACGTGGCAGACCGGGTGGCGCGACGATCTTGCACTTGTGGTGGGACACAAATCCGGATGAGTGCCCTCATCCGGGCGCCACAAGTGCAAGATCGTCGAGGGAGTGCGGGGGACGCTCTGCGGGCCGTGCCCTGGTGGCGTCGACCGACGAGGGCGGGACGGAAACAGATCGATCGGTGGCTTCAGATGGATCGGCGGCGGCGTCGGGTCTCGTGGGCGGCTACCCAGCCGATGATGCGGGCGTGGATGGCGGCGGGCTCGGGTGGCGCGGTCAGTGACGAGTCGATTGAGTAGAGGTCGTCGAGTGCGTGGACGAACTGGCCGGCGAGATACAGGTACAGCGCGACCCGGCGGCCCTCGAACCCGTGGATCAAATTGAGTCTGGCGTCGGGGCAGGGCCACGGTAGGGCGTCGATGTGGCAGAACCAGAACGGTCTGAGGGGACCGTGGTCCTGTAGTTCCGGAATGCGTTGCCCCTCCGCGGTCATTCGCCGGTCCATTCGACCTGGCCGGCGACCGTGGGTAGCGGTCGAGGCTCATAGCCGGGCAGGGCGCGGCGGTGCACGACGAAGCATGCCTCGGGTTGCTCGGGCTGGCCGGGTGGCCGCTCGATGCCGCGCAGGGCGATCCAGTCGCCCGCGTACGTCTCGGTGCTGGCCAGCACGTGTGTGACGCGCATGTGCAGGTCACCCTCACCGCGTTCGAGAGGGCCCCGGTCGCCCCGGTAGTAGTCGCCCGCCTCGGCGTTGACGATGTCCCCGAGGCTCACCAGTGGTCGGCCGGTCATCTCCGCTCACCGCTCTGGCGGTCCACGCGGTATCCGAGCCGCTGGCCGAGCGTCAGGAGCGGATAGAAGAGGACGGTTGGTGCGGTTGACCAGGTCGGGCGTGCGGGCGGAGGGGGCGGCGGCGGTGGTGGGGGTTGCGGCGGTACGGACCCGAGCGACCACGGCCACACGGCCCTGCACCAACGACGGAAGACGAACATCGTCACACCTCCTCGGATTGGAAGGGGCGCCCCTGGCGCAGGTCAGGGGCGCCCCGTTGACGCGACCGCCGGGCTCTACCTCCACCGGCCACGCCAACCTCAGGAATCAGGCTGACTTGCGTACTGGAACAAACACACAGCGTTGCGGTAGGTTTTTCGTCTGTTCAGTACGTCCTATGAGGAGACGGAATGAACCACGCACTTCAAGTCGCGATGATCGAATCGGGACACACCGCCGAATCGTTGGCCGCCGAGATCGGCGTAGACCCGAAAACGGCGGCCCGATGGGTAACTCCGGGACGGATTCCGCAGACACGTCACCGTGCTCGGGTTGCTGAGCTGGTGGGACGGGACGTAGGGGACCTTTGGCCGGACGTACTGAAGCGCCGGCATCCGACCTGGTTGCGTGAGTGGTTGGAATACGAGCGCGACGCGCGGTTGCTCCGCTGGTTCGAGCCCGCCCTGGTGCCTGGCCTGCTCCAGACGGAGGCGTACGCGCAGGCCGTCATCGGGTGGGGTGGCCTGTTCAACGTCGACGAGGTGGACGAGCTTGTGGCGTCGCGAATAGAGCGACAACCGGTCCTGGATGGGCGGAGGCCACCGCAGTTCTTCGCGATGATCGACGAGGCCGTGGTCCGGCGGTGCGTGGGTAGCCGGGCGATCATGGCGGAGCAGTGTGCACACCTGGTCCGACTCGCTGAGCGGCCCCATGTGCATATTCAGGTGGTGCCGGCCAGTGCGGGGGGTCATGCTGGGCTTGCCGGGGGTTTCATCCTGGCGAAGGGTCCGTACGGGGAGGCGGCCCACCTCGATGATCGGCTACGTGCGCACGTATTCAACACGCAGGACGACATTGATACCCTCGCAGCAGCGTGGGAAGCCATCAGGGCCGTGGCCCTGTCCGCTCCTCAAACCCTCGATCTGATCAAGGAAGTGGCAGCGACATGGCAGACCTGACCGGTGCCATCTGGCGGAAGTCGACCCGCAGCAGCAACGGTGGGTCGACCTGCGTCGAGGTGGCGAAGAACCTTCCCGGTGTTGTCGGCGTACGGGACAGCAAGGACCCGGCCGGGCCCGCTCTGGCCTTCGGTCCGGCCGCTTGGCGTGCGTTCGTCGGGCTGGCGAAACAGCACTGAACCGGTCGCGGCGGGCGCCCTGACGGGTGCCGCGCGCGAAGCGGCGGACTGTCCGGCGCGTGCGACGCTCAGGGGGTGGGCTGGCGGCCTGCCTCGGTGAGTAGGCGGTTGCCGAGGTCGGTGCGGGAGTAGAGCACCTGTCGGCCCGCTCGGCGCGAGGTGAGCAGCCCGGCGGCGCGCAGCGCCTGGAGGTGCACGCTGAGCGTCGGTGCGGCCAGCGCCATCTGGGTGGCGGCCTGGCTGGTCGACATCGGCAGGTCGAGTTGGGTCAGCAGGGCGGCCCGGGTCTGCCCGAGGACCCCGGCGAGGGCCGAGCCGGTCTGTTCGGGGTGCTCCTCCCAGAGCCGGCCGAGGCCGCGCGGGGAGTAGGAGACGCTGGGAGGCTCGGGCTGCGCGGTCCGTACCAGGACGTCCGGCCAGGCGAAGGCGCACGGTACGAGGAGCAGCCCGCGCCCGCCACAGTCGGCGTGGCCCTCGTAGTACTTGGCGATCCTCAGCGTCTGGTCGGCGAAGGTGACCGACGGGTGCAGGTTGGTCATCATCCGGTCGACGCCGCCCTCGGCCAGGGCATCGAGCCGGTACGCGATGTCGTCGTTGAGCAACGCGTCGATCCGGGCCCAATCCGGGGCGATCGCGACCCGGTGGTACGCGTCGAGCGCCTCGGTGACGGGGCCGATGCCGGCGTCTGGTCGGCGTACGAGTGCTTGGAGCAGGGCGCGCCGTTCTTCGTGGCCGGGTCCCTGCTGGGCGGCCCGGTGGGCGGCCAGGTGTGCCAGCTCCCGCGCCACGATCTCCGGATCGGTGTCGGCGACCTGCGCGAGCGCATCACCGAAGGTGGAGGACCGGCGGCTCGGGGGCGGCAGGAGAAAGTCGGGGATGTAGCCCGCCGGGCGTACCAGCGCCCGCAGCAGGTCGAGGTCGTGCTCGCGCAGCCGGCTCGCCCGCTCGGCGAACCTGGTGATCCACGGGCGGTGCAGGTGCCCTCCCCGCCCGGCGGCGGCCAGCGTACGCAGGCTCGCGACGGTTTCGGTGAGGGGCGATGCGGCGAAGCGTACGCGGGTAAGGTCGGTCGCCGTGAAGTGCAGGTGAATCACCCGGGCGCCCCTTCCGATTAGGGCTGAGCCTAATCGTGGCCGTACGCGTGGCACCACCGGAGACTGAGGACATCCACCCGGACCACACGGATAGGACACCGAAAATGCGCAAGCTGATCTACACCGCCTTTGTGTCGCTGGACGGCGTTGTCGACTCTCCCGGCGGCGGCAGCCCGACCGAGGCGCACCGCAGCGGCGGCTGGACCTACAAGGACATCGAGTTCCTGCCGGAGGCGTACGAGCTGAAGGGTCGGGAGACGGAGGAGGCCACCGCGCTGATGTTCGGCCGGACCAGCTACGAGGTGTTCTCGCCGATCTGGCCCGACATCGAGGACTTCGCGCCCCTCAAGGAACTGCCGAAGTACGTCGTCTCGACCACCCTCGGCGAGGACGCCCTGGTCGACAACTGGGGTGACATCACGATCCTGCGTACGCTCGACGACGTCGCGAAGCTCAAGGAGACCGACGGCGGCCCGATCGTCATCCACGGCAGCGCCACCCTCGCCCGCAACCTCTCCGACGCCGGCCTGATCGACCGCTACCACCTGCTGGTCTTCCCGGTCCTGCTCGGAAGTGGCAAGCGGATGTTCAGCGAGACCGACAAGGACAAGCAGTTGTTGAAGCTGGTCGAGTCGAAGTCGTACAACAACGGCATCACCATGTTCGTCTACGACGTCATCCGCTGAGGCGGCCGTACGCCGGTGACTCAGTTGTCGGTCAGGGTCTTGACCAGGGCGGGGGACAGGTCGCGGTCGGCGTAGAGCAGGCGGATGGCCCGGGGGTCGGGGTTGCCGGCGTCGGGGCCGCGCCAGACCTGTCGCAAACCGGCCCGTTCGGTCGTACGCTGCGACCGGGTGTTGCCCTTTAGCAGGTACGCGGTCAGCGGCAGATCCTCGCGTACGTCGCGAGCGGCGGCGACCGCCGCGCGGATGATCTCCTGGGCGTACCCCTGGCCCCAGAAGGTCGGGTGGAGGCGGAAGCCGAGGTTCCAGGCCACGCCGAACCGGACGAAACAGCCGCCGATCCCGACGAGTTGGCCCTCGGCGGCCGGCTCGGTGCTCCGGGCCACCCACATACTCAGACCGTCGCGCTGCCAGCCGGCCAGCCAACGATCGACCATCGTGGCGGTCTGCTCCTGGCTGGACTGACGGCTGATCGGGTCGGCGCGCCAGACCTGCGGGTCCGCGTACAACTGGTGGAGTTCCGCCAGGTCGGACGACTGCGGCACGCTCAGCACGAGGCGGTCGGTGGTGGGGTTGCTGCCGGCTCCGGGTGCGTCGACGCGCATCTTGTCCGTCCTCACTCCGCCGTCTCGATGAACGATGCCGAGGTTAACGGGTACGGCCCGGCACGCGACCGCAATTTCGCCCTCGTCCTGATCCGTCGAACAGTACCGGGGGTCAGGCGGGGCCGATCTGGTTGGCGACGATCTGGGCGGAGAGGGTGACCATCGGCAGGCCGCCGCCGGGGTGGGTGGAGCCTCCGACCAGGAAGAGTCCGGGCACCGGGCCCCGGTTCGGTGGGCGGAGCAGGCCACCGGCGGTGCCGTAGATCGCCCCGCCGGGGGTGCTGGTCGCGGTGGCCAGGTCGGCGGGCGTACGGACCTCGCGGAACAGCAGGCGGTCGCGTACGTCGGTGCCGCGCGCGGCGAGCACGTCCAGGATCCGGTCGGCGTAGGCGTCGGCGAGTCCGGGGCGCCGCCAGTTGACCGCCGACAGGGAACGGCCCTGCCGTGCGGCGTTGACCAGTACGAACCACGCCTCGTGCCCGTCCGGGCGGACCGCCGGGTCGTCGGCCACGGTGACGAACACGGTCGGGTCCGGCGCCGGTCGAGCCGGTACGCCGTGACCGGCGTCGCCGAAGACCGCGTCGAACTCGGCGTCGTAGTCGGTCGGGAAGAACACGTTGTGGTGCGCCAACCCGGACGAGCCTTGCACACCGAGCAGGAGCACGAAACCGGACAGGCTCCGGTCGGCCAGCCCGGCGAGCCGGTCGGGGCGGGGGAGCAGGTCCCGGTAGACGGTGAGGGCGTCCACATTGGCCACCACCACGTCGGCCGGGACCCGGGTGTTGGAGCCGGCGAGGCGTACGCCGTGCACCCGGCCCCCGGCGGCGTCGATGGCCGTGACCATGCTGCCGGTCTGCACCACCACCCCCAGATCGAGGCAGCGGGAGAGCAGCGCGTCGGCGAGCGAACCGAGCCCGCCGCGCAGGTACCAACCACCGAAGGTCAGTTCGGCGTACGGGACCGCGGCGAGTGCGGCCGGGGCCCGGCGCGGGTCGGCTCCGGTGTAGGTGGCGTACCGGTCCAGCAGCATCCGCAGCCGTGGGTCGCGCAGGTACGACCGGCCCATCCCGCGCAGGCTCTGACCGGGACGGATGGCGGCCAGGTCGCCCAGCCGCCAGGCGAGCCGGGCCAGGTCCAGGGGTGAGTCGAGACTGTCGCGGAGGATGTCCCGCCACGCGGCGTGCCAGATCCGGCCGGACCGCCGCCACAGCCGCTGCCAGTCGGCCTCGGCCTGCGGCCCGAACACGTCACCGATCCGGGACGCGAAGGTGCCCGGGTCGGTGCAGGAGTCGAGCACGGTCGCGGGTGCGCCGCCCAGCGGTGGGAAGTGGTGCCGGACGATCGGGTCCAGCGGGACCAGGTCCAGGTATTCGTCGAGTTTCGCGCCGGTGGCCAGGAACAGGTCGACGAATACCTGCGGCAGGGTGAGCAGGCTCGGGCCGGTGTCGAAGTGGAACGTACCGGCCGGGGTGTCCCGCGAGTACCGGCCGAGTTTGCCGCCGACCGTGCCGGACCGTTCGAAGACGGTGACCTCGTGCCCTCCGGCAGCCAACCGGGCCGCCGTGGCCAGCCCACCGACTCCGGCGCCGACAACGACAATTCGACTCACCCCGTACGCCTCCTCAGGCATGGTCGACGGCGCACCCTGCTCCGGTGGGCGGGCAGTGGGCCGGGTGTCAGTGCACCGGTCGGCCACGCCAGAACAGGCGTTGCCGCCTGTGCAGATGGTACGACCGCAGGGTCAGCCAACCGAGCAGCGCGACCGAGAGTGGGTGTGCCAATACGTCCGGCCAGGTCCGGCCGCCGCTGGCCCGCGCGCTGACCACCCTCCCCGTGACCCCCAGCAGGTAGGCGGCGAACGCGACCCAGGCCAGGGGTGCCGCCCCGGCGACCGCCGCACCGACCGCGAGCAGCGGGGGCACGGTGTAGAGGAGCAGGAGCAGGGTCAGCACGGTCGCGGCGGCCACCGGTGAGCCGAACGACGCCCAGAGCGACTTGGTGTAGCCGTCGCGCAGTTCGGCCCAGGAGCCGTACATCCGGCAGTCCGCGAGGGCCGACCCATCGGCCAGGGCGATCCGGCCGCCGGCCCGTTTGACCGCGCGGGCCAGCTCGATGTCCTCCAGGATCTTTTCGCGTACCGCCGTGTGTCCGCCGGCCCGCCGGTAGCCGTCCCGGTCCAGCACCAGGAACTGGCCACCGGCGGCGGCCAGCGACGGCCGGGGCGACCGTTCCATCAGCCGCAACGGCAGGAAGGTAAGCCAGGTCCACTGCAACAACGGTTGGACCAGCCGCTCACCGATCGACCCGGCCACGATCCGGGGGTACGGGGTGAGCAGCGTCGCCCCCGCCGTACGGAGCGCGGTCACCGCACCCGCCACGGCGTACGGGGCGAGGACCACGTCGGCGTCCACGAACACCAGCGCGCCCGACCGGGGTACGGCGGCGTCGGCGAGCTGCTGGCAGGCGTACGGCTTCCCTAGCCAGCCGGGCGGTGGTGCTGAACCGGTGAGCAGGCGTACCCGGGGGTCATCGGCGGCGAGCTGCCGGACCAGGTCGGCGGTGCCGTCGGTCGAACCGTCGTCGAGGACCACGATCTCCAGGTCGGGCACGCCCCGCTGGGCCAGCAGCGAACGCAGGCACGGGGTGAGGCGGTCCGCCTCGTCGCGCAGCGGGAGCAGGACCGACACCGGCTCGTCCAGGGTGGCCCGCAGGGGCGGCCGGCGCAGCCAGCGGGTGGCGTTGACCAGGCTGTGCAGGGTCAGCCCGGCGACCACGGCGCAACCGATCCAGACCGGGGCTGCGGCGGCCCAGCTCATGCGCGTACCCGATGGGGTTGACGGTGGCGGACCAGCGTGCCGGCCAGTGGCAGCGCGACCACCGACATGGCCAGGGCCCCCCAACCGGCCGAGCCGGGCAGGTCGAGGAAAACCGCGTGGGCGAGCACGCTGGAGGCGTAGGTCCAGAGGTAGAGCGCGTACATCGGGGTGTCGACGCCGTCCAACGGGGGCGCGGTCGGGGCGAGCCGGGCCAGCAGGGCCATCAGCACCACCGCGACCAGGAGCCACCCCAGGTAGTTGCCGACCGGCACACCGGGCACACCGGGCAGGGCCGGGGTCGGATGCCGCCAGGTCCAGTAACCCTCGGCGACCATCTGCGGGTCGAGGAAGATGTCCCAGGCGGCGAGCCCGACGCCGGCCAACGCGACCCGCCCGACACCGGGCCGGGTCAGCCGGGTCGCCGCCAACCACGCCGGCCACGCCATCCAGGTCCAGGCCAGCGGGATGACCAGCGGTACGCCGCCGAGCTTCGGACCGAGCTGCCCGGAGTAGTCGTAGGCACCGAACGGGAAACCGGTCGTCACGCCCAGCGCCTCGACCGCCCAACCCCCGACGGTGGTCACCAGGACCAGCGTGGCGGCGGTCCGGGGACCCCGGCTGAGCAGGGCGTGGCCGACCGACAGCAGGTAGCCGAGGGCAACCGTGACGATGGTCAGCCGGGCCCGGTCCTGACCATCGGTGAGCGGGTAGCCGATCTGCGCCAGCACCAGGATGACCAGCAGGAACCAGGGCAGCCGGGTCCGGTTCACATCGATCCTCCGGCCGGTTATCCGGGTGAACCGGGATCGTCGTCGTGCTCGCCCGGTGGCGGATGGGGCAGCGGCAACTCCCGGCCGAGTACGGCGAACGACCGCTCGTCGCCGGGAAAGTGGAAGTCGCGCAGCACGTCGACAAAGCCGAACCGCCGGTAGAGCCGCCACGCCCGGGACTTCCGCTCGTCCGCCTCCGGGGTGGACAGCAGTGTGGTGCTCGCCCCCGCCATGGCGAGCAGGGCGGTCAACTGCCGGGCGCCGAGCCCGTGCCCCTGTGCCGCCGGCCGTACGTGCAACTCGACCACCTCGAAGCAGTCGGCGAACCAGGTCTTGCGGGCGTCGCCGGGCAGCGCAGTGTGCACCTGGTCGTGCCACCACTGCCCCGGGTACGAGTGGTAGCCGTAGCCGAAACCGGCCAGCCGCCCGTCGTTGGTCAACGTGGCCACCGCCCGGAAACCACGGCGGCGTACATGAGTGGCGATGTAGCCCCGGCGCGCCTCCAGCAACTCCGCCCGGTAACCCATCGCCTCGCCGTAGACCGTCACCACGTCGTCCAACCGCCGGACGAGATCGTCCGGCTGCCACGGCACCAATCTCATGCCTGCCC
The DNA here is from genome assembly GCF_053601675.1 of Micromonospora sp. NPDC004704. Classification (NCBI taxonomy): domain Bacteria; kingdom Bacillati; phylum Actinomycetota; class Actinomycetes; order Micromonosporales; family Micromonosporaceae; genus Micromonospora; species Micromonospora sp. NPDC004704. The sequence goes on along the minus strand of NZ_JBSGCD010000054.1, from coordinate 21,687 downwards.
GCTCCTCACTGCGCCACCGCCGTCACGCTCGCTGTCATCCCCGCTCGTCGCGATGGTCACGCTCGTTGCCACGGTCACGCTCGTCACGCTCGTGCTTGCCACGCCCGTGCTTGCCACCATCGTCACTCTCGGCGACCGTCACGTCGGGCCACCATCGTGACCGGTCCAGTCCAGTACGGTCCGGTCGCCACGGACCGCGCGTACCTCGAACCGCGCGAAGAGCTCTTCGGCGTACCAGCGTTCGGTCGGGGTGCGCATGATCGCGTTTTGATGCTCCGGCTGACGGTACGCGAAGGCGAGCAGGTCCGCGCTGCTGCGCCACACGCTGACCGTGCCCTGCCAGCCCAGCGGCGCCTCACCGATGCCGAACCGGGCGGTCAGGCCGGGGGTGTCCGGCAGCGCGGCGGCGACCGCCGGAATGGCCCGCCAGAACGTCGCCGCCCGTGCCGGCCGCAGCCGCGCCCGAGTCAGCGCCAGCACCGGACCATCCACCGATCCGCTCCGGGCGGTCGGGTCGCCGAAGGGTTCGGCTCCGGCCCAGCGGCCCCGGCTGGCCAGCGGGCGCAGGTCGAGGCGGGCGCCGGAGGTGGCGATCCGGCCCCAGGCCCGGCCCACCGGGCTGTCGTCGAAGTCGGCCGCCCGCGCCGGATCCGCCCAGACCACCAGCGCCGCCCAACGGGTCAGGTCGGCGTCGGTGGGCCCGAAGCCGCTGCCCGTACCGGTGCCGAGCAGCTTGGCGAACCGGACGCCGGGGGTGGCCCGCAGTCGGCGCCGGTCGACCGCCATCCGGATCAGCGCACGCGGCACCGCCCGGCGGGGCAACCGCCAGACGTGCAGGGTGACCAGCTCGGGAACCGGGTTCACGCCACCTCGGCGGGGGTGCCGGCGGTGAGTCGTAACAGCTCGGCGTAGGTGGTGGGGAAAACCGCCTGCGGCACCCCGCCGGCCGCCCAGACCTCGGTGTACTCGTCGAGCGCGGTGTCGACCAGGGTACGGACCGCACCCGGATGCCCGATCGGGGCGACCCCGCCGATCGGCTGGCCGGTGTGCTCGCGTACGAACTCCGGGGTGGCCCGCTTGAGCGCGGTCAGCCCGAGTACGGCCGCCAACCGGGGTACGTCGACCCGGTGCGCGCCCGAGGTGAGCACCAGCAGCGGGGCGCCGTCCGCGTTGAAGATCAGCGAGTTGGCGATCTGCCCGACCTCGATGCCGAGTACACCGGCCGCCGCGGCGGCGGTGTGCACCGCCTCGGGCAGGATCCGCACCCGGACCGGCTCGCCGGAGCCGTCCCGCGCGTCCGCCCGGTCCAGTACGTCCTGCACCGCTTGCACGTTGGCATGAAGCTGCATGCCCTTATCTTGCCCACACCACCGCGGTGATCCGACGAGCACCCGCCGTCGAGGTCATCCCGTGCCGGCACGGACGGGCGACTGGCGGACGGGCGCCGGCCGGCTGCTCTTGATGGTGAGCCGGATCGCCTGGTAGAGGAGGAGGATCCCGAGCAGCACCATGAGGATCGCCACCGGCCAGCGCAGCGGATCCGGAAGATGCAGGGCGAGGAACCACAGCTTCAGGTCGGCATCGGCCAGCAGGAGCACCACCGGCAGCACACCCTGGGGGAAGAGACAGAGCGGGCCGAGGATCCAGGAGAGGACCGCGACGAGGCTTTCCCGCCCGGACAGCCTGACCCTGGGCACGTCGACCTTGGGCGCCGGCGCGGCAACGGTCTTCGCGGCCCGCCCCGTACGCATCAGGAACAGCATCTCCGGGCCCCCGGCCCGTAGCCGGTTGATCGCGACCCGCCCGAGCCACCAGCCGAGGAAAACGCCCGTGACCAGCCCAACCGGGCCACCGGCCCACAGCAGCGCGGCGTTGTCGAACACGGTGCCGAGAATGACGACCACAACCGCCGGTACGGGCGGCAGGAGGCCGACCCAGAACAGCACCTGGGACTGCCACGGGGTCTCGGCGTGCTCGAGCGGGTTGTCCGGCCGCCGATGCGCGTCCGGGCCGGGCGCCAGCGCCACGACCGAGGCGTACGCGGCCAGGCCCACCCCGCCGCCGAGCAGGGCCGGCACCAGCGCGGACACCCACGGCCAGGCCCAGGTTGACCCGCTCCAGAGCGTGAACCCGACCGTGACGGCGACGGTGAGTGACCCGAACACCAGCAGGTACGCCCACTGCCGGCCGCGCAGGTCCTCCTTCTCGGTGCTGGTCTGCAGGGTCAGCCACAGCGCGGTGCCGTCTTCGGCGTAGAGGTTGCAGGCCACCGTGACCGCCATCAACGCCATACCCGGCCCGGCCCACGGAAGCGCCTCCGTCCAGCCCAGGGTCAGCGGCAGCAGTGCGGTTCCCAACGCCCAACCGAGCACGATCGCCAGTAGCTGGACCCGCGCCGGATCGCGCCACCAGGTGCGCAGTTCCTTGCGGACCACGGCCGTGGTGCGCCCGGCCAGCACGGGCGCGGTGGCGACCGGGGCGTGGCCGCTGCCGCGGATCGTCGCCCGGCCGTGGCGGAACGAACCCAGTGTGCGACTCCACCCGAGCAGCAGCAGGCCGATCAGTGCGACCATGGCCGCGAGTGGACCGACCGCGCCCCACCACTGCCCGTTGTGGGCGGACTCGACGGCGACCACGCCCCATCCGGACGGGAGCGCCCGCACCACGGTCGAGTACCCGGACGGGAAACCGGTGGTGAGGACCTCCGAGTAGGCGATCGCGACGACGACGATCCAGCCGGACTGGGTGAGGATCAGGAAGGCGGCGACCAGGAGCCCGGTGAACACCGACCCGACCCGCCGCCGGGCGATCAGACCGAACACGCTGTAGGACGCGCGGGACAGCAGGACCACCAGGACCAGTTGCAGCGCGGCCGCCGGCAGCGCGACGAGTGCCGGCAGCAGACCCTGCCGGATGCCGTACACGACCAGGCTGAGGAAGGCGAGCGCCGTCACCGCGGCGGTGAGACCGACGAACGCGGCACCGAGCAGGCCGACCGCCAACTGCCGGCGCGGCACCGGGAGCAGCGCGAAGTGGTCGACGCGCAGGACCGACGAGGCACCCCACAGCGGGCCGACCACCCACCCGAGCAACCAGACCAGGTACGCCGTGGCGAGGAGATCGGGAACCACACCGGCCCCGGACGGGTCCACCAGACTGAGCCAGATGGTGGCGGCGGCGACCAGGACGCCGAGCACGCCCCCGGTGATCATCAACGCGGCCCGGCCGCCAGTCATGGAGTTCCGGACGATCGCCAGCTTCATCCGGATCAGGACGCCAACCACGACAGCCCTTCCGAGGCACGGGCGTCGCCGCCGGCCAGCCGGACGAAGGTCTCCTCGAGGGAACCCCCGCCCCGGACCTCGTCGAGCGGACCGGCCGCCACCACCCCGCCCTCGACCATGACGGCGACCGTGTCGCAGAGCTGCTCGACGAGCGCCATGACGTGGCTCGACAGCACCACCGAACCGCCACCGGCGACGAACCGCGCCAGGATTCCCTTCAACGCCACCGCCGACACCGGGTCGACCGCCTCGAACGGCTCGTCGAGCACCAGTAGCCGGGGCGCGTGCAGGAGTGCGGTCGCCAGGCCGATCTTCTTCCGCATGCCGGTCGAGTAGTCGACGATCAGCGTCCGTTCGGCGTGCTCCAGGTTCATCACGTCGAGCAGTTCGCGGACCCGCTCGGTGACCGCGGCCGGATCGAGCCCGCGTAGCTGGCCGAGAAACGTGAGAAGTTCCCGCCCGGTCAGCCGTTCGGGCAACGCGAGGTTGTCGGGGAGCACTCCGATCAGGGCCTTGGCCCGTACCGGGTCGGACCACATGTCGACGCCGAACACCGACGAGGTGCCGGCGTCGGGGCGCAACAGCCCGACCGCCATCGACAACGCCGTCGTCTTGCCGGCACCGTTGGGCCCGACCAGGCCGAAGAACGATCCCGCCGGGACGGTGAGGTCGACCCGGTCGACCGCGGTGTTGTCGCCGAAGGACTTGGTCAGGCCGGTGAGGAGGAGCGCCGCCGGCCCGTCCCCCTGCGCCGGCAGCCTGTCGCCCTGTGCCGACCGGGGCGAGCCGGCCGCCTTCCTGGTCAGTTTCGGCATCGCTTCCCTCGGCTGACTCGGGGGACCGGTGAGCCCTCACCGTAAACCGAAACTACAAGTGCGCTGCTGAGCGACGCTGCGCGGCCGACCGGCTCCGTGCGCGCGAGCGGCCGTACGCGGCAAGGGCGTGGAAGGCGGCCTTCGGTGTCCACGAGCCGTCCGGCAGCACCCGGACGATCCCGCGCGCGGCCAGGTCGAAGTCCCGGTCCGGGTCGTCCGTGGTGGGCAGGTGGCGGTTCGCGAACGTGTACACGAACGCCGCCTCCACCCCGCCGGCCTCGTAGTCGCGCAGCAGGTCCACGACGTACCGGGCCTGGCCCTCCTCGTCGCGCTCCAGCACTGAGGTGAGCTTCGCGGCGCGGCCGTGCTCGTCGTAGGTCACCGGCTCCGTCGCGCCCGCTACGCCGGCCGCCCCGTGGAAGGTGCAGCAGCCGAACTCGGTCGCGGCGTACGGCTTGCCCTGCCCCACCGCGACCGCCAGGGTCTGCGGGAACGTCGCGGCGTTGGTCGCGTCGCGGTACCCGGCGTCGCTGGCGATGATGTCGAACGGCGCCCAGTCCACGGCCTCCAGCGGGATCGAGGCGTAGCCGACGGGTCCTGCGAACCGCTCCCGTACGGCGGGTAGTGCCTCGGTGAGGAAGTCGTGCACGGCGGCGCGTGCGGCCGGGACCGCGTCCCGCATCCGCATCGGGTCGGTGAACAGGGCCATCCGTTCGGCCAGGTCGTTGCCGGGCAGGAAGCCGTCGGTGAACATGGCGATCTCGGAGCCGGTGAGGTACACGACCGACGCCCCGCTGCGCCGCAGCCGCTCGGCCCGTTCGGCGCCGTCGAGCACGAACGCCAGCAGCCCGTCGCGGTCGAGGCCGTTGGTGAACGGGGAGTACCAGACCTCGAGCCCGGCCTCGGCGGCGAACCCCGCGGCCAGTTCGAGCCGGTCCTGGATCCCGCCGGTGATGCGCACCGCGTCGCAGTGCAGCTCGTCGCGGATGACACGCAGGTCGCGTCGCACGGTCTCGGGGTCGAACGGCTCGTGGGTGGTGGACCCCGCGCTCACGAAGCCGGTGTCGTAGTTCATGCCGAAGACGCGCATCGGACGACTCTCCTCGCTCATAGGGTACGCCGCGTACCTTATAGGGTACGTCGCGTACCCTGCAGGGCATGGGTACGAGGCGTCGGGGCGAGGAGTTGGAACGGGCGATCCTGCACGCGGCGGCGGAGGAACTGCGTGAGTCCGGGTACGCGGGAATGACCATGGACCGGGTCGCCGTCCGGGCCGGCACCAACAAGAACGCGATCTACCGCCGGTGGCCGCACCGGGCGGCGCTGGGCATCGCGGCGTACCGTCACCTGTCCGACGCGGTGATGCCGAACCCGGACACCGGCACCCTGCGGGGTGACGCGCTGGAGATGCTGCGGCGGGCGAACGAGACGTGGTCGTCGCCGCACGGGACGATCCTGCGCGGGTTGCTCGCCGCCGCGGCCGACGACCCCGAACTGCTCACCCTGATGCGGGAGCGGTCCGGCGCGGACACCATGGACCGTGCCTGGCTGGCGATGCTGGAGCGCGCCGCGGCCCGGGGTGAGGCGCCGGCCGGGGCCGCACACCACCGGGTGGCGATGACGCCGATGATGCTGCTGCGCGCCGAGTACGCGATGCGCGGCATCCCCTCCGTACCCGACGAGGTACTGGTCGAGATCGTCGACGAGGTGTTCCTCCCGCTCGTACGCGGCCGAGCCTGAACGCCGTACCGGAGGCGGCGGTGCGGGTGCCGGACGCGCACGGCACGTTCCGCAACACCCCGCCGGAGGAACTCACCCGCCGCCCCCAGCTGGCCCGGCTCCCCCACCCCCCCGATCGCCCCGTTGATCATGAAGTTAGCGCGCCGGATCGGGCGTTTCGAGGTAGCTAACTTCATGATCAACGCGATGGTCGGGGGGTGGGGGGAGGGGTGGGGTGGGGGTGGGGAGGCGGGCGGTTTCGGCTAGGGCTACGCCGGCTAGGACTACCAGGCCGCCGGTGATCTGGATGGGGGTGAGGGATTCGGTGGCGCCCAGGGTCAGCCAGGCGACGATGGAGGCGATCACGGGTTCGGCCATGCCGAGGATGCTGACGCTGGTTGCCGGCAGGTGGCGCAGGGCGCCGGAGACAAGCAGGAACGGCGCGATCGAGCCGAGCACCACCACGTACGCGCAGAGCAGCAGGACCGGTACGCCGCCGCTGCGCTCCCCGAGCGGCTCCCAACCCCCGCTGCCGGCGGTGACCGCCCTGGTCAACAGACCGGCCACGGCCGACGCGCCGAACGCCCAGGTGGTCAGGGAGAGCGTGTCGCGCTGCTGCACACCCCGTGCGCCGAGCACGTAGTAACAGGCGAGCACCACCGCCGCCGAGAGCCCGGCGAGTACGCCGACCCCGTCCAGGTTCAGCGAGCCCCAGATCTCGGCCACACAGGCCAGCCCCGCCAGGCTCGCGGCCAGCCCGAACCAGAGCCGGGGGCGGGCCCGCTGGCGCTGGCCGAACCGGGCCCAGAGCGCGACCAGCAGCGGTGCGGTGTACTCGAACAGCAGCCCGATCCCGACCGGCAGGCGGGAGATCGCCACGAAGTAGAGCATCGGGGTGAGGAAGAACCCGGCCAGGCCGAACCCGATCAGCAGCGGCAGGTCGCGGAGGGTGACTCGCAGGCGGCGTACGCCCGGACGCAGCAGCACGCTCAACAGCAGCAGTCCGGCGAAGGCACCAGCCGCCCGGATCAGGGTGAGTTGCGGTGCCTCGATCCCGGCGCGCAGCACCAGCTTCGACACGGTGCCGTTGACCGCGAACAGGGCGCTGGCCGAGAGGACCATGATCACGCCGAGAGCCGGGTTGCGAGTCGTCACCGACTGAGATTACCGATGCGCCGTCAGGACTCAACCGTCACCCGGCCGTTACTCCCACGGTTCGGATAGCCGATCACGCAACGGCCGACACGGCAGGTCGGGCGGCAAACTCGCCGCAGCCGGCGGGGACCACCGGGTGGCGTTCGCCGGCTACGAGAACCGGATGGGCCCGTACGGCACCGTCAACCGAGACCGCCCGCCGGGCGGCACCAGCGGCTTCGCGCCGAGCACCCGACGGGGCATGATGATGGGCGGCATCCAGAAGGGTGCGAACGCGATCGCCCTCCGGGCGTACGGCGGCTGACCATGTCGGGGATCGGATGACCAGCTTTCCGGCCGAGGCGCGTCATGTCAGGGACACCGACCTGCCGGTGCACCACCGGCTCTGGGCGTTGCGCGGCTGCGCACTGAGCTTCCCGCCGTACGGATTCCGCGCGACCTGGCACCATCTGGTCCGCTCCGCGCGCATTCCGTACCGGCTCGACGACGACCCGGATGCCCTGGTCCGGGCGGTGGACGAACTTGAAGCCGCCCGACAACTCGCGCTCGGGTACGCCACCCCCGTGGTGGCCGCCCGCCGCCGGTCGAAGGCCGGCGGGCAGCGTGTCCCGGTGGTGTCGAGCCACTGGGTGTTCGGACAGTGGTCCTCGCTGGCCTACTGCCCGGACTTCACCCACCACCCCGACGAACCGCTGCCCGTCGTGGTGGGCCGGGTCGTCGCCGCCCACCGCGCCGGGACCGTCGACCCCGGACGGTGCACGGTCTGCGGTGCGGACCGCACCAGACCCCGGGCCTGCACCCGGTGCGGGGTCCACCCGGACGGTCCGGCCGCGCCCTCGGCCCGTTTCCGGCACCCGGACGAAGCCGACCGCTGGCGACGCACCTGGCAACGATCCGGGCCGTGAACGGCACCGACCGGTCGGCGGCCCGGCCCAGCGCCAGCAGTGCCTCGGCCCCTACCCCAGCCGACGGGTGCGGTCCTTCGGCGGTTGGGGTGTGGGCGGTTCGGGGATGACGAACAGTATGCGGCGCTCGGCCATCCGTTTGCGGAGCCGGCGGACCATCCTCAGGAGCAGGCCGAACAGATCCCGGAGCGCTATCCCGACGACCAGGGCCAGCAGGGAGCCGATCACCTTGGCGTGCCAGCCGCCCTCGGCGAACCGGCCCGGAAGTTCGGTCGCGGCGACGAACCCCGCAAACAGCCGCCAGCCCATCTTCGGCTCGTCCCCGTTCGCCACGCACACATCCTGGCACCCGTGTGCCACCAGATTCGTCCCCCGAAAAGGAGCGCCTCCCGGTGCATCGCCGGTGAGCTGATCGGCCGGGGAGTGGTGGGCGGCCTCAGCGTCCGAGGGCGTGGGTGACGGCGGCTTCGACGCGCAGCCGGGTGGTGGGGAAGACGGGTACGGGATGCGCCGCGTGGGCCGGCCGTGGCATCGACGGCGGGCCCACGCGTACGGCGTCGTCCCTGGTGGGGGCGGCGCCGGGGCGCCCCGTACACACCGCCCGGGCCGGCGGTGCCGGTGGTTCACCGGGACGGGTCGGATGATCGGGTTACCTGCTTCGGCACCTGTTGATCAACGATGTGCAGGCTAGCCAGCCTGTCCCCATGAACGGGGGAAGCGCAGATGAAGCTCGTACGACCGGGTCGTGAAACAAGCCCGCCCCGGTGCGCGGCGGGCGGGCGTGGCCGATCCGGGCCCGCCTCCCGTTCCCGGTGGCACGACTCCGGGAAGTGTCGGCCCCGGTCGATGTCCCCGCCGGTGCCGGTGACGGGTGGCGTCCGTGGTGCCGGGCCTGGTTTCCCGGGCTCCGGGCCGGTTCCGGGCCTGGTCCGCTTCGGTACGGGTGGCTGGTTCCGGTCGGTCGGGACCGGTGTCTCGGTGGTTGCGTTTTTGTCGGGGGCGCGGTGTACTGTCATCAGTAGTTAGAACGCGTGTTCGATTGAGTTGTTGATTGAGTCGAACGCTCGTCCTGACCACCGGGAGCGGCGTTCGCGGCGTAGTTCCCGGCGTGCGGTTCCGCGGACCGCGCGGGCTCCGGGCACACCAGTCCGGGCCACCAAGGCAGGATCACCGTTCGCCGCCCACGACCCCCGGGCGGCGGGCGGTGACCCCGCCGGGTCAGCCGGCCGGGTGCGGTGTGGGGAAGCACCCACATCCGGCCGGCACCACCGGTGCGTCTTCCTCCGCAGCGGGCTATTCGACAGTGCGTGGCCATCCGGGCTCCCCGCCCGACCGGTGGCGACACGGCGGCGACGCGGAGGAGAGTCCCATGCCGACCAGCCCGGTTCAGGTGCCGACGGTGCCGGCGCACATACTGCCGCACCGGACTCCGGCCCAGCTGCTCATGATTGCCCGGCGCGGGCTGGCGGAAGCCGCCCAGACCCGACCCGACGGGCTGCGGTACGCGGCGGCGCACCTGGCCGCCCTGCGCGCCGCCGCGGCGATGCTCGCCGCCCGTGCCCGTCCCGCACCCACCCGCCGCAACCGGGTCACCAGCGTCTGGGCCCTGCTCGTGCTCGTCGCACCGGAGCTGGGGGAGTGGGCTACCTACTTCGCCACCGGCGCGACCAAACGGGCCGCCGCCGAGGCCGGCATCCCCCGGGTGGTGACCGCCCGGGAGGCCGACGACCTGCTCCGCTCGGCCGAGCAGTTCGTGGCCGTGGTCGAGGCCGCGCTCGGCCTGTCCCACCAATCCGCCATCGACGGACTCGCCGCCTGAGCGGCAACCGGACCCGCACGGACCGACCGGCGGTAGCGGCGACCGAACTGGCACGGACCGATCGGCGGTAGCAGCGGCACAGACACTTCAACGGGGATGGGTGAGTTCCATGGCGGGCCGGATGACGGTCGGGTCGGCCGCGCTGGCGGACCTGGTCCGGCCGGCGAGCGCCCCGGACGCCGCCGGTGCCTACCGGACGCTGCCGGTGCTGCCCGAACTGATCGGCCTGCTGCCCAACCGGGGACTGCGCCGGGGCAGCACGGTGGCGGTCGGCACCGGCCAACCGGCCCGCAGTGGCGGCACCTCACTCCTGCTGGCGTTGCTCGCCGAGGCATCTCGCGCCGGTTCGTGGTGCGCGGTGGTCGGCGTACCGACTCTCGGCATGGTCGCGGCGGCCGAACTCGGCATCGCGCTGGATCGGCTCGCCCTCGTACCGCACCCCGGCCCGGAGTGGGCCACCGTGGTCGCCGCCCTGATCGACGGGGTCGACGTGGTGGTCATCGCCGTACCGGGCACGGTCAGCGCCACGGTCACCGACCGACTGGCCGCCCGAGCCCGGCAGCGCGGCAGCGTGCTCCTCCCGTACGGGCAGTGGGCCGGTGCCGACGTCACCCTCCGGGTGGTCGCGGGGGCGTGGGAGGGGCTCGGCCAGGGGCGGGGTCGGCTGCGCCGGCGCGAGGTGACCGTCTCCGCCCGGGGGCGGGGTGCCGCCGCCCGTCCCAAGGAGATCAAGGTCTGGATGCCCGGCGACGACGCCACCCGTGTGGTCAAGCCGGTCGGTGGCACCCGGACGGCCGGATCGTCCGCGACCTGGCCGGAGCCGGTGTCCCGGCGTACCCCGCTCACCCTGGTCGGGCCGTGAGGCGCCCGACCGTGCGCGTCCCGGGACGGGGCAGCGCGGGCAGCCCCGCCAAACTAGAATCGAACACATGTTCTAAGGTGGCTCGACGGGCTGGTCGAGAGGGGCGTGATGGGGGGCGGGACGGGGGAGACCGGGCGGCCGGCACCGGTGCGCACGCTGCTCGTCTGGTGCCCGGACTGGCCGGTCATCGCGGCCGAGATCGTCGACGGGGTGCCGGCGTCGGCCCCGGTCGCCGTGTTGCACGCCAACCGGGTCCTTGCCTGCTCCACCGCCGCCCGTGCCGAAGGGGTGCGCCGTGGGCTGCGTAAACGGGAGGCACAGAGCCGCTGCCCGCAACTGATCGCGGTCGACCACGATCCCGGTCGGGACGCCCGCGCCTTCGAGTCGGTGGTCGCCGCGATCGAGGAGGTGGCCGCCGGGGTCGAGGTGATCCGGCCGGGTGTCTGCGCGCTCGCCGCTCGCGGCCCTGCCCGCTACTTCGGTGGCGAGGAACAGGCCGCCGAGCGGATCGTCGAGCACGTCGCCCAGACCTGCCTGGTGGAGAGCCAGATCGGCATCGCCGACGGGCTGTTCGCCGCAGGCCTGGCCGCCCGCACCGGGCAGATCGTCCCGCCCGGCGGTGCTCCGGAGTTCCTGGCCGACCTGCCGGTGGAGGCACTCGGCCGACCGTCCCTGACCGACCTGCTGCGCCGGCTCGGGCTGCGTACCCTGGCCGATTTCGCGGCCTTGCCCGCAGGCGACGTGCTGGCCCGGTTCGGGTTCGACGCCGCGCTCGCCCACCAGCTCGCGGCCGGCCGCGACCACCGCCGGCTCGCGGTCCGCCGCCCGCCGCCCGACCTGGCCGTGACCGAGACGTACGACGAAGCGCTGGACCGGGTCGACGCCGCCGCGTTCGCCGCCCGTGCCCTCGCCGAACGGCTGCACGAGACCCTCGCCGGACACGCCCTGGCCTGCACCCGGCTCGGCATCGAGGCGGTCACCGAGCACGGCCAGGAACTGCACCGGGTCTGGCGGCACGACGGGCTGCTCACCTCGGCCGCGATCGCCGACCGGGTGCGCTGGCAGCTCGACGGCTGGCTCTCCGGGACCAACCGGCGCCCCGGTACCGGCGGGCGGATCGCACCGTCCCGGCCGACCTCGGGGATCATCCGGCTCCGGCTGATCCCCGACGGGCTGCTGGCCCAGGCCGGCCTCCAGCCGGGACTGTGGGGCGAGACCGGCGTCGAGCGGGACCGGGCGCACCGGGCGCTGAGCCGGGTGCAGGGCATCCTCGGCCCCGAGTCGGTGCTCACCGCCGTGCTGGGCGGTGGGCGGTCCGACGCCGACCGGGCCCGGCTGGTGCCGTGGGGCGACGAACGGACCCCCGGTCGACCGGCGGAGCCGCCCTGGCCGGGGCGGTTGCCGCCGCCGGCACCGGCGGTGGTGCTGGCCGCGCCGCTGCCGGCCGCGGTCTACGACGACGCGGGTGAACCGGTCACGGTGACCGCCAGGTTGCAGGTCAGTGCCGCCCCGGTCCGGCTGGTGGTGGGCGCCGCCGCGCCGGTCGAGATCGTCGGCTGGGCCGGGCCCTGGCCGCTGGACGAGCGTTGGTGGGCGCCGGCCGAGTCCCGGCGCCGGGCACGCTTCCAGGTCCGGCTCGCCGACGGGGGTGCGCTGCTGCTCTCCCTCGCCGGTGGCCAGTGGGCGGTGGAGGCGGTTTATGACTGACCACACCGCCGAGCGGGAAGCGGGTGCTCACCGGTGAGCTTCCACAACCCGAAGATGCCCTGGTCGGAGCTGGAACGTACGCTGTCGGGCCGGCGTAAGGCGGGCGACGGGCCGGCCGGTCACCTGCACGTGGTGGACCCGCTCGCCGACGAGGCACCGGCCAGCCGGCGGCGGGAGCGTTACGCCTCACCGGCACGGCCGATCACGCCCCCCGACGGCACCGTCCCGTACGCCGAACTGCACGCGCACACCAACTTCAGCTTCCTCGACGGGGCCAGCCACCCGGAGGAGATGGCCGAGGAGGCGGCCCGGTTGGGGCTGACCGCGCTCGCGGTGACCGACCACGACGGGTTCTACGGTGTGGTCCGGTTCGCCGAGGCGGCTCGGGCCCTGCACCTGCCCACCATCTTCGGTGCCGAACTCTCCCTCGGCCTGCCCGGACCGGCCAACGGTGAACCGGATCCGCTCGGCCGGCACCTGTTGGTGCTCGCGCACGGCCCGGAGGGGTACGCCCGGCTGGCCCGGACCATCGCCCGTGCCCAGTTGCGCGGCGGCGAGAAGGGCCGTCCGGTCTACGGCGCCCACCGGAACGGGCCGGGGGGTGACACCACCGGCGGCGGCCCCGGCACGACGGGCGCGGGCGGTGGCGGCCGGTCGGGGCGGACCGGCGGACGGTCCCGGTCGGGGCGTACCGGTGACACCCTTCCGCTGGTCGACACCGGTGCGCTGATCGGCGCCGACCTGGAGGAGATCGCCGCCGACCTGCGCGACCACGTCCTGGTGCTCACCGGGTGCCGCAAGGGGCCGGTGCCGGCGGCGCTGCTCACCGACGGGGTCGAGGCGGCGGCCCGGGAACTGGACAGGTTGACCGCGCTGTTCGGGGCGGAGACGGTGGCGGTGGAGCTGACCGACCACGGCGACCCGACCGACTCCGACCGCAACGACGCCCTCGCCGACCTGGCCGCCCGCGCCGGACTGCCGACCGTGGCCACCAACAACGTGCACTACGCGACCCCGTCGCGGCGGCGGCTGGCCACCGCGCTGGCGGCCGTACGGGCCCGGCGCAGCCTGGACGAACTCGACGGGTGGCTGCCGGCGGCGGCCACCGCCCACCTGCGCGGTGGGGCCGAGATGGCGGCCCGGTTCGCCGCCTACCCCGGTGCGGTGGCGCGGGCCGCCCGGTTCGGTGCCGAGCTCGCCTTCGACCTGCAACTGGTCGCGCCCGACCTACCCGCCCACCCGGTGCCGTCCGGGCACACCGAGATGACCTGGCTGCGCCGGTTGACCATGGACGGGGCGCTGGAGCGCTACGGCCCGCGCGAGGCCCACCCGCAGGCGTACGAGCAGCTCGAACACGAGTTGAAGATGATCGACGAGTTGGGTTTCCCGGGCTACTTCCTGGTGGTGCACGACATCATCACGTTCTGCCGGCGGAACAACATCTACTGCCAGGGGCGCGGCTCGGCGGCGAACTCGGCGGTCTGTTACGCGCTGCGGGTCACCAACGTCGACGCGGTCCGGCACCACCTGCTCTTCGAGCGTTTCCTCGCCCCGGAACGCGACGGGCCGCCCGACATCGACGTGGACATCGAGTCCGACCGGCGGGAGGAGGTGATCCAGTACATCTACACGAAGTACGGCCGGGAGCACACCGCGCAGGTCGCGAACGTGATCTCGTACCGGCCCCGGTCGGCGGTGCGGGACATCGCCAAGGCGTTCGGTTTCTCGCCCGGTCAGCAGGACGCCTGGAGCAAGCAGATCGACCGGTGGGGTGAGGTGGCGAGCGTGGACGTCGAGGAGATCCCCGAGCACGTCGTCGCGTACGCCAACGAGTTGCAGACCTTCCCCCGGCACCTGGGCATCCACTCCGGCGGCATGGTGATCTGCGACCGGCCGGTGATCGAGGTCTGCCCGGTGGAGTGGGGGCGGATGCCCGGCCGCAGTGTGCTCCAGTGGGACAAGGACGACTGTGCCAACGCCGGGTTGGTCAAGTTCGACCTGCTCGGGCTCGGCATGCTCTCCGCGCTGCACTACGCGTACGACATGATCGGGTCCACCCTCGACCTGAGCAGCATGACGCTGGACGACCCCGAGGTGTACGACATGCTCTGCCGGGCCGACTCGGTCGGGGTGTTCCAGGTGGAGAGCCGGGCCCAGATCGCCACCCTGCCCCGGCTCAAGCCCCGCGAGTTCTACGACCTGGTGGTCGAGGTGGCGCTGATCCGGCCGGGCCCGATCCAGGGCGGCTCGGTGCACCCGTACATCCGGCGCAAGAACGGGCAGGAGGAGGTGACGTACGCCCATCCGCTGATGCGCAACGCGCTGGAGAAGACGCTCGGGGTGCCGCTGTTCCAGGAGCAGTTGATGCAGCTCGCGATCGACCTGGCCGGTTTCGACGCGGCCGGTGCCGACCAGTTGCGCCGGGCGATGGGATCGAAGCGGTCGACCGAGCGGATGGACCGGATCCGGGACCGGCTCTACGCCGGCATGGCCGAGCGGGGCATCACCGGTGAGCTGGCCGACGACGTTTTCCTCAAGCTCTCCGCGTTCGCCAGCTTCGGCTTCCCGGAGAGCCACGCGATGAGTTTCGCCTACCTGGTCTACGCCTCCTCCTGGCTCAAGCGCTACTACCCGGCCCCGTTCCTGGCCGCGCTGCTCAACGCCCAGCCGATGGGTTTCTACTCGCCGCAGACCCTGGTCGACGACGCCCGCCGGCACGGGGTCGAGGTACGCCGGCCGGACATCAACGCAAGCGGCGCCCGGGCGGTGCTGGAGTCCACCCCGCAGACCAGGTGGGGCAGCGGGCCCGGTGAGCCGTCGCACCGGTGGGGGCTGGGCGGCCCGGCGGTGCGCCTGGGACTGGCCGGGGTCCGCACCGTCGGCGTCGACCTGGCGGAGCGGATCGAGGCGGAACGGACCGCGCACGGCCCGTACGCGGACATGCCGGACCTGGTCCGCCGGGTCGGCCTGCCGGCCGCGCAGTTGGAGGCGCTGGCCACGGCGGACGCCTTCGCGTGTTTCGGGCTGAGCCGGCGGGCGGCCCTCTGGGCGGCCGGTGCGGCGGCGCAGGAGAAGCCGGGCCGGCTGCCGGGCACGGTGGCCGGTGCGACCGCGCCCACCCTGCCGGGCATGTCGGCGGTGGACCGGCTGGTCGCCGACGTGTGGGCCACCGGGCTCTCCCCGGAGAACCATCCGGCCCGGTTCGTCCGGGACCGGCTCGACGCGCTCGACGCGGTGCCGATCGCGAAGCTGGGCCAGGTGGAGTCGGGTCGGCGGGTCCGGGTCGGCGGCATCGTCACCCACCGGCAGCGGCCGGCCACGGCCGGTGGGGTGACCTTCCTGAACCTGGAGGACGAGACCGGCATGCTCAACGTGATCTGTTCACCGGGGCTGTGGCAGCGCTACCGGAAGGTGGCCCGGACCAGCAACGCCCTGGTGGTGCGGGGTCGGCTGGAGCGGGCCGAGGGGGTGACGAACCTGATCGCCGACCGGCTGGACACGATCACCGCCCCGGTCACGCCCGCGTCCCGCGACTTCCGCTGACCCCCGCGCGAGGGGGTGGCCTAGGCTCGTCCGGGTGGAGCGAACACAGATCGGGTCCGGCGCGGTGCGCGGCCGACCGGCGCCAGCAACCGGACCGTACCCGGCCCCGCGTACGGCAGTGGTCTGGGCGGTGCTGCGCCGGGAACTCGACCGGCTCGCCGGGCGGACCCTGACCGTCCTGGACGTCGGCGGCGGCACCGGCGGCTTCGCCGTACCGCTGGCCGAGGCCGGGCACCGGGTGACCGTGGTCGATGCCAGCCCGGACGCACTCGCCGCGCTGACCCGGCGGGCCGCCGAGGCGGGGGTGGCCGACCGGATCCTGGCCGTCCAGGGGGACGGGGACGCTCTCGCCGGGCTGGTCGAGCCGGCCGGCGCCGACCTGGTGCTCTGCCATGCCGTGCTGGAGGTGGTCGACGATCCGGCCGGTGTGGTGGCGGCGGTGGCGACCGCGTTGCGCCCCGGCGGGGCGGCGAGTGTGCTGGTCGCGAGCCGGGCGGCGGCCGTACTGAGCCGGGCGATGAACGGGCACCTCGACGTCGCCGCCGCGCTGCTCGCCGACCCGGACGGGTGCGCCGGGCCACGGGACACCCTGCGACGGCGTTACGACGCGGAGACCGCCGCCGCGCTGCTCGGCGCCGCCGGGCTGCGGGTGGAGCAGACCCACGGCGTACGCGTCTTCGCCGATCTGATTCCCGCCGCCGCTGCCGACGGTGACCCGCAGGCGCTGCTGGACCTGGAGATCGCCGCGGCGGCCCTGCCTCCCTACCGGGACATGGCCGCCCAACTGCATCTCTTCGCCCGCCGCCCCGAATGACCGGTCCCTCGGCCCGGCCCGACCCCGCCGCCCGGCCCGGTGCGGTGACGCTGCCGTTCGGTGCCCACGGTCCGTTCGACCAGGTACGACCGGAGTACGGCGGGGACAGTCTCGCCGACCTGCTGCCCAGCGTGCTGGCGGTGCTCGGGGTGCCGGGGGCCACCGATCCGCTGGGGCTGACCGCCCAACTCGCCGGCGTACGCCGAATCGCGGTCCTGCTGGTCGACGGACTCGGCTGGTACCAGTTGCCGACCGCGGCCCCGTACGCGCCGGTGCTGACCGACCTGGCGGCCCGGACCGGTCGGCCGCTCACCAGCGGGTTCCCGTCGACCACCCCGACGAGCCTGGTCAGTCTCGGCACCGGGGCGGCGCCGGGGGCGCACGGGGTGCTCGGTTTCCGGGTCAACGTGCCGGGCACCGACCGGGTGCTCACCCACATCAACTGGTCCGGTACGGCCGACGACCCCCGGGCCCCGGACCCGGATCCCCGCACCTGGCAGCCGTTGCCGACCCAGTTCGAACTGGCCGAGGCGGCCGGGGTGGCGGTGACCGTGGTGAGCCGTCCCGAGCATGCCGGCAGCGGCCTGACGGTGGCGGCCAACTCCGGTGGTGTCTACCGGGGCGCCGCCGAGGTGGACACGCTGGCCACCGAGATGCTGGCCGCGCTGACCGCCGGTCCCGGTCCCACCCTGGTCTCCGGTTACCACCCGGACATCGACAAGCACGGGCACCTGTCCGGGGTCGACTCGACGGCCTGGCGGGAGGCGGTGGCCGACCTGGACCGGCTGCTCGACCGGTTGGTCCACGGGCTGCCGGCCGATGCCGCGCTGCTGGTCACCGCCGACCACGGGCAGCTCAACGTTCCGCCGGACCGGCGCTTCGATCTCGATCTCGATCCGCGGCTGCGGGCCGGGGTACGGGTGGCGGCGGGTGAGCCACGGGTCCGTTACCTGCACGCCCTGCCGGGGGCGGTGGACGACGTGCTGGCAGCCTGGACCGAGGTGCTGGGACCGGCGGCGTGGGTGGCGCCGAGGGCGGAGGCGGTCGCCGCCGGCTGGTTCGGCCCGGTGCCGGAGGCACACCTGGCCCGGATCGGCGACGTGGTCGTCTGCTGCCGCGACTCGTACGCGGTCCTGGCCACCCGCACCGACGCCCCGATCGAGGCGAACCTCGTGGCGTACCACGGCTCCTGGACCGCCGCCGAGATGACCATCCCCCTCCTCCTCGCCCGCCCCTGACCCCCGGAGGGGGAGGGCAGGTGAGGAAACGGGTGTTCGGGTTCCTGGATTGGGCTAGTTTCAGGTGATTCGTGCATCCGTTGGTGGGGCGAGGGGCGGGCAGTGGATACCGAAGTGACGTTGCGGGTGGACGGGACCGTCTACACGCTGGGGGTGGACACCCGGACCACGCTCCTGGACGCGCTGCGGGAGCGACTCGGCATCACCAGCCCCAAGAAGGGCTGTGACCACGGGCAGTGCGGAGCCTGCACGGTCCTGCTCGACGGGTGGCGGTCCAACAGCTGCCTCGCCCTCGCCGTCGCCCACGACGGAGCGGAGATCACCACCGCCGCCGGGCTGGCCGTCGACGGCAACCTGCACCCGATGCAGGAGGCGTTCGTCGAGTGCGACGCCTTCCAGTGCGGCTACTGCACCCCCGGCCAGATCGTCTCCGCGGTGGGCATGCTGGACGAGGTCGACTCCGGGTGGCCGAGCGCGGTGACCGCCGCCGGTGACGTCGAGGTGGTGCTCGACGAGGCGGAGATCCGGGAACGGATGAGCGGCAACATCTGCCGGTGCGCGGCGTACGCCAACATCGTCCCCGCCATCGCCCGGGTGGCCCGGCGATGAGGCCGCTGCGCTACGCCCGCGCCCAGGACGTACCCCAGGCGGTACGGATGCTCGCCGAGGCGCCGTACGGGGCGTACCTCGCCGGCGGGACGAACCTGGTCGACCTGATGAAGCTCGGAGTGGCCACACCGGAACTGCTGGTCGACGTACGCCGGCTCACCTCCGAGCGGATCGAGGACCTGCCCGACGGCGGGATCCTGATCGGCGCGGCGGTACGCAACAGCGAACTGGCCGCCGACCCGACGATCCGTACCCGCTATCCGGTGCTCTCCCAGGCGCTGCTCGCCGGTGCCTCGGGCCAGTTGCGCAACCTCGCCACCACCGGCGGGAACATGCTCCAGCGCACCCGCTGCCCGTACTTCCAGAACATCACCACCCCGTGCAACAAGCGGGTACCCGGCACCGGGTGCTCGGCCCGCGAGGGGCACCAGCGGGACATGGCGATCCTCGGCGCCTCCTCGGAGTGCGTCGCCACCCACCCGTCGGACATGGCGGTCGCGCTGGCCGCGCTCGACGCGGTGGTGCGTACCCGGGGACCGGACGGCGACCGGAGCATCCCGCTCACCGAGCTGCACCGGCTGCCCGGCGAGGAGCCCGGCCGGGACACCGTCCTGCGCCACGGCGAGCTGATCATGAATGTGGAGCTGCCGCCGCTCGGGTTCGCCGCGAACTCCCGGTACCGCAAGGTCCGCGACCGGGCGTCGTACGCGTTCGCCCTGGTCTCGGTGGCCGCGGCGGTCGACGTGGTGGACGGCGTCGTACGCGACGTCCGGCTCGCCCTCGGCGGGGTGGCGCACAAGCCGTGGCGGGCCAACCGGGCCGAGGACCTGCTCCGGGGCGCCCCGGCGACCGAGCAGAGCTTCGCCGAGGCGGCCGACGCCGAACTGGCCGCCGCGCGTCCGCTGCCCGGCAACGCGTTCAAGGTGCCGCTGGCCCGCGCGGTCATCATCCGTACCCTGCTCGACCTCACCGAGGACCTGGCCGAGGACGGCCGGTGAGCGGGGGAGACCGGGCCGGACGACCGGGCGCGACCGACGGGAGAGAGCGCGGATGACGATCACGCCACGGGCGATCGGTCGGCCGATGAGCCGGATCGACGGCCCGGACAAGGTACGGGGCCTGGCCCGGTACGCCTTCGAACACCCGGTCGAGGCACCGCTCTACCTCTACCCGGTGCAGTCCACCATCGCCACCGGCCGGATCACCGCGATCGACACCGTCGCCGCCTGCGCCGAACCGGGGGTGGTCGCCGTACTCACCCACGACAACGCGCCCCGGCTGGACAAGGTGGAAAGCGGCGAGCACGTCATCCTCCAGTCGGACCGGGTCGCCTTCCGGGGCCAGTTCATCGGCGCGGTGCTGGCCGAGACCCCGGAGACCGCCCGGTACGCCGCCGGCCTGGTCCGGTTCACCTACGCCGCCGGCCAGCCCGACCTGGACCTGCGGGTGGACCGGGACGACTTCACGGTGCCGGCGCAGGTGCTGCCGCAGTTCCCGATGAACACCACCCAGGGAGACGTCGACACCGCGCTCGCCACGGCCGCGGTCACCCTGGACGCCACGTACACCACGCCGATGGTCCATCACAATCCGATGGAGCCGCACAGCACCGTCGCGCACTGGACCGACAACCGGCTCACCCTCTACGTCTCCAGCCAGGGGGTCTACCGGGTCAAGCAGGTGGTGATGGCCCTGTTCGCGCTCGAAGCCGACCAGGTACGGGTGATCTCCCGGCACGTCGGCGGTGGATTCGGCTCCAAGGTGCTGCCGCGCGCGGACGTGGTCCTGGCCGTCATGGCCGCCCGGATGCTGCCCGGTCGGCCGGTGAAGTTCGCGCTCACCCGCCAGCAGATGTTCGCCCAGGTCGGCTACCGCTCCCCGACCATCCAGCGGGTCCGGCTCGGTGCCGACGGCGCGGGCCGGCTGGTGGCGATCGAGCACGGTTCGGTGGAGCAGACCTCCAGGGTGGTCGAGTTCGCCGAGCACGCCACCCGGATGACGCAGAGCGTCTACGCCGCCCCGCACCGGCGCAGCTCGCAGCGGCTGGCGGCGTTGGACGTACCGACGCCGAGCATCATGCGGGCGCCGGGGGAGACGCCGGGGATGTGGGCGCTGGAGTCGGCGATGGACGAGATGGCCATCGCCTGCGGGATGGACCCGATCGAGTTCCGGATCCTCAACGAGCCGAGCGTGCACCCGACCACCGGCCTGCCGTTCTCCAGCCGGAACCTGGTCGAGTGCCTGCGTGAGGGGTCCCGCCGGTTCGGCTGGGAGGGGCGCGATCCGACGCCGGGCAGCCGCCGGGAGGCGGGCTGGCTGGTCGGTACGGGGGTGGCCGCGTCGACGTACGGGGTGCTGAGCTTCCCCGGTTCGGTGGCCCGGATCCGGCTCGGCACCGACGCTCGGTACGCGGTCGAGATCGCCGCCGCCGACATCGGCACCGGTGCCTGGACCGCGCTGACCCAGATCGCCGCCGACGCGCTGGGGGTGGGGGTCGACCGGATCGATCTCGCCATCGGGGACACCGTCCTGCCGATGGCGACGGGGGCCGGTGGTTCGACCGGGATCACCTGCTGGGGGTCGACGATCGTGGCGGCGGCCGAACAGTTCCGCCGGACCCTGGCCGACCGGTACGGCGGGCAGGTGCCGCCGGACGGGCTGGAGGTCGAGGCGGCGATGCCGGTGAACCCGCACGTCGGCAAGTTCGCGATGGACAGCTTCGGCGCCCAGTTCGCCGAGGTACGCGTACACCCGGAGACCGGTGAGGTACGGGTGACCCGGCTGCTCGGTGTCTTCGCCGTCGGGAAGGTGATCAACGCGAAGACCGGTCGGTCACAACTCATCGGCGGCATGACCATGGGGCTGTCGATGGCGTTGCACGAGCACAGCGTGCTCGATCACCGGTTCGGTCACGTGGTGAACCAGGACCTGGCCCAGTATCACGTGGCGAGCAACGCGGACGTGGGTTCGGTGGAGGCGTACTGGGTGGACGAGCACGATCCGTACGTGAATCCGATGGGGTCCAAGGGGATGGGTGAGATCGGGATCGTGGGGACGGCGGCGGCTGTGGGTAATGCGGTGTTTCACGCTACGGGGGTTCGGGTTCGGGATCTGCCGTTGACTTTGGACAAGCTTTTGGGGCGGTTGTAGGGGGTGGAGGTTGGGGGCGGCGTGCCCCGCGAAGGCCGTCAAGCTTGATCCCTTCGCGGGTCACGCC
>NZ_JBSGCD010000053.1:0-33683 GCF_053601675.1 Micromonospora sp. NPDC004704 | reverse complement strand
CCGGGGGTGTCGGCGATGATGAACTTCCGCCTCGGCGTGGCGAAGTACCGGTACGCCACGTCGATGGTGATGCCCTGCTCCCGCTCCGCCCGCAGACCGTCGGTGAGCAACGCCAGGTTCGTGTACTCGTCCCCCCGCGCGGCGGAGACCGCCTCGACCGCCGCCAGCTGGTCGGTGAACAGCGACTTCGTGTCGTAGAGCAGCCGGCCGATCAGGGTCGACTTGCCGTCGTCGACACTGCCCGCAGTCGCGAAACGCAACAGGTCCATCGCCCGACCCTCGACCGGCCCGGTCTCGGTGACGGTGACCGCCGTGGTGCTCATCAGAAGTAGCCTTCCCGTTTGCGGTCTTCCATCGCGGCCTCACTGACCCGGTCGTCGCCCCGGGTCGCCCCACGCTCGGTGATCCGGGTCGCGGCGACCTCCTCGATCACCAACTCCACGGTGTCGGCGACCGACCGGACCGCCGCGGTGCAGGAGGCGTCACCGACCGTCCGGTACCGCACCAGGGTCACGAACGGCTCCTCCGACCCCCGGGGCGCGATGAACTCGTTCACCGCGTACAGCATCCCGTCCCGCTCGATCACCTCACGCTCGTGCGCGTAGTAGATCGACGGTAACGACAACTGTTCCCGGGCGATGTAGTGCCAGATGTCGAGCTCGGTCCAGTTCGACAACGGGAACACCCGGATCGACTCACCCGGATGATGACGCCCGTTGTACAACGACCACAACTCCGGCCGCTGGTTCTTCGGATCCCACTGCCCGAAATCGTCCCGGAACGAGAACACCCGCTCCTTCGCCCGGGCCTTCTCCTCGTCCCGACGCGCACCCCCGAACAACGCGTCGAACCGGTACTTCTCCACCGCCGCCAACAACACCGGCGTCTGGATCCGGTTCCGCATCCCGTCGGCGGACTCCCGTACGAGGCCGGACTCCAACGCCTCCGGCACACTCGCCACCACCAACTGCAAACCCAGCTCCGCCACCCGCCGGTCCCGGTAGTCGAGAACCTCGGCGAAGTTGTGCCCGGTGTCGACGTGCATCACCGGAAACGGGATCCGGGCCGGCGCGAACGCCTTCTGCGCCAACCGCAGCATCACGATCGAGTCCTTGCCACCCGAGAACAGCAGCACCGGGCGTTCCAGCTCGGCCACCACCTCACGCATGACGAAGATGCTCTCCGCCTCGAGCGCGTCCAGATGCGACACCCGGTACGCCGCCGTGCCGTTCATGCCGCGCGTCCGCTGCATCCGCCGCCACCCATGCGCATTCCAGACCTTTCCGGTCGGTCAAGCCGAGAAAACTGGTGCCTAGGCTACCCGGAGATGCCGCCGCAGCGCTGCCAGCAGCCGGGTCGCAAGATCTTTCCGGCAGACCACCAGGTCCGGCAACCGGGGATCGGCCTCGTTGTATTTCAACGCAGAACCATCGATTCGGGAAGCGTGCAGCCCCGTGGCCGTCGCCACAGCCACCGGCGCGGCCGAGTCCCACTCGTACTGCCCGCCCGCGTGCACGTACGCGTCGACCTCACCACTGATCACCGCGGCGATCTTCGCGCCGGCCGACCCCATCGGCACCAACTCCGCACCGACCTCGTCCGCCAACTCGGTCAGGAACACCGGCGGCCGACTCCGACTCGCCGCCAACCGGATCGTCCGCGCGCCCGGCGCGGTCGCGGACAGCAACGTCATCGGGGGGTACGCCGGCGGATGGTCCGTACCCAGCACCCGGTGCTGGGCCGGCAAGGCCACCGCCCCGCCGACCAGCCCGTGCTCGCTCGTCGCGGTACGCGCCCAGAGCGCCACGTGCACCGCCCAGTCCGACCGGCCCTCCTCGGAGAACTCCCGCGTCCCGTCCAGCGGATCGATGATCCACACCCGGTCGGCGGTGATCCTCGGCGGCGCCGCCGGACCCAGATCGGCGGACCAGGCCCGCCGCGCCCCGTCGTCCTCTTCGGAGAGCACCGCGTCCGCCGGCCGCCAACGGGCCAACTCGGTACGGAGCAGATCGTGCGAGACCTTGTCCCCGGCAGCCTTGAGCGCCCCCGGATCCGCGTGCCCCAACTCGGTCCGCAACTCCATCAGCGCATCCCCGGCCCGGGCCGCCAACCAGCGGGCGAAGGCACCGTCGATCACCGGCGGCGTGGCCATCAGCGGACTCCCGGAGTCAGGGCGGCTTCGGGAGCCACAACACACACGATCACTGACCGCCTCCTCGCTGACGGAACCCGCCTCCCCACCCTCTGCGGCACACTACCGCCGACCTCGCGGTGGTCAGGCGCTGTGGTACGCGTTTTGCGTCCACTCCACTCCCCGGAGGATGACCGACTCCACCACATCGGCCGCCCGATCCACCAGAAAGTCCAGCTCCTTGCGCTCCACCGGGGAGAAGTCCGAGAGCACGTAGTCCGCCGGATCCTGCCGCCCCGGCGGTCGCCCGACGCCGACCCGTACCCGGACGTAGTCCTTCGTCGCCAGCGACTTCGACATCGACCGGAGCCCGTTGTGACCGCCCTCGCCCCCACCGACCTTCACCCGGAGCTGCCCGTACGGAATGTCCAGCTCGTCGTGGACCGCGATCACCTGCACCGCCGGCACCTTGTAGAACTGCGCCAGTGCCACCACCGGACCACCGGAAAGATTCATGTACGTCAGCGGCTTCGCCAGCACCAGCTTCGGACCGTCGAAGCCCAGCCGCCCCTCGGCGACATCGGCCACCGCCCGCTTGTGCCGGCCGAACTTCGCCCCGATCCGGGAAGCGATCAGGTCGGCGACCATGAACCCGACGTTGTGCCGGTTACCCGCGTACTCCCGGCCGGGGTTGCCCAGCCCGGCGACCAGCCACGGCTCCGCCTCGTCCGCCACACCCGTCTCCCCTGCGTGTCAGCAGTACGGAACAGGCGCCCCCGACCTCGTCGGGGGCGCCTGCGTCACGACATCGATCAGGCTTGGGCCGGAGCCTCGGCCTCGTTCGCCTCGGCGGTCTCGCCCTCGGCGGCTTCCTCGCCCTCGGCAGCCTCCTCGGCTTCCTCGGCCGGCGCCTCCTCGACAACCCCGGCACCCTCGGCCTCGAGCTGCTCGGCGGTCGGCGCACCGGTGATCACCACGAGCACCTGCTCCGGGTCGGCGATCAGCTCGACGCCCTCGGGCAGCTTCACGTCACCGGCGGTGATCTGCGAACCGGCACCCAGTCCCTCGATCGAGAGGTCGAGGTGGTCCGGGAGGCGGGTCGCGTCGGCGCTCACCGAGAGCGTGTCGATCTGCGGCATGACCAGGGTGTCGCGGGCCGCCTCACCGACGAGCTGCACCGGGATTTCCACGGTGACCTTCTCGCCCCGGCGGACCAGGAGCAGGTCGATGTGCTCGAAGGTGTCCTTGATCGGGTCACGCTGGATCGCCTTCGGCAGGGCGAGCGCCTGGGTGCCGTCGCTCACGTCGATGGCGAAGAGCTGGTTCGCGCCGCCACGGCGGATCGCCGCGGCGAACTCACGCGCGGGAAGCGCGATGTGCTTGGGGGCCTCACCGTGGCCATACAGCACGGCTGGCACCTTGCCTGCCCGACGGGTACGACGGGCACCACCCTTGCCGAACTCGGTACGGGGCTCGGCGCTGATCTTTACCTCGGACACGGGGAAACTCCTGATATCGTCGCTACGGCGGAACGTCGGCTGGCGGTGCTGGGGCGAGGGGCTCGCTGGGGCTCTTGCGTGCAGAGCACTGCCCGGAGCACCGCGTCGATGACGGAACCTCCGTGCGGCGCTTCTGTCAGCGGCCCGCTGGGCACCCTCGCCGTGGCAACCGCACTATCCTACCCGAGGTCGAGCAAAGCATTCAGGCGGTACCCCGGGTAACCGCGCCGACGCCCTGACGAGCACCGGCGCGGACCGGATCCGGCCTAGCTCAGACCACCGAAGAGCGTGGTCACCGAGCCGTCGTCGAACACCTCGCGGATCGCCCGGGCCAACAGCGGAGCGATCGACAGTACGGTGATCTTGTCCAACTGCTTCTCCGCCGGCAGCGGCAGCGTGTTGGTGACGATCACCTCGCTGATCCGGCTGTTCTTCAACCGCTCGGTCGCCGGGTCGGACAGCAGCGCGTGGGTCGAGGCGACGATCACGTCCGAGGCGCCCGAGTCGTACAGGATGTCCGCCGCCTTGCGGATCGTCCCACCGGTGTCGATCATGTCGTCCACGATCAGGCAGACCCGGTCCTCCACGTCACCGACGACCCGGTTCGCCACCACCTGGTTCGGCTTCATCGGATCACGGGTCTTGTGGATGAACGCCAGCGGGCAACCACCCAACCGGTCCGTCCACCGCTCCGCGACCCGTACCCGGCCGGAGTCCGGCGCGACCACCGTCATCGGCCGCCCGGCGTACTGGCGCTCGACGTACTCGGCCAGGATGTCCATCGCGAACAGGTGATCCACCGGCCCGTCGAAGAAACCCTGGATCTGTGCGGTGTGCAGGTCGACGGTGAGGATCCGGTTCGCACCCGCGGTCTTGAGCAGGTCCGCCACCAGCCGGGCCGAGATCGGCTCCCGCCCCCGGTGCTTCTTGTCCTGCCGCGCGTACGGATAGAACGGCAGGACCACGGTGATCCGCTTGGCCGAACCGCGCTTCAGCGCGTCGACCATGATCAACGTCTCCATCACCCACCGGTTCACCCCGTGCGTGACGGACTGGACGACAAAGGCGTCCGAACCACGTACCGATTCCTTGAACCGTACGAAGATCTCGCCGTTGGCGAACTCGTACGAATCGGAGGGCGTGGGCGCCACTCCGAGTACCTCGCCGATCTCCTTCGCCAACTCCGGGAAGCCCCGCCCGGAGAAGAGCATCAGGCTCTTGCGGTTTTCGGCGACGATGCTGCCCATCGGCTCGTCTGCTCCCGTTGGTCGGTGGTTCCCGGCGGTGGACCAGGGACTATTCGGTTGCAGTATCTCCCTTGGCCGGGCCGACGCCACCCGCATCGGCCGCCGCGTGGATTGCCTCACCCTGGCTTGCGCCGTCGGCACCGGACAGTGCGCGTTCCGCCGCTGCGACCTGGGCCCGTTCCGCCGCCTCCGCCGACCGGGTACCGGCCCGTCGACGGGCCACCCAACCCTCGATGTTGCGCTGCCGGCCACGGGCCACCCCGAGCGCGCCCGGGGGCACGTCGGAGTCGATCGCGCTGCCGGCCGCCACATACGCACCCGCGCCGACCTCGACCGGGGCGATCAGGGTCGTGTCGCAACCGACGAAGGCCGCCTCGCCCACCGTGGTGCGGTGCTTGGCCACCCCGTCGTAGTTGACGAAGATCGTCGCCGCGCCGATGTTGGCCCTCGCACCGATGGAGGCGTCACCCACGTACGACAGGTGCGGCACCTTGGCGCCGGCACCGACCTCGGAGTTCTTCACCTCCACGAAAGTACCCACCTTGGCCTGTTCGGCAAGCCGGGCGTCCGGCCGCAGGTAGGCGTACGGTCCGACGCTCGCCCGGTCACCGATCACCGCGCTCACCGCGTGGCTGCGCAGTACGGTCGCACCGGCGCCGACGCTCGTGTCGATCAGAGTCACATCCGGGCCGACCACCGCACCGGCACCGACCGAGGTCGCACCGCGCAGCTGGGTGTTCTGGTCCACCACCGCGTCCCGGTCGAGGGTCACCGTGACGTCGATCCAGGCGGTGGCGGGATCGAGCAGGGTCACCCCGGCGCGCATCCAGCCGGAGTTCACCCGGTCGCGCAGCAGCTGCCGCAGCGCCGCCAGCTCGACCCGGTCGTTGCACCCGAGGGTCTCGGTGGCGTCCGCGGCGACGTGCACGACCACCGGCTCACCGGTGGCGGCGAACAGCCCGAAGACGTCGGTGAGGTATTCCTCGCCCTGGTCGTTGTCGGTGGACAGCTTGCCGAGCGTGTCCCGCAGCCGGGCCGCGTCGAAGGCGTAGATGCCGGCGTTGATCTCCCGGATGGCGCGCTGCGCGGGGGTCGCGTCGCGCTCCTCCACGATCTGCTCCAGTCGCCCGACCTCGTCCCGGACGATCCGGCCCAGGCCGGTCGGGTCGGGCACCTCGGCGGCGAGCACGGTCGCTGCGGCACCGGCCGTCTCGTGCGCCTCGACCAGCGCGGCCACGGTCTCCGGCCGGAGCAGGGGGGCGTCGCCGTTGATCACGATCACGGTGCCGGCCCGGTCGGGGGCGGCGTCGAGGGCGATCCGGACGGCGTGCCCGGTGCCACGCTGCTCGGCCTGGAGGACCGCGTTGGCGTCGGGGGCGACCTCGGCCAGATGCCCGGTGACCTGGTCGGCGCCGTGTCCGACCACGACCAGGGTGTGGTCCGGGGCCAACGGCGCGGCGGCGGCCAGCACATGACCGACCAACGTACGGCCGAGCAGTGGGTGCAACACCTTGGGCAGTGCCGACTTCATCCGCTTGCCCTCGCCTGCGGCGAGGACGACTACGGTGCGGACGCGGGGCTGGGACACGAGGGAGCTCCCGTCAGAACGGTTGGCAGTCTGCGGCCCCATGCTAGCCGCGCCACCGGAACCGGTCGCGGGGTTCCCTTGAACCGAACGAAACGGACTAAGGGAACAGCTCGGCCGCTAGGACTCGAACCTAGAAAATCGCCTCCAAAGGGCGACGTGTTGCCAATTACACCACGGCCGATCGTGACGCGTTCAGCCTAACCCGAGGCCACCTCCCGGGTGAAGCCAGCGGGCGTCACTCCAGCCACAGTGCCAGCTATCAGTCCTTCGATCCACACATATAGTTCCCGCGCCCGCGGCACCCGGACGACCAGACAGCCGTGGTAGCCGGCGCCGGTGTTGCGCCTGTTCGTCTTTGGCTTGTGCCGCTTGATCTGAGGCGCCCCGAACAACGCCTGCTCGATCCCCAGCCGCTCGGCCCACCACCGGCCCGCGGCGGCCACGTCCGCGGTCTCGTGGATGCTGAGCCGGTAACGCAACTCGGCCCGGCTCCTCCCGGTCGCCTCCACGAATCGCAGGAAGAGTTCCACCAGCCGAGGATCGCTGTTCACGAAGGCCAGTTCGTACTGCTTACGGTGGGGTTTGTTCTTGGCACCCTCACACCAGTACATGATCGCGCCGACCAGCATCAGCTCGCGCAGGTTGAGGTCACCGGTCCACTGCTGCGCCCGCAGGCGCAGCGCGTCCTCCTGGTCCGCAACCGCATCCCGCCGCCGCTCCGCCTTCGTCGCCCGGAGCAGGTTCGCCCCCGCATGCCGCTCCTTCACCTGCGGCGAATCAGGGTCGAGCGGCAGGTGCCGGACCCACTGGTAGGCGGTGGACTTGGCGACGCCGAGTTCGGTGGCGATGTCGGTGACCGACCAGCCATCCTTCCGCAACCGCACCGCCCGGTCGCGCAACTCGTCCTTGGCGTTCGGCCGCCGGGTCCACTCCGGTGCCGGGACGCCACGCAGCAGCCCGTACAGCCGGTCTTTGCCGATGCCCAGGCGGGCCCGGATCTGGGCCACGGAAAGGCCCTCGACGGTACGCAGCCGCCGGGCCTCGGCGGCGAGATTGTCGGTCATGAGCAGCAAGTTAGTACGTGTGTGCGACAGGTTTCGTCAAGACCCCGTAGGGAACTGCCAGGAACGCACCCATGGCGAGTTACGGGAGCGTAGGTTACGGTGACGTAGGCGTAAGTTACCGATCTCGTCCCCGTCTCCGCCCAGCGAGGTGCCATGTCGACCACCCTGACCGGACCGCCCACGGAAGCCACCGAAAAGGGCCCGAAGCCGCTCACCGAAGGTAAGCAGCAGACAGGCATCCTGATCGCCCTCTGGTCCTTTGTGATCGTGCCGTTCATCGCCCTGATCGCCGCCGTTCCGGTGGCCTGGGGCGGTTGGCTGACCTGGACCGACGTCGCGATCGCCGCGGTCTGGTACGTGGTCGCCGGGATCGGGATCACGGTCGGCTTCCACCGCTACTTCACCCACGGCTCGTTCAAGGCCAAGCGGTGGCTGCGGGTCACCCTGGCGGTCGCGGGTTCCTTCGCGGTCCAGGGCAACATCACCCAGTGGGTGGCCGACCACCGCCGCCACCACGCCTTCTCCGACGTGGAGGGCGACCCGCACTCGCCGTGGCGGTTCGGCGAGAGCGTCTGGGGTCTGACCAAGGGTCTCTTCTTCGCCCACATGGGCTGGCTGTTCCACCGCGAGCTGTCCAACCGCGAACGGTTCGCCCCGGACCTGCTGGCGGACAAGGACATCAGCCGGGTCGACCGTCTCTTCCCGCTGCTGGTGGGCATCTCGCTGCTCGCCCCGGCCGCCATCGGTGGCCTGGTCACCTGGTCGTGGCAGGGCGCGCTGACCGCGTTCTTCTGGGCCGGTCTGGTCCGGGTCGGGCTGCTGCACCACGTGACCTGGTCGATCAACTCGGTCTGCCACGTCTACGGGGAGCGCCCGTTCGAGGTGCGCCAGGGTGACAAGGCGTCGAACTTCTGGCCGCTCGCGATCCTCTCCTTCGGCGAGAGTTGGCACAACCTGCACCACGCCGATCCGACCTGCGCCCGGCACGGGGTGCTGCGCGGTCAGGTGGACATCTCGGCACGGGTGATCTGGATCTTCGAGAAGACCGGTGCGGCTTTCGACGTACGGTGGCCGAAGCCGGAGCGGATCGCGGCGAAACTGGTGAAACCGGCCGCGTCGCAGTGACCGCGCCGCGGCGGGCACCCTTCCGGGACCTGCCACCTGGCAGGATGGCCGGGTGACAGAGAGCCCGAGCAGCAGCGGGGGCAGCGGGCGTGGGCGACCGCCGGCGGCGCCGACCAAACCATCTTCCCGGGTACGGATGTCAGCGGCGCAACGCCGCGAGCAACTGATCGCCATCGGGCGACAGATCTTCGCCGAACGGGGTTTCGACGCCACCTCCATCGAGGAGGTGGCGTCGCGGGCCAAGGTGTCCAAGCCGGTGATCTACGAGCACTTCGGCGGCAAGGAAGGCCTCTACGCGGTTGTGGTCGACCGGGAGGTCCGGGCACTGCTGGACCGGGTGGCCGCCGCACTGACCGCCGGTCATCCCCGCGAGTTACTGGAGCAGGCCGCGTTGGCGCTGCTGAGTTACATCGAGGAGGAGACCAGCGGGTTCCGGGTGCTGGTACGGGAGTCGCCGGTAATGTCGGCGACCGGGAACTTCAGCAGCGTGCTCAACGACGTCGCGCACCAGGTGGAGCACATCCTGGGCGCGGAGTTCAAGAGCCGTGGTTTTGACCCGAAGCTGGCCGAGCTGTACGCGCAGGCGCTGGTCGGCATGGTGGCCCTGACCGGTCGGTGGTGGCTGGAGGTACGCAAGCCGCGCAAGGAGACGGTGGCCGCGCACCTGGTCAACCTGGCCTGGCACGGGCTCTCCCACCTGGAGGCGAAGCCGACCCTGCTGACCGGCCGGGGGCGTTGACGTTCTGGTCCCCGGCCGGGGCACGCCAGACCGGCGTCAACCGGGTGAGGTTTCGGATGACGCGGTCCGCCGGTAGCGCCGTTCCTCCTCGGCGTGCTCCGGTGGTCCGATCTTGTCGTAGAGGCCGGTGGCGAGCGTGATCAGGCCGAAGATCAGCGACACCACGACGGTGGCGACGGAGAAGTTGAGGATGTTCGCGTCGGTCTGGAGCACGCTGAGCATGACCAGTCCGACGACGAGGAAGACCACCCCGGCGGTCAGGTTCATGAAGTGGCCGAGGTTGCCCCGCAGGGATGCGCCGATCATGATCACGATCCCGAAGGCCACCGACACCAGCGAGAACGCCAGGTTGGTACGCAGACCGAGGGCGTAGTTGCCTTCGCGGGCGAAGAGCGACTCGCCGGCGGTCTCGACGATCCCGAAGATCCCGAAAATCAGGATGTAGAGGCCGACGAGTCCGGAAATGACCCGGTAGAGCGTGCGCGCCGGGTGGTTGATGGGGATGTGCGCCACCGACTTCTCCTCCCGTACGGGTGATGATTCTTCCGAATTGTCACCCAGATGAGGAGGCGGTTTCCGGCGAACACGGATCAGCCCCGGTCAGCGCACCCGGCGCCCGTCCCGGTTCAGAGGACCAGGCGCCCGTCCCGCCAGGCCTGTGCCTCGTCCTCGGAGCCCACCCGGCCGTACATGCCGGCCATCAGCAGGACCAGCCCGACGAGCATGGTGACCACGACTCCGGCGATGCTGAAGTTGAGGTAGTTGGCGTCCGTACGGATCACCGCGAGGCCGGCCAGGCTGACCACCATCAGCAGGTAGCCGAACCACTTGTTGACCGCGGCGTCGATGTTGCGGCCCAGGCCGGTGGCGATCAGGACGATCATGCCGAGGACCACGGCGAGCACCGAGTGGCCGAGGTTGGTGCCCTGGCCGAGCACCGTGGTGGTCTCGTCCTGGGCGAACGCTTCACTGCCACCGGTCTCGATGAGGCCGAGGACACCGAAGATGACCAGGTATAGACCGGTCAGGCCGCCGATCGCCCGGTAGATCGGGCGCGCGGGGTGGTTGACGGGGTTGTGGGCCATAGTCGTAACTCTCCAACGCCGTGCCGGTGGGGGTCGTCAACCATTGTCCCGCATGCGGCGGTGTGACGCCGCACACGCCCGGCCCCCACCGCCGGGGCGCCCGACGTCAGGACCCCGGCACCTGCTCCGCGAGGGACAGCCAGCTCTCCTCGATCTGCTCCCGCTCGGCCCGTACGGCGCGCAGTTGGCCGTCCAGCTCGGCGACCTTGGCGTAGTCGGTGGCGTGCTCGGCCATCTGGTCGTGCAGCGCCGACTCGCGCTGGTCCAGTTTGCCGATCTGCCGCTCCAGCTTGCTCAGTTCCTTCTTCGCCACCCGTACCTCGGCGGCGCTGAGCTGGGGCGTACCGGCACCGTCGCCGTTGCCGCCGGACCCGTTGCCGTCCACCGGCGTGGCGGTCGTGGAGGCGATGGTCGTCGTCGCGGGCCGGCGGCCCTGGCCCGCCTCGGCGCGGGCGAGGTACTCGTCGACGCCGCCGGGCAGGTGGATCAGCCGGCCGTCGCCGAACATGCCGTAGACCACGTCGGTGACCCGTTCGATCAGGTACCGGTCGTGGCTGGCCACGATGATCGTGCCGGGCCAGGAGTCGAGCAGGTCCTCCAGCGCGGCCAGGGTGTCGGTGTCGAGGTCGTTGGTGGGCTCGTCGAAGAGGAGCACGTTCGGCTCGGCGGCGAGCAGCCGGAGCATCTGCAACCGGCGGCGTTCACCACCGGAGAGGTCCCCGACCGGGGTCCAGAGTCGACGGTCGTCGAAACCGAACACCTCGGCGAGCTGCGAAGCGCCCAGTTCCCGGTCGCCGAGTACGACCCGCCGGGCCACCTCCTCGACCGCTTCGAGCACCCGCAACTGGTTGGGCAGCTCGGAGAGTTCCTGGGAGAGGAACGCCGGCCGTACGGTGGAACCGGTGTTGATCCGGCCCTTCTCCGGTTCGCGTACGCCGGCGAGCAGGCGCAGCAGCGTGGTCTTGCCGGCCCCGTTGGCGCCCACGATCGCGATCCGGTCGCCGGGTCCGACCTGCCAGGTGAGGTCGTCGAGGATCAGTTTCGGTCCGGCCATCAGGGTGACGTTCTCCAGGTCGTACACCTGCTTGCCGAGCCGGGAGGTGGCCATCCGTTGCAGCGACATGGTGTCGCGCGGCGGTGGCACGTCGGCGATCAGCGCGTTCGCGGCGTCGATCCGGAACTGGGGCTTCGAGGTACGGGCCGGCGGTCCCCGGCGCAGCCAGGCGATCTCCTTGCGGAGCAGGTTCTGCCGGCGGGCCTCGGTGGCGGCGGCGACCCGTTCCCGTTCCACCCGGGCCAGCGTCCAGGCGGCGAACCCGCCCTCGTAGGCCCGTACGGTCTGGTCGCCGACCTCCCAGGTGGTGGTGCAGACCGCGTCGAGGAACCAGCGGTCGTGGGTGACGACCACGAGTGCTCCCCGGCGGTTGACCAGGTGTCGGGCGAGCCAGTCGACCCCGGCCACGTCGAGGTGGTTGGTCGGTTCGTCCAGGATCAGCAGGTCGGCGGTGCGGACCAGGAGCGCAGCGAGCGCGACCCGGCGCCGTTCACCGCCGGACATCGGTCCGACCGGCTGGTCCAGCCCGAGGTACGGCATGCCGAGCCCGTCGAGGATGCCCCGGACTCCGGCGTCGCCGGCCCACTCGTGTTCGGCGCCCATGCTCTGGTCCAGCCAGGCGGTGCCGAGCACCACGTCCCGTACGGTCGCCTCGGCGTCCAGGTTGAGGGTCTGCGGCAGCCAGGCGACCCGCAGGTCCCGGCGGTGGGTCACCCGCCCGTTGTCCGGTTCCTCGATCTTGGTGAGCAGGCGGAGCAGGGTCGACTTGCCGGCCCCGTTCAGCCCGACGACGCCGATCCGGTCGGCGTCGTCGAGGCCGAGGGACACGTCGGTGAGCAGTTGCCCGGCCGCGCCATAGCCCTTGGACGCCCGGTCCAGGTTGACGATGTTGGCCACGAGCCCACCTTCCATGATCAAAGGCGCCCCGGGTGCCGGTCGGGCCGGCACGAGGGGACGCCTGGAGTAGTTCAAGCCTACGCGGGTGGCGGACCCGTCGGCCGGTCAGATCACGCGGGCACCGGGAACCGGGCCGGTGGCCGTACGGGCGGCGCGGCAGACCCCGGCGGCCTCGAGTTCGGCGGCGATCCGGCTGGCGCCGGCGGCGTCGGCCGCGAGGAAGACGCAGGTGGGGCCGGAGCCGGAGACCATACCGGCGAGCGCACCGGCGGTCTCGCCGGCCTTGAGGGTCGCCGCCAGGGCGGGGCGCAGCGACTGGGCGGCGGCCTGCAGGTCGTTGCCGAGGGTCGCGGCGAGTACCGCGGGGCTGCGCTGGCGCAGGGCGGCGAGCAGCCCGTCGGCGTTCGGCAGCGGTGGGGGTGCGGCATTGTCGGCGCGCAACCGGTCCAGTTCCCGGTACGCGGTCGGGGTGGAGAGCCCGCCGTCGGCGATCGCGACCACCCAGTGCCAGGTCGTCGGCCGGGCCAGTACGGGACTGACCGTCTCCCCCCGGCCGGTGCCGAGCGCCGTGCCGCCGAAGATCAGGAACGGTACGTCGGAGCCGAGGTCGGCGGCGATCGCGGCGAGTTGGTCGCGGGAGAGGTTGGTGCCCCAGAGCGTGTCGCAGGCGACCAGGGCGGCGGCGGCGTCTGCGCTGCCACCGGCCAGGCCGGCGGCGAGCGGGATCTGCTTGCGCAGGTGCAGCCGGGCGTGTGCGGGCACACCGGTGTGCGCGGCGAGCGCGCGGGCGGCCCGGATGACGAGGTTGTCGTCGTCGAGCGCCAGCTCGCCGGTCCCCTCTCCCTCCATGGTGAGGGTGAGGGTGTCGCCGCGCCGGGCGGTCAGCTCGTCGTAGAGCGCGATGGCGTGGTAGACGGTGTTGAGTTCGTGGTAGCCGTCGGGGCGCAGCGGACCCACCCCGAGGTGCAGGTTGATCTTCGCCGGGACGCGTACCCGGACCGGGCCGGTCGCCGCGCGCCGGGACCGTTCATCGTCGTCGGGCCGCCATGCCTCGGTCACCGGGCACGGCCCCGGACCCGTGGCGCCACCGCCGGGGTGACGTCGGGTGGGGACGGTAGGGGCCTCGTCGACAGCACGGGCGTCAGCCTACTCGGCACGTTCGGGGTCGGTCGGGGCCGACGCGGCGATGGCGGCGAACTGCTCGACGGTCAGCGCCTCGCCCCGGGCGCCGGGGTCCACGCCGGCCGCGATCAGCGCCGCCGCGGCCCGGTCCGCGCCACCGGCCCAGCCGGCGAGCGCGGCGCGCAGGGTCTTGCGGCGCTGCGCGAAGGCCGCGTCCACCACCGCGAAAACCTTCTTCCGGGGTACGTCGGTGCGGGGCGGCTCCCGGCGGGTGAAGGCGACCAGGCCGGAGTCGACGTTCGGCACCGGCCAGAAGACGTTCGGCGGGACCTTGCCGGCGCCCCGCGCGGTCGCGTACCAGGCGAGTTTCACCGACGGGATGCCGTACGTCTTCGAGCCCGGACCGGCGACCAACCGGTCGGCGACCTCCTTCTGCACCATCACCAGTCCCTGGCGCAGGGTGGGCAGTTCGGCGAGCAGGTGCAGGACCACCGGCACGGCCACGTTGTACGGCAGGTTCGCGACCAGCGCGGTCGGTGCCGGCTCGGCCAGCTCGGCGGCGGTGATCCGCAGCGCGTCGGCGCGGTGCACGGTCAACCGGTCGGCGGCGGCACCGGCCCGGTCGGCGACGGTCGCCGGCAGCGCCGCGGCCAGCGTCGGGTCGATCTCCACCACGTGTACGTGGGCGGCCGCCGTCAGCAGTCCGAGGGTGAGCGAGCCCAGTCCCGGGCCGACCTCCAGGGCCACGTCGTCCGGGGTGAGTTCGGCGGCGGCCACGATCCGGCGCACGGTGTTGGGGTCGTGGACGAAGTTCTGGCCCAGTTTCTTGGTCGGCGCGACGCCGAGTCGGGCGGCCAGTTCCCGGATCTCCGCCGGGCCGAGGAGTCCGGTCATGAGGCCAGAGCCTACGGTGCGGCGTCGGGCCGCCGACCGGCGCGCCGTCGTGGCGTTTCCCGCGACCGGCGAGGTGGCCGGGGCACCGGGACGGGACCTCGGTCGGGGGTGACGGTCGGGTCCTCGGGCTGCCGCCGCCGGAAACCTACCGATCCGACACCTCGCGTACAACTCCGCTTTGCCTACGAGTTAGCCGAAAACCGGACATGGCGGCGTTGCTGACCGGCGTTCCGTACCCCACGCTGGTCACCGTGGAACGACCGAACCCGATGATCCCCGCCCGTCACGGCCGGACGATCGCGGCGCCGATCTCCGGCGCCCCGTCGACCGTCTCCCCCGCGTGATGGCTTCCGGCCCGTACGACCTCGACCCGACCGACCGGCGCATCGTCGCCGCGCTCCAGGTCAACGGCCGGGCGAGTTGGACGGAGATCGCCGCGCTGATCGGGACCTCGGTGACCACGGTGGCCCGCCGGGCCCAGCAACTGATCGCCGGCGGGCTGGTCAAGGTGGCCGTCGCGCCGCAGCCCGGTGGCGGCCCGGTCGACCTGCTGATCGTCCGGGTCCGCTGTACGCCGGGCAGTCAGCTCCCGACCGCGCGGGCGCTGGCCGCCCGACCCGAGGTCCGGTTCGTCGCCGTGCTGACCGGTGCCCACGACCTGGTCGCCGAGCTCCTGGTGCCCCGGGGGACCAGCATGCACAGTGTGCTCAGCGCGGTGCAGCGGATCCCGGGGGTGCAGGCGACCATCGCCGACCTGCTGCTGCACACGTACAAGTCGGACCATGAGTGGAGTCGCCGGCTGCTCGGGGAGGACGGCCGGCCGCCGACGCCGCCGGTGCACGACTGCCCACCGGACCACCTCGACGAGGTGGACGAACGGATCGTCGCGGCCCTCCGGCACGACGGGCGGACCAGTTTCCACGCGGTCGCGCTCGGCCTCGGGATCAGCGAGAGCACCGTACGGCGGCGGTTCGAGGCACTCCACGGTGCCGGGTGCGTACAGGTGATCACCCTGGTGCCGGCGGCGGCGCTCGGGTTCGAGGCGGAGCTGCTGTTCTGGCTCTCGGTCACCCCGGCCCGGCTGGAGGCGGTGGCGCACGAGCTCGCCGCGCTGACCGGGGTGCGCTACGTCGCGGCGACCCTCGGGCAGGAGTCGCTGATGTGCGAGGTGATCCTGCCGACCCACGCCGACGTGCTGGAGTTCACCACCCGGACACTGGCCCGGATCGACGGCGTACGGTCCTGGAGCGCCGGGGTGGAACTGCTCACCGTGAAGCGCGGTTTTGTCCTCACCCCGTGGACGGCCGGTCGCCCCGGCACCGGGCCGACCACCCGTACCACCCCCGGCACCGCCACCGACGCCGCTGCCGAGGAGGCGGTCCCCCGCCCCCGGGGAGTCCGCGGTGGACGCCGTACGCCGAGGGTGCCGGCCCGCCGCTCCTGACGCCGACCGACGGGGTCCCCGGTTGTCACCAGGGGCCGAAGACCCGGTTGCCGTTGGCGGAGATGGCCGCGCACAGCTCGTCGAGGTCGGCGCCGTTGGCCTCGGCCAGGGCACGAACCGTCAACGGGATCAGGTACGAGGCGTTCGGTCGCCCCCGGTACGGCGTCGGCGTCAGGTACGGCGCGTCGGTCTCCACCAGGAGCTGGTCCAATGGTGTCACCTTGGCCGCCGCGCGCAACCCGCCCGCGTTGCCGAAGGTGACCGTGCCGGCGAAACTCAGCAGGTAACCGCGTCGCACACACTCGGCCGCGAACTCCTCGTCGCCGGAGAAGCAGTGCAGCACCACGGTCGCCGGTGCGCCCTCCTCATCGAGCACCCGCAGGACCTCGGCGTGCGCGTCGCGGTCGTGGATGACCAGCGCCTTGTCGTACCGCTTGGCGATGTCGATGTGCGCGCGGAAGCTCTCCTCCTGCGCCGCCCGCCCCTCGTCGCCGGTACGGAAGAAGTCGAGCCCGGTTTCGCCGATGCCGCGTACCCGGTCCTGGCCGGCGAGCGCCTCGATCTCGCGCAGTGCCGCGTCGAGGTCGGGCAGGCGCGGGGCGTCGTTGGGGTGCAGGGCGACGGTGGCGAGGACGGCCGGGTACCTGGCGGCTGCCTCGGCGCCCCAGCGGGACGACTCCACATCGGTACCGACCTGGACCAGCCGGTCCACCCCGGCGGCGGCGGCGACCTCGATCAGGCGATTAACCGGATCCCGGGATGGGGGTCCGGGTTGGGGGGGTCCGGGCGGGGGTGCGGGTTCGGCGGTGGGCTCGGCTGGTGGTGCGCCGGGGGTGCCGGATTCGGTGACGGTGATGTCGAGGTGGGTGTGGCTGTCCAGCACCGGCAGGGGCAGCGGCTCGGGCGCGGGCGGGAACTCCCCGGCCCGGCGGGCGGCCCGCTGGCGGCGGGATTCGGTCGGCTCAGTCATCGCCGTCAGCATCACATACCGGCCCCGACCACCTCGGGCGTACCCGGAGAGCCGATCATGGCTTGGCCGCCCGGTCGGCGCCGGCTGGCCGTTGAGCCGGCATCGATCATCCTTCGGTCGCACTCCCTGGCGGTTACCCGGCGTTTACCTGAACGGCACCGAGCCCTCCTAGCGTCGCGCGCATGAGTGTCACCCCGCAGACACGGGACGTGCCCGAGGCGCCAGCCGGGCTGGTGGTGACACACGCCGGCGTCAACCACCCGGCCGAGGAACTTGCCCGAGGTGCGGCGTACGAGCTGTTCAGCGCCGACGAGCTGCCCGGATTCACCCGCGACCCGCGCCCGGACGCCCGCCGGCCGTGGCACCGGTTCGTGCACGCCAGCGAGGTCAGCGCCGTGTACGGACCCAGGTCGGGCGGCGACCCGGAGCTGGAGCCGCCGCTGATGGCGCCGCTGAACCGGGCCCGGAACTGGGCGGACATCCACCAGCTCAGCCAGACCACGGCCGGCGCCGCCGACCCGGTCCTGGCGAGCGTGCGCGCCTCGGCCCCGGTCCGCCGGGGCACCCCGATGGTCAAGGTGCTCTCCGCCCGGCAGCTCGCCGGGCACCTGCGCGGGTGGCTGCCGTACGGGTTCTGCTACCGGGAGTACGACATCGCCCATCTCCGTACGCCGGAGGACCTGTCGCTGCTGCGTACCGACCCGGAGGGGGGCCGGGAGGGGCAGGAGGTCGCCGCGTACGCGCTGCGGTGGCGGGCGATCGACCCGCTCGACTACGACGTACCCGGTGGTGACCGGCACGCCGGCCTGGTGGCGATCCCGCCGCACGACCGGGTCGGGCCGCCGGTGCTGGGGACCGGGTTCACCCCGAGCGGGCGGCACCTGATCCCGGAGTTCGTCACCCGGGACATGGCCGACCTGCCGTTGCCGGCGAACGCGGCCCTGGTGGCGTACTCGCCGGCCGGGGACGAGGTGGTGCTCTACACGTACCAGCCGGAGCAGCGGGCATGGCTGCGGATGGCCGGGCCGAGGTGGCGGCACCTGCTGGCCTCGGTGCCGGGCATCTCACCGGACCAGGAGTACCTCCCGATCGGCGAGACCGCGCGGACCACCCAGCTCGTCGGGGACTACCACGGTCAGGAATATGAAGCGATCGCCGACCTGCCCGGCGGGTTCCGGGTGCTGGCGATGACCCGGGCGGCGCGTTACCCGGTCGAGGGGGTCCGTCGCCGGGCCCGGTACGCCACCTGGCGGGGTGTGCTCTGCCTGGTCCTCGGCGAGGAGACCGGTTGGCTGCGGTTGCGGCTGTGCCGACCGAACCCGGACAGCGTGGCGGCCTGCGGCGCGCAGTGTTACGAGCGCGGCATCTACGAGTCCTGGGCCCCGGCACCGGAGGTCACCGACGACCGGCTGATCGACCTGCCGTACGGCCACTGACCCGCGCGGGTCGCGTACGGCGATCGGCCAGCCGGCCGTACGGCATCGGCCCGCCGGCGGGCCGCTGACCCCGGCCGCCGGCGGAGTACGGCGCTCAGCCCAGCGGCTTCGCCTTGTTCAGCCAGCCCACGACGTCCCGGTAGATCGGGGCGTTGGCCGCGAAGCTGTACGGCGCGGCCGTCTGCCACGGGTAGACCTGGCCGGCCTTGACCGCGGGCAGGTTGGTCCAGGTGGCGATCTTGCTGACGGTGTCGGCCATGGCGGGGACCTCGCGGCCGTCGTAGATGATCGCGTCGGCGGGGTACGAGGCAGCCTGCTCCCAGCTCACCTCCTCGAAGTACTGGCCGGGGCCGAGCGGCTTCGCCGTGGGTACGAACTGGACGCCGAGCGAGGCCAGGTGCTTCAGGTCGGGGTGCATCTTCGGGTCGGCGATGTAGAGCTTGGTGGCATCGCGGGAGACGGCCAGCACCCGCAGACCGGGCTTTGCCGCGACGGCGGTCCTGACGTCGGCGACCGCCGCGTCGAACTCCGACCGGGCGGCCTTGACGGGTGCGGCGTCGGGGTCGGCGCCGAGTTGGACGGCGAGCGCCATGAAGTTGTCGATGATGGCCGGCAGGTCGAGGCCGGGCATCTTCATCCCGATCGACGGCGCGAGCCCGAACACCTTGTCGGCACTGGCCTCCGGGACGTACCAGAGGGTCTTGTCGTCGAACGACAGGTCGACCAGCAGTTCGGGGCGCAGGGCGGCGTACCGCTCCAGGTTGAACTCACCCCACGTCTTGCCGACGACCTCGACCTTGCTCAGGTCGATGTTGCCGGCCTGGTAGTTGAGCTTGCCGTCGGTGAGGCCCAGTTCGCCGTACACCCCGGTCACCTGGTAGCCGGCGTCCCAGAGGGCGGCGGCGGCGCTGCTCTGTGCGACCACCCGCTGCGGCCGGCTGGCCAGGTCGACGGTGATGCCACGGCCGTCGGTGTACCGGAACGGCTGCGCCGCCCCGGACGTGCCGCCGGCGCCGGGCTTGTCGCCGGAGTCTCCGCAGGCGGCCAGGCCGAGCAGTACGCCGGTGGCGCCGGCACCGCGCAGGAATCCGCGCCGGGTCAGAAGGTGCTTGGACATGGTTCTCCCAGTCGTAGTGGACGTGCGGTTGGTGAGGGGGTTCGAGCGACTACGGCCGTGCGACTCGGCGCGCTCTGGGGATGATCAGCGGGGTGCCGGACTCGGGGTCGGTGATCACCCGGCACGGCAGGCCGAAGACCTCTTCGACCAGGTCCGCGGTGATGATGTCGGCCGGTGGGCCCTGGGCCACCACCCGGCCGTCGCGCATGGCGATCAGGTGGGTGGCGTACCGGCAGGCGTGGTTGAGGTCGTGCAGGACCGCGACCAGGGTGTGGCCCTGCTCCTCGCGGAGCCGGGCGACCAGGTCGAGCACCTCGATCTGGTGGGCGATGTCGAGGAACGTGGTCGGCTCGTCCAGCAGCAGGATCGGGGTCTGCTGGGCCAGGGCCATGGCCAGCCACACCCGTTGCCGCTGGCCGCCGGAGAGCTCGTCGACGTACCGGCCGGCGAGGTCGGTGACGTTGGTGGCGGCCATCGCGTCCGCGACCGCGCTCTCGTCCGCCGGTGACCACTGGCGCAGCAGCCCCTGGTGCGGGTACCGGCCCCGGGCGACCAGGTCGAGCACGGTGATGCCGTCCGGTGCGACGGTCGTCTGCGGCAGCAGCCCGAGCCGGCGGGCGACCTCCTTGGCCCGCAGTTCGTGGATCGACCGGCCGTCGAGGTGGACGGTGCCCCGGCGGGGGGTCAGCAGCCGGGCGAGCGCCCGCAGCAGGGTGGACTTGCCGCAGCCGTTCGGTCCGACCAGGACGGTGAACGAGTGGTCGGGGATGGACACGCTCAACGCCTCGGCGACCACCCGCTGGTCGTACGCGAGGGTGGCGTCGGCGCAGCTCAGCCGGGTCGTGCCGGGGGCGACGCCGGCCGCCGGGTCCAGGGTGTTGGTCGAGCCGGTCATCCGAGTCCCTTCCGCCATTGCCCGGCGAGCAGCCAGGCCAGATAGAGCCCGCCGATGCCGGCGGTCAGCACCCCGACCGGCAGGGTGACGGGGTGGAACACGCGCTGCGCGGCCAGGTCGCTGGCGACCAGGAGGGCGGCGCCCATGAACGCGGCCGGTAGCACGTTCGGCCCGCCGTCGCGGGTCAGCCGGCGGGCCAACTGCGGGGCGGTGAGGGCGATGAACGCGATCGGTCCGGCCGAGGCGGTCGCGGTGGCGGTCAGCCCGACGCCGACCAGCAGCACCCCGATCCGGGTCAGTTCGACCGGTACGCCGAGCGCCCGCGCCGCCTCGTCGCCGAGTTCGAGCATCCGCAGGCCCCGGCCGAGCATCACGGCCAACGGCAGCAGGACGAGTACGACGACCGCGAATGGTCGTACCTGTTCCCAGCCGCGACCGTCGAGACTGCCGGTGAGCCAGAGGTGGGCCTGGCGGGCGTCGGTCAGCTCGGCGCGGGTGATCAGGTACGAGTTGACGGCGAGCAGCAGCGCACCGATCGCGATGCCGATCAGGATGAGCCGGAACCCGGGGGTGCCGCGCTTGGCCGCGAGCAGGTAGACGAGCATCGCGGTGGCGATTCCGCCGATCACCGCGCCGAGGGCGACCTGTGCGCCGTCGCCGCCGATGAGCAGGATCACCACCAGCGCTCCGGTCGCGGCTCCGGTGTCGAAGCCGACGATGTCGGGGCTGCCGAGCGGGTTGCGCGACATGCTCTGGAACAGCGCCCCACCGATACCGAGCGCCACCCCGACGAGTACGGCGGTGAGCAGTCGCGGCAGCCGGAGGGTCTGCACGATGAAGTCCTGCGCGGGGGTGCCGTGGCCGAGCAGGGTGCGGACCACGTCGACGGCCGGGATCGGGTAGTCGCCGGTGCCGAGGGTGAACACCGCGACCACGACGACCACCAGGGCCAGCGTGGCGCAGACGAGCACCGAACGGCGGTCGACCCGGAGGGTGATCCGCCCGCCGAAGGCCCGTACCCGCCGGGTCGGCGGCAGTGGGGGGCGGGACGGGACGGTCACGGTGGCGGGTTCGGGTGGTGCGGCGGTCATGGCTGGGCCACCCGGGTCCGGCGGACGAGCGCGACCAGCACGGGAGCGCCGAGGAAGGCGGTGACGATGCCGACCTCGATCTCGCCGGGCCGGGCGATGACCCGGCCGATGATGTCGGCGCCGAGCAGCAGGATCGGGGCGAGGACCATCGAGTAGGGCAGGATCCAGCGCTGGTCCGGGCCGACCAGGGCCCGCGCGATGTGCGGGATGGTCAGGCCGACGAACGCGACGGGTCCGAGCGCGGCGGTCGCCGCGCCGCAGAGCAGGGTCACCGCGACCACCCCGACTGCCCGCGTACGGCCGAGGTGTGCGCCGAGTGACCGGCCGCTCTCCTCGCCGAGGGCGAGTGCGTTCAGTGGCCGGGCCAGGGCGAGTGCGCACGCCGCGCCGACCAGGAGGAACGGGCCGACCGCGGTGAGTACGGACGCGTCCCGGCCGGCGAGGCTGCCGACGGACCAGAACCGGTATCCGTTGAAGGTCTGCGGGTCGAGCAGGACCAGGCCGGAGATGTACCCGGTGAGGGCGGCGGTGATCGCCGTACCGGCGAGGGTCAGCCGGACGGCGGTGGCGGCGCTGCGCCCACGGGAGCCGAGCAGGTAGACGACGGTGGCGGCGAGGGCGGCCCCGAGCAGGGCGAACCAGACGTACCCCAGGGGGCTGGTGACGCCGAGGACGCCGATCGCGGTGACCACGGCGGCGGCCGCGCCCGCGTTGACGCCGAGCAGTCCGGGGTCGGCGAGCGGGTTGCGGGTGAGCGCCTGCATCAGTGCCCCGGCCAGCCCGAGTGCCGCCCCGACGGCGAGTCCGAGGAGCGTACGGGGGATGCGTAGGCTGCGGACGATCACCCCGTCGTCGGATCCGTCGTAGTGCAGGAGCTGGTGGACGACGGTGTCGAAGGCGATCGGTTTGGCCCCGACGGCAAGGCTCGTCAGTGCCACCAGGACAACAACCGCGAGCGCGACCACCAGCCCGGTCAGGCGCCAGCCGACCGCCGCCCGGCGCAGTGACGGCGACTGCTGCGGTGGCGGCTGGGGCGGTGCGGCGATGGGGAGAGCAACCTCGGTTGGCACCGGGTTAGGTTAGCCTAACCTAATCTTCGATGCGCAAGCCCCCTTCCGTCGGCGATCCTGTGGCCTGCGTCTCCGTGGCCGTCCCCGGCTGCGTCGGCCCGACCCGACCGTCACGCTCCGGTACGGTCGGCCCCGTCACGTCCAGTGGCGCCCGGCGATGGGGAGGGATGCGGAGATGGCATCGGTGGAAGAGGTCAAGGCCGGCATCGGCCGGTTCACCAACGAGACGACCCAGCAGGCGGCGACCATCCGGTCCATCGCCGATTCGATGGACCGGACCTCCGCGCTGCTGCGCGGCATCACCAGCGGCGCGAACCACGCCCAGGTCGCCGAGGCACTGGTCCGACTCGAACAGGCCAAGCAGCGCCTGCACGAGGCGGCGACGCTCGCCCAGGGCGCGGTCGAGGCCACCAACAGCTACGTGGCCGGCTTCTAGCGCCCCCGCGTACGCCGGCCGTCGACAGTGGACGATCGGTCTGGAGGGAAGCTTGTAGGATTCTTGAATCGGCTGGTCATGCCGGCTGACACGAACATCGACACATGCCGGGGGGCAGCCAGTTGGCAGTTGAGTTCCGGCTGCTCGGCGACGTTGAGGC
The DNA here is from genome assembly GCF_053601675.1 of Micromonospora sp. NPDC004704. Classification (NCBI taxonomy): domain Bacteria; kingdom Bacillati; phylum Actinomycetota; class Actinomycetes; order Micromonosporales; family Micromonosporaceae; genus Micromonospora; species Micromonospora sp. NPDC004704. The sequence continues at coordinate 10,619 of NZ_JBSGCD010000053.1, read as the reverse complement.
CCGTGTCGGTGGCCTCCCGGTCGACCTCGGCCACGCCCGACAGCGGACAGTGCTGGCCGCCCTGCTGATCGAGGCGAACCGGACCGTCCCGGTCGACCAGTTGCTCTACCGGGTGTGGGACGAGCAGTCCCCGCAGCGGGCCAGGTCGGCGCTCTACAGTTATCTGTCCCGGCTGCGCCGGTGCCTGGTCGAGGCCGACGGGGTCACCATCTCCCGCCAGTCCGGCGGATACCTGCTCACGGTCAGTCCGTCCGCTGTGGACCTGCACCACTTCCGGCACCTCATCGGGCAGGCCCGGTCGGCCGGCGACGAGCAGGCGCTGGCGCTGCTGGACGAGGCCCTCGGCCTGTGGCGCGGCGAGGCGTTCGCCGAGCTGGACACCCCCTGGCTGAACTCGCTTCGCGAAACCCTGGCCCAGGAGCGGTTCGGCGCCGAACTGGAGCGAGCCGAAGCGGCGCTGCGGCTCGGACAGCACGCCCGCATGCTGCCCGAACTGTCGGCCCTCGCCCGCAGCCACCCGCTGGACGAGCGGCTCGCCGGCCAGCTCATGCTCGCGCTGTACCGGTCCGGCCGGCAGGCCGACGCCCTCGCCCACTACCAGCGCACCCGGCAACTCCTCGTCGACGAACTGGGCACCGATCCGGGACCCGCGTTGCAGGCCCGGCAGCGGCAGATCCTGGAGGCGGAGCCGTCGCTCGACCCACCGCCCACCACCATCGAGCCGGCGTCCACCAGGGCACCGGTGCCCCGGCAACTACCCGCCCGCCCACCGCTGTTCATCGGGCGGTCCGCCGAACTGGTCGCGCTCACCACCCCGGACGACACCCGGCTCTGGGTCATCTGCGGCACCGGCGGGGTGGGCAAGACCTGGTTGGTGTCGCGCTGGGCGCACGACAACCTCTGGCGCTTCCCGGACGGTCAGCTCTGGGTCAACCTGCGCGGTTTCGAACCGGCGGCAACGGCGGTGCCACCCTCGACGGCGGTCCGCGGCATCCTGGACGCGCTCGGCGTACCGGCGGGTTCGGTGCCGACCGACCTGGACGCGCAGATCGGGCTGTACCGGAGCCTGGTCGCGGAAAAACGGATGCTGATCGTCCTGGACAACGCCCGCGACGCCGAACAGGTCCGTCCACTGTTGCCCGGCGGAGCCGGCTGCCTGGTCCTGGTCACCAGCCGCAACCAGATGTCCGGGCTGGTCGCCACCGAGGCCGCCCGATCCCTGACCCTGGACCTGCTCACCGCCGACGAGTCCCGCGCGCTGCTGGCCGGCCGGCTCGGCATCGAACGGGTGAGCGCCGAACCGGAGGCGGTCGACCAGATCGTCGCCGGCTGCGCCCGGCTGTCCCTGGCGCTCGCCGTGGTCGCCGCGCGGGCCGCCTCCCACCCCGGCTTCCCGCTGGCCGACCTCGCCGCCGAGTTGCACAACCCGGACGGCGCCCTGGACGCCTTCGACAGCGGCGACCCGCTGCTCGACGTACGGGCCGCCCTGTCCTGGTCGTACCGGGCGATCAGCCCGCCCGCGGCGCGGGTGTTCCGGCTGCTGGGACTGCATCCGGGCCCGGACATCTCGGTGCCCGCGGTGGCCAGCCTGGCCGGACTGCCGATCAACCGGGTACGCCCGCTGCTGGCCGAACTCTCCCGGGCGCACCTGATCGCCGAGCAGTCACCCGGCCGGTACGCCTGCCACGACCTGCTGCGCGCGTACGCGACCGAACTCGGGCAGGCCGACGATCCGGAGCCGGAGCGCCACCGGGCCCTGCGGCGGCTGATCGAGCACTACCTGCACACCGCGTACCGGGCGGCGCAGTTGCTCGACCCGCACCGGGACCCGATCGACCCGGATCCGCCGGGCCGGGACGTCGCGGTCGAGCGCCCGGACGACTACGAGGCGGCGATGGGTTGGCTGACCGCCGAGCACCCGGTGCTGGTGGCGGTCATCGGGCAGGCCGCCGAGCACGGGTTCGACACCCGGGCCTGGCAACTGGCCTGGTCCATGGTCACGTACTTCGACCGGCGCGGGCACTGGCACGACCGGCTCGCCATCCAGCACGCCGCGCTGGCGTCGGCGGCGCGCCTCGGGGACCTGCCGATGCAGGCGATCTCGCACCGGGACCTGGCGCGGGCGTACACCCTGCTCGGCCGTTACCCGGACGCCCACCGGCACCTACGGGAGGCGTTCGACCTGCTGGGCCTGCTCGGTGACCACGTGGGACAGGCGCACACGCACCTCAACCTGAGCATGGTCTACCAGCAGCAGGGTGAACTCCACGAGGCGATCCGGCACGACCTGCTCTCGCTGGACCTGTACCGGGCCACCGGGCACCAGAGCGGCGAGGCCAACGCGCTGAACAACACCGGGTGGCACTACGCACAGGTCGGGGACTACCCGCAGGCGCTGGACTACTGCGAGAAGGCCCTGGTCCTGCACGAGGAGATCGGCAACCGGGTGGGCGAGGCGAACACCTGGGACAGCCTCGGCTTCGTCCACCACCACACCGGCGACTACACCCGGGCCGCCGCGTGTTTCCAGCACGCCATCGACCTGGCCCGGACGCTGGGCACCCGGTACGGCGAGGCCGAGGCACTGCACCATCTCGGCGACACCCGGCTCGCCGGTGGTGACCCGGTCGCGGCCCGAGCCGCCTGGCGGCAGGCCCGGACGATCCTCCTCGACATCGGGCACCCGGAGGCCGAGGACGTCGCCGCCAAACTGGACTCGTCCGAGCCGCTCTGACCAGCGGATTCAAGAATTCCGCGAGGGTTGTGCCAGGTCGGTCGGGCAGGCTGTGAGCAGTCGGCCGGCAAGCCGTCGACAGACCGACCCGTACGCCTCCTCGGGAGGGGGTTCCCGAAGCGCGGGGTCGGCGTACGCCGCCGGGTCCGCATCGTCCCGGCACGGGGCTGGACGACGTGGACCCGGCGGTACACGTGCTGTCGTACGGGCTGCGGCCGGCGGCCGGGGCGGTCAGTCGCCGAAGCGGGCGAGTTCCTCGTCCACGATCGACGGATCGAGCTTGCGGAACACCGGCTTCGGCGTGGCGAGCGGGCGCCCGGCCTCGATCGGGGTCGACTCCCACCGGGCGCCGACCGTGTAGTCACCGGTCAGCACCGGGTACGACGGCCCGCCGTCAAGGTCGTCCACCTGCACGATCGAGGGCATCGGCGCGTGTACGCCGGTGCCGCCGAGCAGCTCGTGCACCTGCTGTGCGGAGTGCGGCAGGAACGGGGTGAGCAGGGTGTTCGCGTCGCTCACCACCTGGAGGGCGACGTGCAGGATGGTGCCCATCCGGGCTTTCTGGTCCTCGCCCTTGAGCTTCCACGGTGCCTGCTCGGAGAGGTACTTGTTCGCCTCGCCGACCACCCGCATCGCCTCGCCGATCGCCGCCTTCTGCCGGTGCCGCTCGATCAGGTTCCCGACCGTGGTGAAGCCCGTACGCGCGACCGCGAGCATCGCCTCGTCCGCCTCGGTGAGTCCGGCCGGGTCGACCGGCGGGATCGCGCCGAAGTTCTTCGCCGCCATCGAGATCGACCGGTTGACCAGGTTGCCCCAACCGGCGACCAGCTCGTCGTTGTTGCGCCGGAGGAACTCGGCCCAGGTGAAGTCGGTGTCGTTGCTCTCCGGCCCGGCGACGGCGATGAAGTACCGCAGCGCGTCGGCGTCGTACCGTTCGAGGAAGTCGCGGACGTAGATGACCACCTGCCGGGACGAGGAGAACTTGCGCCCCTCCATGGTCAGGAACTCGCTGGAGACCACCTCGGTCGGCAGGTTGAGCCGGCCCAGCTCGCCCGGGGTGCCGTCGCGGTCGCCCTCGCCGGAGTAGCCGAGCAGCAGCGCCGGCCAGATCACCGAGTGGAAGACGATGTTGTCCTTGCCCATGAAGTAGTAACCGGTGGCGTCCTTGCCCTCGCCGTCCGCCACCCACCAGCGCCGCCACGCCTGCGGGTCGCCGGAGCGGCGGGCCCACTCGATCGAGGCGGAGAGGTAACCGATGACCGCGTCGAACCAGACGTAGATCCGCTTGTCGTTGCGGTCGCGCCAGCCGTCGAGCGGAATCGGTACGCCCCACTCCAGGTCCCGGGTGATCGCCCGGGGCTGGAGGTCGCCCAGCAGGTTCTTGGAGAACCGCAGTACGTTCGTCCGCCAGCCCTCGCGGGTGTCGAGCCACCTGGCGAGCGACTCGGCGAAGGCGGGCAGGTCGAGGAAGAAGTGCTCGGTCTCGATGAACTCCGGCGTCTCGCCGTTGATCTTGGAGCGGGGGTTGATCAGGTCGATCGGGTCGAGCTGGTTGCCGCAGTTGTCGCACTGGTCGCCCCGCGCGCTGTCGTACCCGCAGATCGGGCAGGTGCCCTCGATGTAACGGTCGGGCAGGGTACGACCGGTGGACGGGGAGATGGCCCCCATGGTCACCTTGGGCACGATGTAGCCGTTGCGGTGCAGCCCCTCGAACAGCTCCTGCACCACGGCGTAGTGGTTCCCGGTCGTGGTACGCGTGAACAGGTCGTAGGAGAGGCCGAGCCCGTGCAGGTCCTCGACGATCACCCGGTTGTAACGGTCGGCCAGCTCGCGCGGGCTGACCCCCTCCTTGTCGGCCTGCACCTGGATCGGGGTGCCGTGTTCGTCGGTGCCGGAGACCATGAGCACGTCATGACCCGCCATCCGCATGTACCGGCTGAATACGTCGGAGGGCACTCCGAAGCCGGAGACGTGGCCGATGTGGCGCGGGCCGTTGGCGTACGGCCAGGCGACCGCCGCAAGAACGTGACTCATGGACAGCAAGCCTAATGACCGTCACCGGGCGACCGCGAACCAATAGGCCCTATCCGGCGCCGAGCGGCCCGCCGGCGCTCCGGTGAGCGTTCGGCGCCGGGCCGACCCCGGTGGAGATCCATCGACCGAGCCCACCGGTCCGGGAGGCCGCCGCGGGGTCCGCAAGGCCATCCCATCCGGAAGCCAGTCGGATTTCTGCGCCCGATTTGTCGGCGACACGCGCCCCAAGCTGCCCCTCCGGGGCGAGTGTGCATAGTCCAATACTCTCTGTGACCGGTAGACCAGACGGGCAGCAGCCAGGGGAGACCGACCCGGGCCGGGCCGATGGCGGCGAATCGCCGGCCGCCGGACAGTCCTCCACCCACGGCCCCGCGCCGGCCGACAACGTGCCGCCCCCGACCGACCGGCCGGATCCGTGGGCCCCACTACCGGCTGCGTCAGCCACACCCCCACCGCCGACCCGGCCCGCGCCCCCGCCCCCCGCCCCGCCGGCACTCCCGCCCCCGCCGGGGCCACCCCACCCCGGCCCGCCGCAAGCCACCCCACCCGTCCAAGCTGCACCCGCACAGTCGGCACCGGACCAAGGGGCGGTGCCCACCCTGAAGCCTGTCGTGGCCGAACCGGCAACCACACCGGCCGGCGGGCCGGCGACGCAGGCGGGTGGCGTACCCGGTGGGGGTGGTTCGCCGTGGCTCGCCGCGCCGGTGTCCGCCGGAATCGAGCCGACCACCGGCGCGCCCCGGAACACCGTCCCGCAGCGAGTGCCCCGGATCGCCGACACGGGGCCGCGTACGGTGCCTTCGGTGGACGGTACGCAGAACTCCACGAGGGTCGGCGCGGTGCCCACGCCCGCACCCCCCGCCGAGGACGAGGACGACTTCTGGCTCCCGATCGAACAGGTCAACTGGGACGGCACCCCGGCCCGTCCCGACCCGGACGAACGGCCGCGCCGGCTCTGGTCGTTCCCGACCCGGCGTACGTCGGCGGAGCGGGCGGCCCAACCGCCGAAACCACCACGCCGGCCGGCTTCCGGACTGGCCGGGCTGGTCCTGCTGGCGTTGCTCTCCAGTTTCTTCGCCTGGGTGAGCGTGGAGCCGCTCTGGCTCGCGTTCGGCCACGGCGACCTGGGTACGGCCACGGTGATCGACTGCACCGGGCAGGGCATCGGTCAGCGCTGCCGGGGTGAGTTCATCTCCGCGGACGGCGGGTTCAGTGCCGAGGACATCCGGCTGGCCGGGGTACCCGCCGAGGACAAGCTCGAAGGCTGGCAGCTCACCGCGCGCATGATCAGCGGCGACAGCGGCACCGCGTACGTCGGCACCGGCACCGGGTCGTTGCACCTGCGCTGGGGGCTCGGGCTGACGCTGGTGCTGCTCTGCGGAGGCGGCATCGTCTGGGCCACCGGCGCGGACCGGCTGCCGAACCGGGCGGCGCGGCGGGGCGCCGTACTGGTCGGGTTCGCCGGCCCGCTGGCGATCACCGCCGGCTTCCTGGCCGCCGCCTTCTGAGCCGTGCACGTCCCGAGCCGGGCAGGTGCCGAGCCGGGCGGCGGCGCTGTCGTCAGTCGGTGGTGTGGACGACCGCGTACACCTCGCGGCGGCGCAGGCCGTACCCGGTGGCCACCTCGGTGATGGCGTCGCGGCGGGAGACGCCCGCGGCCTCGCGGTCGGCTACCGCCGCGCGCAGGTCTGCGTCGCTGGGGCGGATCGCGGGCATCGCGCTGGCCCCCGCGACCACGAGGGTGATCTCACCGCGCGGGTCGCCCTCGGTGGCCCAGGTGGCCAGTTCGCCGAGGGTCCGGCGCAACACCTCCTCGTACGTCTTCGTCAGCTCGCGGCAGACGGCGGCCGGACGGTCGGCGCCGAAGGTGGCGGCGAGATCGGTCAGGGTGCCGGCGACCCGGTGCGGTGCCTCGAAGAAGACGAGGGTCCGTTCCTCCGCGGCCAGGGCCCGCAGCCGGGTACGGCGGGCGCCGCCGGTGCGGGGCAGGAAACCCTCGAAGCAGAACCGGTCGACGGGGAGCCCGGACAGGGCGAGAGCGGTGGTGACGGCGCTCGGGCCGGGGGCCGCGGTCACCGGCGCACCGGCGTCGACCACGGCTCTGACCAGGCGGTACCCGGGGTCGGAGACGCTCGGCATGCCGCCGTCGGTGACCAGGGCGACCAGTTCGCCGGCGAGTACGGCCTCGACCAGGGCGGGCGTACGGCGTTCCTCGTTGCCCTCGAAGTAGGAGATGATCCGACCCTTGATGGTGACGTCGAGGTCCCGGGCGAGCCGGGCGAGTCGACGGGTGTCCTCGGCGGCGACCACGTCCGCCGCGCCGAGCATCTCCCGGAGTCGGGTGGAGGCGTCGGCGGGGTTCCCGAGCGGCGCACCGAGTACGACAAGTCGCCCGCTACCCGACATATCTCCCACCAGAAACTTCCCCTCATCGATACACGTGAAAATGTCGGGGCGGCGTAGGACTCCGTCTCCCGCTCCCGCAGCCTACGATCGCGGGGTGACCATGGCGTCGACAGCGCAGACCCAAAGCCGCGACAGCGACCGCGATCACTCGGGCGGTACGGCGAGCGAACCACCGGAGAGTCCCCCGGCCAGCTCAACAGCGGCCGCACCGGAGACATCCGGTGGTCGTGGCCTGCCCACGATCCTGCGGCGCCGGCTGGTCCCGTTCGACACCCGGCTGGAGCCGTACTCCTGGCTCGCCACCCTGGTGGTGGTGGCCATCGCCGCCGTGGTGCGGCTCGTCGGGCTGAGCCACCCCAAGGGCAAGATCTTCGACGAGACCTACTATGCCAAGGACGCCTGGGGCCTGGTCAGCAAGGGCGTCGAGTGGAACTACAAGGACAACGTCCCGTCGTACGTCGTCCATCCCCCGCTCGGCAAGTGGCTGATCGGCATCGGTGAGTGGGCCTTCGGCTACTCCGACGCCGACGGCAACGTCGTCTCCGCCGGTCACATCATGACCACCTCCCCCGAGTTCGGCTGGCGCTTCTCGGCGGCGATCATCGGCACCCTGACGGTCCTGATCCTGGTCCGGACCGCTCGTCGCCTGTTCGGGTCGACCGTGCTCGGCTGCGCCGCCGGCCTGCTGCTCGCCCTGGACGGCTTCCACCTGGTGCTGTCCCGTACCGCACTGCTCGACGTCTTCCTGCTCTTTTTCATCTTCGCCGCGTTCGCCGCCCTGGTCGTCGACCGGGACCACCGGCGCCGCCGCTGGCTGACCGCGATGGAGGCGGGTCTCGACCCGAGCGTCCCCGGTCGCGCCGGCAGGCTGCCGCTCCGGTTCCCGGACAGTGTCCCGTGGTGGCGGCTGCTCGCCGCCGTCCTGCTCGGGTGCGCCCTCGGCGTCAAGTGGAGCGCGCTGTACTTCGTACCGGCGTTCGCCCTGCTGGTCATCTTCTGGGAGGTCGGCGCCCGCCGCTCGGCCGGCGTACGACGCCCGTGGCGGGACGCCCTGCTCGGCGAGATCGGCTGGCTGGCCCTGGCCGGTGTGCTGATCGTGGCCACGTACATCGCCACCTGGTCGGGCTGGTTCGCCACCGACCACGGCTACTTCCGGCACTGGCTGGCCGACTCAGGCAGGACCGAACTGCCGGTCATCGGGGCACTGCAGAACCTGTGGCACTACCACACCGAGGCGTACAAGTTCCACACCACACTGGTCACCCCGCACGTCTACCAGTCGTGGCCGTGGCAGTGGCTGCTGCTCGGCCGCCCGGTCGCGTTCTACTGGTCCTCCGACGGCGGCTGCGGCGCGTCGAGCTGTGCCGCCGAGATCCTGCTGCTGGGCACCCCGATCCTCTGGTGGTCGTTCCTGCCCGCGCTGGCCGCGACCGCCTGGCTCGGCATCGCCCGCCGGGACTGGCGGGCCGGGGCGATCCTGCTCTGCGTGGCCGCCGGTCTGCTGCCCTGGTTCTGGTACGCCTTCGACGGCCGCACCATGTTCTCCTTCTACACCGCTCCGGCGCTGCCGTTCCTGATCCTCGCGGTCACCTACGTACTCGGCGCGCTCATCGGCCCGGCGAAGTCTCCGGCGCCGGCAGCGGCGGCGGCGGTCCGCGCACCGGTGCCGGTGGGCGGCTCCGAACGAGCCACCATCGAACTGTCCGAGGAAACCCTGCCCGCCGAGCTGTCCAACCACCCCGCCGGGTCCGACTCCGGTGGCCTGGACCGACGTACGGTCGGCGTCATCATCGCCGGCGCCTACGTCCTGCTCGTGGCGATCTGCTTCGCCTACTTCTACCCCGTCTTCGTCGGCCAACTCCTCCCCTACGCCGAATGGTCCGCCCGCATGTGGCTAGGCAGCCGCTGGATCTGAACCGCCCCGGCCCCCCGATCGCCCCCGATCGCCGCGTTGATCATGAAGTTAGCGCACCGAAATCGCGGAAAATCTGCGCTAACTTCATGATCAACGAGGCGTTCACCGGCAGAGGGCGGTGGTTAGGGCTGCTTCTACGTTCGTGGCGGCTTCTGGGGTTCTGGGGAGGGCGGTTACGGCGATGGTGGCGGAGCGGCCGTCGCTGGTGATCGCGTTGCGGGTCTCGTAGCCGGGTGCGTCGCCGCCGTGCGCCCAGGCGAAGCCGCCGCAGCTCAGCTTGAACGTGGCGAGCCCGAGCCCGTACCTCGTGTCGCCGACCGTGTCGGCGTTCGGTGCCTCCACGGTGGTCTGCATCTGCCGGAGCTGTTCGGGCTTGAGCAGCTTGCCGCCGACGAGCGCGGCGAGGAACCGGTTGAGGTCGCTCGGGGTGCCGACCATCGCCCCGGCTGCCCAGCCCATCGAGGGCTCCGACTCGGTGACGTCGCGCAACGGCGCGTCGGGGGTGAGGGCCAGGTACCCGTTCGGGTGCCGCTCGCGGATGGTCTGCTCGCCGAGCGCCGGCCAGTACGTGTGCCGCAGCCCGATCCGGTCGATGATCCGCTTGGTGATCTCCTCACCGATCGGCCGCCCGGTGACCTTCTGCACCAGCAGGCCGGCGACGATGTAGTTCGTGTTGCTGTACGCCCAGCCGCTCCCGGGGGCGAACAGGGCAGGGTGGCGCAGCGCCACGTCGAGCACCTCGTACGGCTCGAAGTAGGTGTGCTGGACGGAGAAGTAGTCCGGCACCAGGTCCTCGTCGTAGTCCGGCAGCCCGCTGGTGTGTTGGAGGAGTTGGCGGACGCTGATGTTCCGGCCGTCGATGCCGTCGCCGCGCAGCAGGTTCGGCAGGTACGTCTCGATCGGCGCGTCGAGGTCGACCGTGCCCTCGCCGACGAGTTGGAGCACAACGGTGGCCGTGAACATCTTGGTGTTGCTGGCGATCCGGACCTGACCGTCGACCGGGACCTTCGCCTTTGTCCTCAGGTCGGCCACCCCGGCGGTGTAGTTGCGCACGCGCCCGTCGCGGTCGCGTACCGAGGCGAGGGCGGCGGGGAACCGGTCGTCGCGGACCAGGCCGTCCAGGCTCTGCTGCAGGGCACGATCGCCACCGGCGGCGGTTCCGGCGTTCGCGATCGGTGTGACCGCCGGGCCACCGGCGAGCAGGCCGCAGAGGGTCACTCCCGCCACGGCCATCACCCACCGTCGCGGGCGGGGCAACGCATCCGTACGCGGTGAATCGTTTTCCGGGTTGGACACCTGAACCACTTCCCTGCTGGATCGTCATGGTCTTCCGTGCCCTTCGAGCCTGTCGGACATCGACCGTGGTTTCGATCCAGTGCACTGCCGGTTGTGTGGTACAGCCAGCTACCCGATGGTGGTTGCGATCGGCCGTACCGACGCCGATGCGGAAGAAGACGTCGTGCAGCGAGGTCGGGTTGGCCGAGTGGTCCGCGCTGGAACCGGCCGGACCGACCTGCATGAGGGTGGCGG
>NZ_JBSGCD010000052.1:0-34134 GCF_053601675.1 Micromonospora sp. NPDC004704 | reverse complement strand
AAAATCCTCGGTCAGATACTGCCCCGGCGGCAACGCCGGCTCCGACGACCGAGGCCGACCCTGAAAGCCCGGCGAGACGATACCCATCCGCTACTCCTATCACCTTTCCGGGTGTGCCGGATCATGATCCCGGCAGGTGATCATAGAGCGGCCGACCGCCGGCAGGTCGACGGCGGACCCGGCGGCTACTTGGTCGGCCCCTCCGGCGCCCCGTCGGAGGTGAACGCACCCGTGCCGGGTTCGGTGGTCAGGTAGACGTGCTGGTGCCCGTGTCCCGCGTCGATGTTGATCTGGTCGAGCTGGGCTGCCGCGATGGACCAGGCCGTGCCGGCCGCCGTACGCTGACGGGCCGCCAGGTCGATCACCGGCCGCTGGGCGGTGGCGGGCAACGTACCGACCAGGGCGTACGTGTCCAGTGCGGTGGCCAGGCCGTCGACCGCGGCCCGGAGACCGCCGCGCGCCACGTTGGTGGCGGTGCTGCCGGATGGGCTCTCCGCATGCCGCTCGACCGCCCGGCGCATGGTCTGCTGCCAGGTCGTCAGCTTGTCGGCGGGTGCCGGCTGGCCGGTCTCGACCGCGGCGTCCAGTTCGGACAGCAGTGGGCCGAGCTCGTCCCGCGTGGTCCGGGCGGCCGTGGTCAGGCTGCCGATCTGCTCGGTGTCCCGCTGCGCTTCCTCCTCGCGCAGCTTGTTGACGGCGGTCTCGGTCTCGCTCGGCCCGCCGACGGCGTAGCCGATGCCGGCGCCGATGAAACCGGCCAGCACCACCGGCAACAGCATGGCGAAGACCAGGGTGCCCACACTCGGCCGCCTGCTCGTCGGGGCCTTCGTGTAGGAGGGCTTGCCGGTCCTGCGAGACATGTCCGTTCCTCCCGGGGCATCAACCACCGCACGCACGTTGCGTAGAGGTTACGGCTTTGATGCGGGGCAGTCTATTGCCCGGTTGGAATCGACCGAACTTTCGTCACTCTCAACGAAAGTCGATGTCTCCACAACCGGTCTAGCGCCGCCGGGCTCGACCACCGGGCATCAACACCGGTTCGACCAGGTCGCGGAACTCGCGCGGCAACTGACTCATCACGTCGTCGAACTCACCGCCGGTGACCGCCTCCCGCACGGTGGTCAGGACGGCCCGGACCCCGGTACGCGCCGCGGTCTCATCGACACTCGCACGCTCGGCAACCCGCCCGATGAACTCCTGCGCCCCGAACGGTTCTGCCGCGTCCTGCGGACTGCGCATCACCGCCTGCAACGGCTGTGGCAGCTGAGCGGCCAGATCGATCGCCTCGCCGCCGGTCAACCTGTCGGCCAGCGTCTGCAGGGTGCCTCGGCTGAGGTCGATGGCCGTGTCCGAGTCCACCTCCGCGCGTTGCGCGACCATGTCGACGAACGTGTCGTAGTTCATGACGGCTCCTCCCCGGCGTCGCCGCGGTCCGGCGTCGCGTGCCGGGCGCGTACCCCCGCCGGGTCGGGTGAAACGACGTCGACCTGCGGGGCGCAGCGGTGCGTGAAGCCGGCAAAGCGGGGTAAGTGCTGCGCGGGGAGAACCAGACGACCGGCGAGGAGCGGGATTCACATGGTGACCAACGCCGAGGTGCTGCGCTACCTCACCGCACTCGACTTTCCCGCCACCAAGGACGACATCGTCGCCGAGGCCGAACGGGAAGGGGCGTCGGACGACGTGCTCCGCGCCCTGCGGGCGATGCCGCCGGCCGACTACGGCAACATCAACGAGGTGGCCCGCTCTGCGCGCACCAACTCCAATCCCGAGGTGACCCCCGCCGATCTGGCGGCGCGGGCCCGGGACCGCAAGCACCAGCGGGTCGCTCGGCACCTGCGCCAGAGCTGACCGGTGCAGCCCGTCGCCGAAGCGGAGTGCCGGCGTTGACCGCGACCCGCCCGCGCCGGGAGCCGCTCCGGTCCTCGCTGCTGCTGATCATCATGGCGGTGGTGGGGGCCACGGCCGCAGTCCCGGTCGGACTGTACGACGCGGCGGTGCTCGGACCGCTCGTCGGCTGGGACGCCGCCGCGCTGTTCTACCTGATCTGGGCGCGCTCCAGGCTCTGGCCGCTGGACCCGACCGAGACCGCCCGGTTCGCGCTGCGGGAGGACACCAACCGAGGGTTACGCGACTCGCTGCTTCTCTTCGCCTGCCTTGCCAGCCTGCTGGCGATCGGGGTCGTGCTGATCCGGGCCCAGCCGCTGGACGGCTTCTCGGAGCAGTTGCACATCGCTCTCGGCATCATCAGCGTCATCTTCTCCTGGGCGGTCATCCACACCGTCTTCGGCAGCCGCTACGCCCGGCTGTACTACACCGGTACCGACGGCGGTGTGCGGTTCAACCAGCAGTCGCCGCCCCGGTACACCGACTTCGCGTACCTGGCCTTCACCATCGGGATGACGTTCCAGGTTTCCGACACCCCGCTGAGCAGCCCGGAGATCAGGCGTACGGCGCTGCGCCACGCGCTGCTGTCGTACCTGTTCGGCGCCGTGATCATCGCGTCCACGGTGAACCTGATCGCGGGCCTGGTGCGGTGAGCCGACGGCGGACGGGGACCGGCGCGAGGAACCTGCTCGAAACGGACACCGGACGAGGTGCCGGTCACGACAGGCATGACCGGGACACCACGTCCGACGAAACTCCGGCGACAAGCGGCGTCCGAACCGAACGCGATCACCGGATGGCGGAGGTCCAGCCGAACCGGTTGGACAGCCCTGCCAGACCTATCCTACGAGGTGGGATCACCCGAAAGGCGGCGAACACCATAATTGTGGGGGAGCCCACGTACGATTGGGTGTTTATGCTGCGATTTGGTGGTACCTGTCGTCCAGATCCACCATCGCCAGCGCCCCGACCAGCCAGGCGAGCTTCTCCGACTCCCGGCTGCCGGCGAGCGCGGCCAGATCCTCCGCCGTACGGCCGAGACCCAGCTTGCGAGCGGCGGTGAGCGCCCGGCGGTCCGCCGACGGCGGCACCTCCTGCCAGAGCGCCTGGACCTCGCGGAAGAAGAGGTCGACCACCAGATCGTCCACTCCGGGCAACCGCCTGAGCCGATCGCGCTCCCGGACGGCGTCGTACCCGGCCATCGCCCGCATCCGCCGCAGGTCACCGCGATACCGCTCGGTGACCAGCGCGGCCAGGTCACCGAGCTCGGTGGCCAGCTCGTCCGCGTCCCTGCGCCCGCAACCGCGCAGCACCGTGGCCCGGGTCTCGTGCAACGACCGGCCCATCCGAGCCGCACTGTCCCAACCCCGGTCGCGCAACGCCCCGGCGGTCTGCGCCGCTCGCCGGGGGTCGCCGGGGCGACCGAGCAGAATGGAGAGGTAGAGCAGCTGGAACAGCGCGGCCGGGTTGTTGGTGACCCGGAAACCGAGCTGATCGGCGAAGCCCCGCCCGCTGCCGGCCAGTCGCCGGACGAACCGTTTCTTGTCCTCCACGCTCATCGTGGTCGCCATGCCGTGCGACTACCCGAAACCGCGCCGGCCACGCCGATCGGATGCCCCCTTCGGTACTCCCCCGGCCGGTACGCTGCCCGGAACGCCGATGACGCACCGGATGGAACGGGAGACAGATCGTGAACTGGACGCTCGAGGTCGTGGTGGTTCCGGTGTCGGACGTGGATCGCGCGAAGGCGTTCTACGCCGAACAACTCGGCTTCACCGTCGACCACGACACCCGGATGGGCGAACAGGTCCGCCTGGTCCAGCTCACCCCGCCCGGATCGGGCTGCTCCGTCGTGATCGGTTACGGGGCCGTACCGCAGATGCCACCGGGCTCGCTGAAGGGCCTGCAACTGGTGGTCCCGGACATCCACAAGGCCCATGCCGAGCTGGTCGAACGCGGCGTGCAGGTCAGCGAGGTCCAGATCCTCGGCCAGAACCCGAGGCCGACGCCCGACCCGCTGGACAACGTCGGCTTCGTCTTCTTCAGCGACCCGGACGGCAACGAGTGGGCCGTACAGCAGATTTCGTCGCGCGGCTGAGCACCGACGTCGGTGGGCCGATCAGTCGAGGGCGGCTCTCGGGACGATCATCCGGCGCAGCTCCCGCTTGAGCACCTTGTGGCTCGGCCCCAAGGGCAGCTCGTCGAGAAACCGGACCTGGCGCGGGTACTTGTGCCGGCCGAGCCGCTCGCGCGCCCAGTCGATCAGCTCGGATTCGGTCGGAGCGGGCGGCCCGGCCGGATCCAGCACCACCACCGCGCAGATCTCCTCGCCGTGCACCGGATCGGGCACCCCGATGACGGCCACCTGGGCCACCGCCGGGTGCCGGGCGACAATCTCCTCGATCTCGCGCGGGTAGACGTTGAACCCGCTCCTGATCACCAGGTCCTTCTTCCGGTCCACGATGGTGACGAAGCCGGACTCGTCCTTCGTGCCCAGGTCGCCGCTGCGGAACCAGCCGTCGACCAACGCCTCGGCGGTCGCCGCCGGCCGACCCAGATAACCGGCGAAGACGTTGTGGCCACGGATGACGATCTCGCCGATCTCCCCCGTGGGAAGCAACTCGATCCGGTCGTCCAGCTCCGGCCGGGCGATCTCCACCTCGACGCCCCAGACCGGGTGCCCGACCGTACCGGCGCGGGTACCGAAGTGCGGCTGGTTGGTGGTCGCGGTCGGTGAGGTCTCGGAGAGGCCGTACCCCTCGAAGATCGTGGTGGCGAAGGCGGCGTTGAACCGCTCCAGCACCGCGAGCGGCAGCGAGGCCCCGCCGGAGATGCAGAGCCGCAGCCGGGGCAGGGTCGGCGCCTCGGCGGCGGCGGCGAGCAGCCCGATGTACATCGTCGGTACGCCGTGGAAGACGGTGACCGCCTCGCGCAGCATCAGCTCGATCGCGGCGGCACCGGTGAACCGGCTCAGCAGCACCAACGTCCCGCCCACCCGGAAGGTGCCGTTCATCGCCACCGTCTGACCGAAGGTGTGGAACAGCGGCAGGCAGCCGAGCACCACGTCGGCGCTGCGCGCGTCGTTGGCGTCGAACACGTTCACCGTCGCGTTCATGACCAGGTTCAGGTGGGTGAGCAGCGCCCCCTTGGGCTCACCCGTGGTGCCGCTGGTGTAGAAGACCACCGCGGTGTCCTCGGCCTCGCGGGTCACGTACGACGGCAGTGGCGCGACCTGGTCGCTGACCTGCTCCAGCCGGCGGACCTCGATCCCGGCGGGCACCGGGCCGACGGTGACCAACCCAACCCCGGCGCGGTACGCCGCCTCGGCGCCGATGGCCAACTGGCTCGTGTGACAGACGAGCAGGTCGGCACCGCTGTCCCGGAGCACGTAGGCCATCTCCTCGGCGGTGAGCAGCAGGTGCACCGGCACCACCACCGCACCGGCGACCAGCGCCCCGTAGTAGGCCCGGGGGAAGTCGACCACGTTCGGCGCGAGCAGCGCCACCGTGTCGCCCGCGCCGATGCCCAGCTCACGCAGCCCGGCTGCGGCGGACCGGGCCTCCAGCCACAGTTCGGCGTAGGTCACCCGGACCTCGCCGTCCACCACGGCGACCGTGTCGGAGTGCCGCCGGGCCGCCTCGGCGAGCACCATCGCCAACGACAACGCGGTCATTTTCCCTCCTCGAAGTAGAGCCGGGACACCGTTTCGGCGACGCAGACCGGCTTGACGCCGCCCGCACTCTCCACTGTGACCGATGTGACTACCTGTAAACCACCCGTCACGGGTTCCGCGCCGACGATCAGTGCGGTGGCCCGGATTCGCGTACCGACGCGCAGCGGGGCGGGGAACCGTACCCGGTTGAGGCCGTAGTTGACGCCCATCCGTACCCCGTCGACCCGGTACAGCTCGGTCACCAGCACGGGCAGCAGGGACAGGGTGAGGTACCCGTGCGCGACCGTCCCCCCGAACGGTCCCGCCCCGGCCCGCTCCGGATCGACGTGGATCCACTGGTGGTCGTCGGTGGCGTCGGCGAACAGGCCCACCCGGTCCTGGTCGACCGGGTACCACCGGCCCGGACCGAGCGGCTCACCGACCGCCGCCAGGAGTTCGGCGGGCGAGGCGAAGGTCCTCATCCGAGGTGCCCTCCCAGCTTGGTGTAGCCGCGCAGCAGGTCGCGGGCGATGATCAGACGTTGCATCTCGTCGGTGCCCTCGAAGATGCGGTACAGCCGCACCTGCCGGTACCAGCGCTCGATCGGCAGCTCCCGGGTGTAACCCATGCCGCCGTGGATCTGCAGGACCCGGTCGACCACCCGGTTGACCATGCCGGCGCCGTAGAGCTTCGCCATCGACGACGCGTGCCGGGGGTCGAGCCCCTGGTCGACCGTCCACGCGGCACGCAGGATCAGCCAACGGGCCGCCTCCAGTTCGGTCTCCGAGTCGGCGATCATCCACTGGATCGCCTGGTTCGTGCCGATCGGCGTACCGAAGGTCTCCCGGGTGTTGGCGTGCTCGATCGCCATCCGCAGGGCCCGTTCGGCGATCCCGACCGCGTGCGACGGAATCGTGTAACGACCCTTGCCGATCCACTGCATGCCGAGGGCGAACCCCTGGCCCAGTTCACCGAGGATGTTGCGGCCGGGCACCCGTACGTCGTCGAAGACCAGCGCGGCCGGGCCACCCTCCCCCATCGTCTGGATGAACTCCGAACGCCACCCCATCGACCGGTCCACGAGGAAGGCCGTGCTGCCGCCGTCGCGTACGCCCCTGTCCCGGTCGGTGACCGCGACCACGATCGCGAAGTCGGCGTCGTTGCCACCGGTGATGAAGGTCTTCTCGCCGTTGAGGATCCAGTCGTCGCCGTCGCGGCGGGCACTGAGCTTGATGTTCGCCGCGTCCGAGCCGGCACCCGGTTCGGTGATGGCGAAGCAGGAGAGCCGCTCACCCTCGATCGTCGGCACCAGGTACTCGTGCTTCTGCTCGTCGTTGGCGTGGAACAGGATGTTGTCCGCCTCGCCGCCGAACCGGAACGGCACGAAGGAGCGGCCGATCTCGGTCCAGATCAGCGACTGGGTGACCGCCGGCAGGTCCATCCCGCCGTACTCCTCGGGGGTGGCCAGCCCCCAGAACCCGAACTTCTTCGCCTTGAGCTGCAACTCGCGCAGCTCGCCGCGATCGATTCCGGGCCGGTGCGCCCGCTCCCGGCGCAGCACCTCGGCCTCGAGCGGAACGACCTCACGGGTGATGAAGTCCCGGGCGGTGTCGCGTATCGCGCGCTCTTCGTCGCTGAGCGAGAAGTCCATGATGTCCTCCGAGGGTGTGATCGGGGTTCAGCGGGCCCCGCCGTTGACGTACAGGGTCTGACCGCTGACGTAGGAGGCGTCGTCGCTGCCGAGGAAGGCGATCACCGAGGCGATCTCCTCGGGCTGGGCGACCCGGCGCAGCGGCGTGTGCTCGGCGGCCCACCGCTGGTGGTCCTCCGGGGTGCTGCCGACCCGCTCGGCGGTGGCGGCGGTCATCGCGGTCGCGACATAACCCGGTGCGACCGCGTTGACGGTGACCCCGAACGGGCCGAGTTCGATCGCCAGCGTGGCGGTCAGCCCCTGCACCCCGGCCTTGGCGGCGGCGTAGTTCACCTGGCCCCGGTTGCCCAGCGCGGAGCGGCTGCTCAGGTTGACGATGCGGCCGTAGCGCTGGCCGACCATCTGCGCCTGGGCGGCCTGGCAGCAGAGGAACATGCTGGTGAGGTTCGTGGTCAGAACCGCCTCCCAGGCATCGACCGGCATCTTGAACAGTAGGTCGTCGCGGGTGATGCCGGCATTGTTGACCAGCACGTCAAGCCGGCCGTACGCGTCGACGACCCGGGCCGTCATGTCCGCCACCGCGGTGGCGTCGGTGACGTCGCACCCGATCCCGACGGCCCGCGCACCGGCGGCGGTCAGCTCGTCGGCGACCGAGGTGGCGGAGTCGGTGTTCAGGTCCACGACGGCGACCGCCGCCCCCTCGGCGGCCAGCCGGCGGGCGGTGGCCGCGCCGATGCCCTGTCCCGCGCCGGTGACGACGGCTACCTTGCCGGCATATCTGGTCACTGTTCTCCTCGTGGGTGGTGGATCGGTCGGGGGGTCAGAACGCGGAGACACCGGTGAGGGCGCGTCCGATGAGCAGTTGCTGGATCTGGCTGGTGCCCTCGTAGAGGGTGGCCACGCGGGCGTCGCGCAGGTACTTGCCGACCGGGAACTCGTCGATGTAGCCGTAGCCGCCGAAGACCTGGACGGCGTTGTTCGCCGCCCGTACCGCCGCCTCGCTGGCGAACAGCTTGGCCATCGAGGACTCGGTCGCGTACGGACGGTCGCGGTCGATCAGGTCGGCGACCTGCCAGACCAGCAGCCGGGCGGCGGCGGTGTCCACCGCGATCTCGGCGAGCAGGTGCTGGACGAGCTGGTGGCCGGCGATCTGCTTGCCGAACTGTTCCCGCCCGGTCGCGTAACCCACCGCCGCGTCCAGACAGCCCTGGGCGATGCCGACGCAACCGGCGGCCACCGACATCCTTCCCTTGGCCAGGGTGGACAGGGCGAGCCGGAGGCCGGCACCCTCGGCGCCCAGCCGGGCGTCGGCCGGTACGCGTACGGCGTCGAAGGCGAGTTCGGCGGTTGCCTGCCCGCGCAGCCCGAGCTTGCCGTGGATCTCGCGCCGGTCCAGGCCGGAAGCGCCGGTCGGTACGAGGAAGGCGGTGACGCCGCGCGGCCCGGGTTCACCGGTACGGGCGAAGACCAGCGCGACGTCGGCGGTGGTGCCGTTGGTGATGAAGACCTTCGAACCGGTGATGAGCCAGTCCCCGCCGTCCCGGACCGCCCGGGTGCGCAGCGAACCCGCGTCGGAGCCGCTGCCGGGCTCGGTCAGCGCGAAGCACCCCAGGGCCTCACCGGCGCAGAGTCGGGGCAGCCACTGCGCCCGTTGCGCCGGGCTGCCGTGTACGGCGATCGCCTTGGCCACGAGTCCGAGCGAGACGCTGACGATGCCGCGTACGGACGAGTCGCCGCGTCCCAACTCCTCCAGCACCAGGCAGTACGAGAGGTGGTCGCCGGCGGAGCCGCCGTCCTGCTCGGCAATGGTGAGTCCGAGGAAACCGACGTCGCCGAGTCGGCCGACGATCGCCGGGTCGACCGCCTCGCGACGGTCCCATTCGGCGGCGTGCGGCCGTACCTCGCGGTCGACGAACTCGGCCGCGAGCCGGCGGACGGCCGCCTGCTCCTCGGAGAGCTGGAGGTCCATGCATCTAAACTAGCGCTGCAAGTTTTATCTCGTCCAGACCCCGTGTGGCAGAGTTTCCGCAACGAGCTCCGGTGACACCGGTAAGACGGAGGAGGAGGTACGCCATGCCCCGGCCACGGCAGGCACTGCTGAGCCGGCAGCGGATCATCGAGACCGCCGCCGCCCTGATCGACGCGGACGGGCTCGGCGCCTTCTCCACCCGGCGACTCGCCGCCGAACTGGGCGTACGCGGGCCTTCGCTGTACAACCACTTCGCCACCAAGGACGAGATCCTGGACGCGGTGGCGGACAGCATCACCGCCCAGATCGACGTCTCGTCCTTCGGCACGGCCGACTGGCGGGAGGCGCTGCGCCGGTGGGGACTGTCCTACCGGGCCGCCCTCGCCGCCCACCCGCACATCGTCCCGCACCTCGCCCAGGGGCCGGGACGTCGTCCCGCCGCCCTGGCCATGGCCGACGCCGTCTACGGCGGGCTGGTCGACGCGGGCTGGCCACCGGCGCGGGCCACCCACATCGGCGCGCTGATGCGTTACTTCGTGACCGGGTCGGCACTGGGGTCGTTCGCCCGAGGATTCGTCGAGGATCCCGGCTTCTACGCCGAGCAGTACCCCCACCTGACCCAGGCGCACCGGCTCGCCGAGCACCAGCAGAGCGTCGACGAGGGCGCGTTCACGCTGGGCCTGGATGCCCTGATCGACGGGCTCGCCCACACCTACGAGCGGATGGTCGGACCGCTGCCACCCCTCCCGTCCGGCGCCGGGGCGTACTAGAGTCAAAACTTGCACCGCTAGTTTCCGTCGACCCGAGGGGCCCCCGATGGACCTCACCCGTACCGACCTCTACCTCGACGGGCAGTGGGTCACCCCCGCCGCCACCGACACCATCCCGGTCGAGAACCCCAGCACCGAGCGGGTCATCGGCACCGTCCCGGCCGGCACCGCCGCCGACGTCGACCGGGCGGTGGCCGCCGCCCGTACCGCCTTCGACAGTTGGGCCGCGACCGATCCCGCCGACCGGGCCGCCGCACTCGACCGGCTGCACGGCGCACTCGCCGCCCGTACCGACGAGATCGCCCGTACCGTCGCGCTCGAACTCGGCACCCCGCTGCGGGTGGCGACCCGGGTACACGCCGGGCTGCCGCTGGCCGTACTGCGCAGCTATGTGGAACTGGCCGCCGAACCACCGTCCAGCCACCTGGTCGGCAACTCGCTGGTGGTCCGGGAGCCGGTCGGGGTGGTCGGGGCGATCACGCCGTGGAACTACCCCCTGCACCAGGTGGTGGCCAAGGTCGCCCCGGCCCTGGCTGCCGGGTGCACGGTTGTCCTCAAACCCAGTGAGCTGACCCCGCTGGTCGCGTACCTGCTCTTCGACGCGATCGACGAGGCCGGGCTCCCGCCCGGCGTGGTCAACCTGGTCACCGGAACCGGCCCGGTGGTCGGCGAGGCGATCGCCGCCCACGACGGCGTCGACATGGTCTCGTTCACCGGGTCGACCGCGACCGGCCGGCGCATCTCGCACCTCGCCGCCGACCGGATCGCCCGGGTCGCCCTGGAACTGGGCGGTAAGTCGGCCAACGTGATCCTGGACGACGCCGACCTCGGCGCGGCCGTGAAGACCGGCGTCGGCAACGCCTTCCTCAACTCCGGGCAGACCTGTACGGCCTGGACCCGGATGCTGGTGCACCGCAGCCGCTACGACGAAGCCCTCGCCCTCGCCGCCCGGGCCGCCGAGAACTACCAGCTCGGCGACCCGTTCGACGCCGCCACCCGGCTCGGCCCGCTGGTCTCCGCCGCGCAGCGCGGCCGGGTACGCGACCACATCGAACGGGGCCTCGCCGACGGCGCCCGGCTGATCGCCGGTGGGCCCGACGCCAAGGTGCCCGAACGCGGCCACTTCGTCGCACCGACGATCTTCGCCGACGTCGACCCGGACGGCGCCCTGGCCCAGGAGGAGATCTTCGGCCCGGTGCTGGTGGTGATTCCGGTCGAGGACGACGACCACGCCGTCTCCGTGGCCAACAACTCCCGGTACGGGCTGGCCGGCGCGGTCTGGTCCGGCGACGACGACCGGGCGCTCGGGGTCGCCCGGCGGATGCGCACCGGCGCGGTCGACATCAACGGCGGCGCGTTCAACCCGCTCGCCCCGTTCGGCGGCTACAAGCAGTCCGGCCTCGGCCGGGAACTGGGCACGTTCGGCCTCGACGAGTTCCTCCAGACCAAGGCGATCCAGCGATGAGGGCACTGGTGGCCCGGGCGGCCGGCGCCCCGCCACGGGTCGAGGAGATCGTGCTGCCGGCACCCGGCCCGGCGCAGGTACGGGTGGCGATCCGGGCCGCCGGGGTGTGCCACTCCGACCTGTCGATGGTCAACGGGACCCTGGCGCCGACGTACCCGCTGGTGCTGGGGCACGAGGCGGCCGGGGTGGTGCTCGCGGTCGGCACCGAGGTCGACCGGGTACGCGTCGGCGACCACGTGGTGCTGAACTGGGCGCCCCCGTGCCGGCAGTGCTGGTTCTGCGGGCGGGGCGAGCCGTGGCTCTGCGCCGCGACCGGCGCCCCGTCCGTACCGAGCGGCAGCACCGGCGCCGACGGGACACCGTTGCAGGTCACGCTCGGGCTCGGCGCGCTGGCCGAGGAGGTGGTGGTCGCGGCGAACGCGGTCATCCCGGTCCCGGCCGAACTACCGTTCGAGGCTGCCGCCCTGCTCGGCTGCGCCGTACTCACCGGCATCGGCGCGGTACACCGTACCGCCGGGGTTGTTCCCGGCGACGCGGTCGCGGTGATCGGCCTCGGCGGGGTGGGTCTGTCCGTGGTCGCCGCCGCCCGCGCGGCCGGCGCCGACCCGGTGATCGCCGTCGACCTGTCCGAGGCGAAACGCGACCTGGCGATCGCCGCCGGGGCCACGGACTTCCTGCTCTCCGACGACACCCTCAACCGGTCGGTACGGACCCGCACCGGTGGCCGGGGCGTCGACCACTCGTTCGAGTGCGTCGGACGGGCCGCGACGATCCGGCTGGCCTGGCGGGCCACCCGCCGGGGCGGCCAGGTCACCGTGGTCGGCATGGGCGGCAAGGACGATGTGGTGGAACTGGGCGCGCTCGACATCTTCCACTCGGCCCGGATCCTGCGCTCCTCGGTCTACGGCTCCTCCGACCCCGACCGGGACCTGCCCGAACTGGCCCGGGCCGTGCTCGACGGGTCGATCGACCTCGGGCCGCTGATCAGCGACCGGACCACGCTCGACGAGGCCCCGGCGGCGCTCGACCGGATGGCCCGGGGCGAGGGCGCCCGCTCGGTGATCCTGTTCTGAACCCGGCGCCGGGGCAGGGGGTCCGGCCCGGACGGGACGACGTCGAGACGGGGTGAGACGGGGGCAACAGCGTCGCGGCGGCGCCGGACCCGGCTCGCGCAGTAACGTGAGATCGTGCCAACGACAAACGTTCTCAGCAGCGCAGATCTGACCGAACTGCGCCAGTCCGCGCTCGGCGCGGCCAACCCGCTCGGCGTCGCCGCCGAACTCGCCGACGCGGCGGAGCAGGGCCGGCTCGCCGACCCGACCGACACCGGTTACGCGCTGACCCTGGCCGCCGAGATCGCCGAGAGCCGGTCGAAGCTCGACGCCGCGCTCCGCTACGCGGATCGGGCCGTCGAGGCGTACCGGACACGCGATGACAACCGGGCCGCTTTCTCCCGCGCCCTGCACGCCCGGATCCTGTTCCGCGTCGGCCGCGCCGACGAGGCGGTCGAGGAACTCACCGCCCTGCGCCCGCTGCTCACCGAGCAGGCCGACGCCCCGGCGTACATCAGCGCCGCGCTGGACGCGGGCGGTCGGACCGCCACCGCCGAGCAGTGGCTGACGGCCGCGGTGGAGACGGTCATGGCGGACCGCGCCGCGTCCGCCGACCAGCCGACCGAGCCGAGGGACCGCGAGTCCGCGGGCATCCTGTTCTTCCTGCTGCAACAGCGCCACCGGGTACGTCGGGACCTCGCCCTTTCGCACGACCAGAACGACAACCTGGCCGACCGGCTGGAGAGCGGCCTGAGCGGCACCGCCGGGCGGGCGGGCACCGAACCGACGGCGAACGATCTGCTGTTCTGGCCGAAGGACGACTTCGAGCGGCTGCGGTCGGACTGGCCCGCCCTGGCCGAGACCTACGGCCGGGACTGGGACGAGCACCGGGCCGGCCTGGAGCGGGAACTGGTCCGGCTCGCCGGCGGCGGCCGTACCGGGCTGACCGTGCTCAAGGGCTCGACCGTCGGGCTGGCCGGTTTCGCCCCGCAGCGGGGTGGGGATCCGACCGATCCGAAGATCCGCGCGGCGTACGCGCAGGAACTGTCGAGCGGCACCAGCCAGATCCCCTGGCCGCCGGAGCGCAACGACGCCTGCTGGTGCGGTTCGGGGACCAAGTACAAGAAGTGCTGCCTGCCGCGCTCACGCGGCTGACCGGACACGTCGCGCGGCGGACCGCCCGGTCCGCCGCGCGCGATCGGGCATGAGCCGTCACTGGCCGGGAATGAGATCATCGGCACCGCCGTTATCCCGCCGGGAGTAACCGAAGCGGGTACGCCCGGGGCGTACCGATGAAGGAGAGACATCATGGCGACCGGTGTGGAGTTCGGCCTGGACACCTTCGGGGACGTCACGGCCGACGCCGAGGGCAACCGCATCCCGTACGGCCAGGTGATCCGCAACGTCATCGAGCAGGGTGTCCTCGCCGACCGGCTGGGCATCGACAGCTTCGGCATCGGCGAGCACCACCGCGACGACTACGCGGTCTCCGCGCCCGAGATCGTGCTCGCCGCGATCGCGAGCCGGACCGAACGCATCCGCCTCGGCACCGCGGTCACCGTGCTCAGCTCCGACGACCCGGTACGCGTCTTCGAGCGGTTCGCCACCCTCGACGCGATCTCGCAGGGACGCGCGGAGATCACCCTGGGCCGGGGATCGTTCACCGAGTCGTTCCCGCTGTTCGGGTACGACCTCACCGACTACGACCGGCTCTTCGCGGAGAAGGCCGACCTGATGTCGCACCTGCTGACCGAGGACGCGGTGACCTGGCAGGGCACCGTACGCGCCGCGCTGGAGAAGCAGCACGTCTACCCGAAGACCGAGTCCGGACACATCCGTACCTGGATCGGTGTCGGTGGGAGCCCCGAGTCGGTCGTCCGCGCCGCCCAGTACGGCTTCCCGCTGGCGCTGGCCATCATCGGCGGTGCCCCGGCGCGGTTCGCGCCCTACGTCGACCTGTACCACCGCGCTCTCGGGGAGTTCGGCAAGGAGCCGCTGCCGGTCGCGGTGCACTCCCCCGGCTTCATCGCGAGCACCGACGAGGAGGCGGCCGACGTGCTGTGGCCGCACGTGCGGGTGCTGTTCAACCGCATCGGCGCCGAGCGGGGCTGGCCGCCCATGACGCGGGCACGCTTCGACGCCGACATCGCCGAGGGCGCCTGGCACGTCGGCTCGCCGGAGACGGTCGCCCGGAAGATCGCCAGCACCGTACGCACTCTCGGCGTCCAACGCTTCGACCTGAAGTACTCCAGCGGCACCCTGTCGCACGACCGGCTGATGACCACGATCGAGCTGTACGGCACCGAGGTGGTCCCCCGGGTCCGCGAACTCCTCGCGGCCGACGCTCCCACCGGCGCCTGACCCGACCTGCGCGGCGAGCCCGGTCCACACCGCAGGGGCAGCCTGTTGTCGGTCGCGCTCCGGGCCGGCACTAGGGTGGGCGGCATGCTGCGCCACGTCACCGGGACCCGCTACGTGACCCCGTTACGTGAGGGCGGTTCGCTACCCGGCCTGGTCGAGGCGGACGACCTCGGCACGTACGTGGTGAAGTTCCGGGGGGCCGGGCAGGGGCCGAAGACGTTGGTGGCCGAGGTGGTGGCCGGTGAACTCGCCCGACGCCTGGGTCTGCCCGTACCCCGGCTGGTGGTGATCGACATCGACCCGATCATCGCCCGGGCCGAGCCCGACCAGGAGGTCCAGGAGCTGCTCGCGGCCAGTGGCGGCGCCAACCTCGGCCTGGACTTCCTGCCCGGTGCGCTCGGCTACGACCCGGTCGCCCACCCGGTGGACCCGGAACTCGCCTCGCGGGTGCTCTGGCTCGACGCGTACCTGGAAAACGTGGACCGGAGCTGGCGCAACCCGAACCTGCTGGTCTGGCACCGCAAACTCTGGCTGATCGACCACGGGGCGGCGATCTACTTCCACCACAACTGGCCCCGCGCGGCGGCGGCGATCGGGCGGCCGTTCCGGGCCGACGACCACGTCCTGGCTCCGTACGCGACCCGCCTGTCCGAGGCGGACGCGGAGTTCGCCCCGCAGGTGACGGGTGACCTGCTCACCGAGGTGCTGACGCTGGTTCCCGACGACTGGCTCACCGGCCCGGACTTCGAGTCGCCGGACGAGGCGCGGGCGGCGTACGTCGCCCACCTGTCCGCCCGGGTCGCCGACAGCGGCGCCTGGTTGCCCCAGGTGGCGGCGGCATGAGGAAGCCCTTCGAGTACGCGGCCATTCGCGCCGTCCCGCGGATCCAGCGGGGCGAGCAGATCAACGTCGGGGTAGTCCTCTACTGCCAGGCGCACGACTTCCTCGCGGCCCGACTCCATCTCGACGCCGACCGTCTGCGGAGCCTCGATCCCGGCGTCGACGTCGACGCGGTCGCCACCGCACTGCGCGGTTGGGACACGACCTGCACGGGTGGGCCGACCGGCGGGCCGGCGGCCGGGATGCGGCTCGGTGAACGGTTCCGCTGGCTCACCGCGCCGCGAAGCACGGTGATCCAGTCGGGACCGGTGCACACCGGACTGACCGAGGACCCGGCCGGCGAGTTGGACCGTCTGCTCGACCTGCTGGTCCGCTGACCGGACCCGGTAAGCCCGCTCGTCCGGGTGGAAGGCTGCCAGCGGGATGACCACCGCCGGCGTGCTACCCGGGGACCGGGCGGACCGCGCGAGCATCTGACCGCTCACACGATCCGCCGGGACGGGTACCCGCCACGGGCGGCCGGTGCCCGCCTGCGATCAGAAGCCGGGGAAGACCTTGCGCAGGTCGTCCAGGCTGATCGGGCCGGTCACCCGAACGGTGTCCGGGGTGTACCGCTCCCCGAGCCGCCCGACGGCGAGCCGCAGCCATGCCTCGGCCGGGATGACCAGCTCACCGTCCGGGTGCTCCGGCACCTCGGTCAGTTCGATCCGCTCGCCCAGCCGCAGCCCGTGCACCTGGTCGGGGCCGGTCAGCCGCAGGGCCAGCGTGGCCTGCCGTCCACCGAGCGCGTCGGGGCGGCCATTCCAGGCGAGCATGCCGCCGGTGTGGTCGAGCAGGGCCGCCACCGCAGTAGGCGTCACCGTCGCGTACGGGTTGAAGCCCACCTCGACGTCCCACTGGTGCAGGGCGAACTCGCTGAGCCGGAACCGGGTGGCGGTGGCGACGTCGACCGGCTCGGGCAGGAAACCGACGTCGACCCGCAGTTCCTCGCGGGTGGTCGGGTCCAGCGACTCGTACGCCTCGACCAGCCGCTGGTTGGCCTCGAGGAACCCGCTGGCGTGTTCGGCGGGTGGCATGGCGTCCCACCGGGCCCATACCCTGCGGTTGAAGTCCCCGTCCGGTGCGGGCCCGCCGTCGCGGGCGGCGGTCAGCTGGGCCAGGCCGATCTCAGCGCCGCTGCCGAGGTGGCTGAGCACCTGGGACACCTGCCACTCGCTGGCGCCGGAGGGGTGGACCAGGTCCTCCGGGCCGAGGTCCCGGACGAAACCGGAAAGTTCGTCGTGGCCCGAGCGCAGGGCGGCGATGGGTTGGTCGGCGAGCGTGGTCATGGTTCTCCTGTCACCTGGTCGGTGCTGCTGAGCTGGCGTCACCACCGGCCCGGAGGGCGGGAAGCGGCGCCGACCCATCATGCCGCGAGCCGTCGGCGACACGGGAACGGGTCCCCGGAGTCGGAACTCCGAGGACCCGTTGCTGCCGCCTCGTCAGCGGCCGAGCCGGTGTTACTTGGTGAGCGGGGCGAGCTTCGGGTCGTTGGCGTAGGCCTCGACCGCGTTGGTCTTGGTGACGATCAGCGGCGGCAGCAGGTACGCCGGGACGACCTTGACACCGTTGTTGTACGACTCGGTGTCGTTGGTCTGCGGGTCCTTGCCGGCCTGCAGGTCCTTGGCCATCTGGATGGCCTGCTTGACCAGGTTCCGGGTGTCCTTGTTGATGGTCGAGTACTGCTCACCAGCCATGATCGACTTGACCGACTCGACCTCGGAGTCCTGCCCGGTCACCACCGGCAGCGGCTTGTTGGCGCCCTTGACCGAGGTGATGATCGCGCGGGCCAGGGTGTCGTTCGGCGAGAGCACGCCGTCCAGGGTCTTGGTGCCGTAGCTGGCGGTCAGCAGCGAGTCCATCCGCCGCTGGGCGTTCTCGGCCTTCCAACCGTCGGTGGCGACCTGCTTGATGTCGGTCTGACCGGAGCCGACGACGACGTTACCGGCGTCGATCTCCTTCTTCAGGACGTCCATCGCGCCGTTGAAGAAGACCCCGGAGTTGTTGTCGTCCGACGAGCCCGCGAACAGCTCGATGGTGTACGGGCCGGTCGGCTTCTTCTCCTTCATGCCCTTGAGCAGCGCCTCGCCCTGGAGCTGGCCGACCTTGAAGTTGTCGTAGGCGACGTAGTAGTCGACGCCCGCGGTGTTGGTGATCAGCCGGTCGTACGCGATCACGGTGATGCCGGCTGCCTTGGCGGCCTCGACCTGGGTCGAGAGCTGGGCGGCGTCGGTCGCGCCGATGATGATCACCTTGGCACCCTTGGTGACCATCGCGGAGATCTGCGCCTGCTGGTCGGCGACGATGGTGGAGGCGCCGGCGTACTGGACGTCGGACTGGAAGCCGGCCTCCTTCAGGCCGTTGGTGAACAGGTCACCGGCGAGGACCCAGTTCTCCGAGGTCTTCGACGGCAGCGCCACGCCGATCAGCGAGTCGGCGGCGAAGCCCTTCTCCGAACCGGTCGATCCGGAGTCGGAGCCCTCACGTTCGGAGCAGGCGGTGAGTGCCAGCAGGGCGACGGCGCTGAGCGCGACGCTCCTGACGAGGAACTTACGCATGGTGGTGGTGGCCCTTCTTCGAGGTGGCGAGGCAGATGTGTTCCGCCCCGTCGGCGGTGACCGTCAGCTGGCCACCGGAGTCTTCGCGGGCTCGGTGCCCGTCTCGGAGGTGGAGGCCGGTCCCGCGGCTGCCTGCCGGCGGAACTGGCGCATGAACGCCCCCGTGATCGAGGTCCGTCCCTGGTTCTTGTTGTAGACGTCGAGCGCGACCGCCAGCAGCAGCACCAGGCCCTTGATGATCTGGACCCGGTCCGAGCCGACACCCATGAGCTGCAGGCCGTTGTTGAGCACGGCCATCACCAGGCCGCCGACGATCGAACCGCTGATGGTGCCGAGTCCGCCGGAGACCGCCGCGCCACCGATGAAGACGGCGGCGATCGCGTCGAGTTCCCAACCCAGCCCGTCCTGCGGGCCGGAAGCGGCGGATCGGGCGACGAAGATCATGCCGGCGAGAGCGGCGAGGACCGACATGTTCATCATCACGAAGAAGTTGACCCGCCGGAGTTTGACACCGGACAGCTCCGCGGCCCGTGCGTTGCCGCCGACCGCGTAGATGTGCCGACCACCGGCGGTGTTGCGGGTGATGAAGGAGTACGCGAGCACCAGGACGGCGAGGATGATGCCGGAGACCGGGAAGCTGGTGCCGACCCGGCCACCGGCGAACCGCAGGGTCACGTACACGATCACACCGAGCGCGACGGCGACCCGGAGCACCGAGATCCACATCGGTGCGACCTCGGCGTCCATCTCCCGTCGGGTCCGGCGCAGCCGCCACTCCCGGATCACCACCGCCGCGCAGGCCGCGAGCCCGAGCAGCAGGGTGAGGTTGTTGTATCCGGTACCCGGCCCCACCTCGGGCAGGAAGCCCGCACCGATCACCTTGAAGCCCTGCGGTACGGGGATGGTGTCGGCGTTGCCGATGTACTGGTTACCGCCCCGGAACAGCATCATGCCGGCGAGGGTGACGATGAACGCCGGCACGCCGACGTACGCGACCCAGAACCCCTGCCAGGCGCCGATCAGGGCACCGACGGCCAGGCCGATCAGGATCGCGAGGAACCACGGTACGGAGTATTCCTGCATGACCTTCGCGACCACGATGCCGACGAACGCGGCGATCGAGCCGACGGACAGGTCGATGTGGCCGGCGACGATCACCATCAGCATCCCGATGGCCAGGATGAGGATGTAGGAGTACTGACTCACCAGCGAGATGAGGTTCCCCGAGTTCAGGGTGAGCCCGTTGGTCAGGAACTGGAACAGCAGGACGATCGCCACCAGCGTGAAGATCATCCCGAACTGTCGGGCGTTCGAGGTCGTCCCGCCGAACAGGGACTTCTGGAGGTCTTTCATACGACTCATGGCGTCTGCGTCTTCTTCGCTGAGGTCATCTGCTTCAACAGGGTCTCCGGGTCCGCGTCCCGCTTGTCGATGTTGCCGGTGATGGTTCCTTCGAACACCGTGTAGATGCGGTCACACAGGCCGATCAGCTCGGGCAGCTCCGAGGAGATGATGACAACGCCCTTGCCCTGGTCGGCGAGCCGCTGGATGATGCCGTAGATCTCGTACTTGGCGCCCACGTCGATGCCGCGGGTCGGTTCGTCGAGGATCAGCAGGTCCGGGTCGGTGAACATCCACTTCGCCAGGACCACCTTCTGTTGGTTGCCACCCGACAGTTTGGTGACACCCTCGTCGACGGTCGGGGCCTTGACCCGCAGGCTGGTGCGGTACCCCTCGGCCGCGCGGTACTCCTTCACCTGGTCGAGCACCCCGTAGCTGGAGACCTTGGAGAGCTTGGCCGAGACCATCGAGGTCTTGATGTCGTCGAGCAGGTTCAGGCCGATCGACTTGCGGTCCTCGCTGACGTACGCCAGCCCGTGGTCGATCGCGTCCGACACGGACTTCAGCACGACCTCCCGACCGTCCTTGAAGATCCGCCCGGACAGGTACGTCCCGTAGGACCGACCGAAGACGCTCATCGCCAACTCGGTCCGACCTGCGCCCATCAGCCCGGCGAAGCCGACGATCTCGCCACGCCGGACGTTGAAACTGGAGCCCTTGCAGACCAGGCGCTCGGTCGAGATCGGATGGCGGACCGTCCAGTCGCGTACCTCGAAGAACACCTCCCCGATCGAGGGGGTGTGGTCCGGGAAGCGGCTGCTCAGCTCCCGGCCGACCATGCCGCGTACGATCCGGTCCTCGTTGACGCCCTCCGCCTTGACGTCGAGCGTCTCGATGCTCCGGCCGTCCCGCAGGATCGTGATCGAGTCGGCGATCTGCTCGATCTCGTTCAGCTTGTGCGAGATGATGATCGAGGTGATGCCCCGCTCCTTGAACCCGCGCAGCAGGTCGAGCAGGTGCTGCGAGTCGGCCTCGTTCAGGGCCGCGGTCGGCTCGTCGAGGATGAGCAGCTTGACGTCCTTCGCGAACGCCTTCGCGATCTCGATGAGCTGCTGCTTGCCGACCCCGATGTCCTTGATGAGGGTGTCCGGGTCCTCCCGCAGGCCGACCCTCGCCATCAACTCCAACGCCCGGCGGTTCGCGGCCTTCCAGTCGATCGCCCCCGCGCGACGGGGCTCGTTGCCCAGGAAGAGGTTCTCGGTGATGGACATGCCGGGGACCAGCGCGAGTTCCTGGTGGATGATCACGATGCCGGCATGCTCGCTGGCCCGGATGTCGGAGAACCGGGACTCGGCGTTGCGGTAGACGATGTCGCCGGAGTAGCTGCCGTACGGGTACACCCCGCTCAGCACCTTCATCAGGGTCGACTTGCCGGCGCCGTTCTCACCGCAGATGGCGTGGATCTCACCGGCCCGGACCACCAGGTTCACGTCGGCGAGCGCCTTGACGCCGGGGAACTCCTTGGTGATCGAACGCATTTCCAGCAGGATGGGACCGTCACTCATGGCCGCGGCTCCCCGATCGGTTCCGCACACGCGCACGCGTGTGCCGCGGCCGGAGCCGCGAGGTGGGTACGCCCCGGTAGCCGGAGGCACCCGCGCGCACCCGCCGGGAGGGGGTCGCGCCACGTCACCAACGTCATCGTTGCCTCCGTGGTAGTTCGAGATCAGCCGTTCAGTCCTGTAGCGGCAAGCAACCTATGGGAGACGAGGATGTTTCGCAACATTTGATCGCGCTCCCTCGCGGGGACACTTACAGAGGTCACAGCCCGGATAGCGCTCCACGGCCGCGCTACTGCCGCCGGGTCGGACAAAGCGGGCCGACCAGGTCAAGGTCATACTTGCCCGGTGACGTCCACAGTGTGGTTCGTGGGGGTGTCGACCGCTGAGTCGACAGTCAACCACGCGTTTCCGATCTGGATGGCCGACCTCGGTCTCGACGTACGCCTGATGGGCCGTGACCTGCCGCTGGGCGCGCCGGCCGTGCTGTACCGCACACTGGTCGAGGAGTTGGCCGCCGACAACGGGTCGCTCGGCGCGGTCATCACCTCACACAAGGTTGCCCTGCTGGCCGGGGCCGGTGACCTGATCGGCCGACTCGACCCGTTGGCGGCCGAGTGTGGTGAGGTCAACGCGCTGAGCCGCAGGTCAGAGGGCTTGGCCGGCTTCGCCCGCGACCCGGTCTCGGTCGGCCGGGTGGTCGACCGGATCTGGCCCGACGGCGAACAGGTGGTGTGTTTGGGTGCGGGCGGCACCGCGATCGCCCTCGGCCGGCACCTGCTGGCCCGACCGGTCCCGCCCACCCGGTTGGTGTTCACCGACCGGCACGGCGGTGCGGTTGACCACCTACGGTCGGTCCTCGGTCCGTGGGCCGCCGACCGACGGGTCCGCCTCGAGGTGCACGTCGGTGCCGGACCCTGGGACGTCCCGGTCGAGCGGAGCCCGGCCGGAACGTTGGTGGTCAACGCCACCGGGCTGGGCAAGGACCGGCCGGGCAGCCCGCTGTCACCGGTCGCCGCACTTCCGCCCGGCGCCGTGGTGTGGGAGCTGAACTACCGCGGTGACCTGGCCGTACTGCGCCAGGCGCGGCGTACGGACGGGGTGGCCGTACACGACGGGTGGGAGCTGTTCTGCCACGGTTGGGCCGCGGCACTCGGTCCGATCCTCGACCTGCCGGGTGAGGCGCACACCGCCGACCGGTTCGCCGCGCTCGCCGCACCGCTGCGGTCCGCTCAGCCGGCGTCCGATGCCCGGCACAACTCGACCACCTCGTCGGCGCACCCCCAGGACAGCGTGACGCCGGCTCCACCGTGCCCGTAGGTGTGGACCAGCCGGGATCCGCCCGGCAGTCCGGCGGGGTCGACCGCCACCCGTGCCCCACCGTGCCGCGCCGGCCGCAGCCCGACCAGGTGTGCCAGCACCGGGGCACCGGCCAGTTCCGGCACCAGGGCGACGCACCGGTCGAGGATGGCCCGGCCGATGGCCTCGTCCGGTGTGGTGTCCCACACGCCCCGGTCGAAGGTCCCGCCGAGCACCACGTCCCCGCTGCGAGGATGCACGTACGTCATCCCGGCCGGGTTCTCCTCGTCGCGTACGGAGATGTGCAGTCCGGGGTTGCCGACCAGGACGATCTGACCACGGGCCGGGTGGACCGCCTCGTCGCCGGCCAGCACCCCCGCCGCCAGACCGGTGGCGTTGACCACCACCGGAGCCAGTTCGGCGACGTCGGCGAGCCGCGTCAACCGGCGCCCGACCAGCACCCCACCGGCCCCGGTGACCTGCTGGACCAGCCAGTCGAGATAGGGGGCCATCTCCACCGAGGGAACGGTGAACCGCCACTCACCGGCGTAGCCCGCCGGTACGGCGGCCGGCGCGGTCACCCGGAAATCCGGCACGGCCGGCGCCCACCAGGGGAACTCCCCGTCCACGCTGCGCCGCAGCATCCGGGTCGGCCTCATCACCACCCCCGGCACACCCCGTCCTGCCTGCTGGACGAGTTCGGCGAAGGTGCGCCTGGACCAGTCCAGCACCCTAGGGTCGCCCTCGGTGTGGGTCGGGTACCACACCGCCGCGGCGATCCGCGACACCGTCCGCGCCGGCTCGTCCGCCGTCACCACGACCACCCGCATGCCGTCACGCAGCAACCTCGCCGCGCAGGTGAGTCCGACCACCCCGGCGCCGACAACCACCACGTCAACCATCCGTCCAGCGAACTCCACCGGTGCCGTCGACGTCCAGGCTGAACCGGCGGGGATCCCTCCCCTGGCGCCGGACACAGCGGCGCCCCGGTCACCGGAGCGGACGAATCCGTTCCGGTGACCGGGGCACGATCGACTGTGCGGAATGAGGATCAGATCCTCGGAACCCGCACTACGGGCAGTCGAACCACCGGGTTTCCTCGCCGTCGCCGTAGTACGCGTTCATCGGGCACTGGTACCAGATCCGGGTGGCCTCCGAATAGACCATCGCGTATTCGGGGTACCACTCGGATCCGTTACTGCCCTTGTATACGCCGATGAAGTCGGGCCGCCCGATGTCGAACCAGGAGAACGGCCCGAAGGTGTCGTTGCTGTTGCGCTCGAAGTTGTCGGCGGAGTTGTCGAGGTTGACATATCCGGGCGACTCGGCGAGCGTGCCGTAGACCTTCATCCGGACGGTGGCGTCGGTGCCGGCGTCCTGGATGTTGGCGGTGTGTACGAAGATCCAGTACCTGGTGACGGCGTTGGTGCCGACGTCGCCCTGCTTGGTGGCCGGGGCCGCGACGGCGGCGCTGCCGGCGCCCAGCGCGCCCGTCAGGACGACGAGGGCGGTGGCGAGCACGATCGGGATACGGAAACGCATGACGACCTTCCCTGCGAAAGAGATCCGGAAATCGGGTGGAGATCCGGAATGGTGCGTGTCGGCGGGTCGCCGACGCTGGACACGAATCTCGCAGGGGGCTCCACAACGGTGCTGACGCGACGCTGAAACCGCCGATGGTCCGGTGTCCGACTGAGCCGCCCGGGTCCGGTTGCGCCGCCGATAGCCTGGGCCCATATTTCCGGTGGGGTGGGGGCGGGACCTTATGCGCGTCAGGCTGCTCGGGCCGGTGGACGTGACCGTCGGCGGCGCACCGCGTACGTTCTCCGGGTTGCGGCGAAAGGCGGTGCTCGCCGTACTCGCCCTGCATCCGGGCGAGATCGTCAGCACCGACCGGCTCATCGACGTCGTCTGGGGCGACCGGGCACCGGCGACGGCGCTGAACAGCCTGCAGAGTCACGTGTCGTACCTGCGCCGTACGATCGGCGCGCCGGCTCCGATCGTGGCCCGGCGGCCGGGTTACCTGCTGGACCTGCCGGTCGAGGCGGTCGACGTCGGCGCGGCCGAGCACCTGATCCGCGAGGGCACGAGGTCCGCCGACCATGCGCACGCCGACACCTGCCTGCGGGCCGCCCTCGACCTGTGGCGCGGGCGGGCGCTGGTGGACGTCACCGGCCCGGTTTGGCTGGACGAGCAGGCCGAGCGGTTGGAGCGGGTCCGCCTGGTGGCCGTACGGGCCCTCACCGACGTCCGGTTGGCGCTCGGCGAACACGCCCGGCTCGTGCCGGAGCTGGAGGTCCTGAGCCAGGAACACGATCTCGACGAGCACATCCACGAGCAGCTCATGCTCGCCCTCTACCGGGCCGGGCGGCAGTCCGACGCGCTGGCGACGTACCGCCGGCTGCGGCACCGGCTGGACGAGGACCTGGGCATCGAGCCGGGGCCGGCGCTGCGTGACCTCGAGAACGCGATCCTGCTCCAGGATCCGGCGCTCGACCCGGTGCCGGCCGCGATCGAGGTGGGCGCCGGGTCGACCGGGGTTGGTCGGACCGGGTCCGGCGTCGGGCGGGGATCGGTTCCGGCCCAGCTTCCACCGGCGGTACGCGCCTTCGCCGGCCGTACCTCCGAACTCGGCCGGCTCGACCGCCTGCTCGGCGGGTTCGACGCCGCCGGTCCCCCGACGCCGGTCATCGCCGCCGTCTCGGGGACTCCGGGCGTGGGCAAGACGACCCTGGCCGTGCACTGGGCGCACCGGGTCGCCGGCCACTTCGAGGACGGCCAGCTCTACGTCAACCTGCGCGGGTTCGACGCCGGCGGATCCGTGATGGACCCGGCCGAGGCGGTCCGGGGCTTCCTGGACGCGCTCGGGGTGCCGGTGGAACGGATCCCCGTCGGGCTGGCACCGCAGGCCGCCCTCTACCGGAGCCTGCTGGCCGGCAGACGGATCCTGGTGGTGCTGGACAACGCCCGTGACCCGGACCAGGTACGCCCGTTGCTACCCGGCTCCGCCGGCTGCCTCGTGCTGGTGACCAGCCGGAACCAGCTCACGCCGCTGATCGCCACCGAGGGTGCGTACCCGCTCGCGCTCGATCCGCTACCGACCGTCGAGGCCCGCGACCTGCTCGTCCGCCGGCTCGGGACGGAACGGGTGGCCGAGGAGCCCGGCGCCGTCGACCAGATCATCGCGAGCTGCGCGGGGCTGCCGCTCACCCTCGCGATCGCCAGTTCCCGGGCCGCGACCCGCCCCGGCTTCCCCCTGTCCACGCTCGCCCACGAACTGCGCGACGCGGCGGGGGCGCTGGACGCCTTCGACGGCGGTGACCCGGCCACCGACGTACGCGGTGTCTTCTCCTGGTCCTACCGCGCACTGAGTCCGGACGCCGGGCGACTGTTCCGGCTGCTCGGGCTTCATCCCGGTCCGGACGTCTCGGCCCCTGCCGCAGCCAGCCTCGCCGGTGTGCCGTCACGGCAGGCACGGGCCCTGCTGGCCACGCTGGCCCGTGCCCATCTGCTGATGGAGCACACGGCCGGCAGGTTCGGCTTCCACGACCTGCTGCGCTCGTACGCCACGGAGCTGGCCCGCGAGGTCGACAGCGAGGCCGAGCGGCGGGCGGCGACGCACCGGCTGCTCGACCACTACCTGCACTCGGCGTACGCCCATGCCCGGCTGTTGCATCCGTTCCGGGACCTGATCGACCTGGAACCCGCCCGCCCCGGCGTCACGGCGGTGACGAGCCCGGACGCGGACGCCGCGATGGTCTGGTTCACCGCCGAACACCCGGTGCTGCTCAACACGGTCGCGCGGGCCGCCGACGAGGGCCTGCACGGCCACGTGTGGCGGCTGGCCTGGACGATGGCCGACTTCCTGGACCGCAAGGGGCACTGGCGGGACTGGGCGGCCACCCAGGAGACCGCGCTCGCCGCCACCCAGCGGCTGGCCGACCACCGGGCGGCCGCGAGCGTGCACTGCGGCCTCGGGCGGGCCCGCGCACAACTGGGCCGGTTCGCCGACGCACATGCCCATCTGCACCTCGCGGCGGGCCTGTACGACGAACTCGGTGACCTGGCCGGGCAGGCGCACACCGACCGGAGCATCGCCTGGGTCCTGTCCCGGCAGGGCCGCCACCGGCGGGGACTCGCCCACGCCCAGCGGGCGCTCGCCCGGTTCGAAACCCTCGGGGACCTCGCCATGCTGGCCCGCGCGCTCAACTCGGTCGGGTGGCAGTACGCCCAACTGCACGACCACGGGCAGGCCCTGCACCACTGCGAACGCGCGCTCGTC
This sequence comes from Micromonospora sp. NPDC004704, assembly GCF_053601675.1. Lineage (NCBI taxonomy): Bacteria > Bacillati > Actinomycetota > Actinomycetes > Micromonosporales > Micromonosporaceae > Micromonospora > Micromonospora sp. NPDC004704. The sequence continues at coordinate 7,412 of NZ_JBSGCD010000052.1, read as the reverse complement.
CTGCTGCGCCGGGTCGGCGACCGGTTCGGTGAGGCGAACACCTGGGACAGCCTCGGTTACGCCCACCAGCATCTCGGCAACCACCGGCAGGCCATCGCGTGTTACCGCCGGGCGGTCGACCTGTTCCGCGACGTCGGGGACCGCTACTACGAGGCCGACACCCTCACCCACATCGGCGACAGCCACCGGGCCGCGGGCGATCCGGAAGCCGCCCGGACCAGTTGGCTCGCGGCCCTCGACATCCTCGACGCGCTCGGCCATCCCGACGCCGAGCAGGTGCGGGCGAAGGTGGCCCGAACGGTACAACAACCGCCGCCGTCCAGGCCACCGGTGCCGCCGGTGCACGCCTTGCAGCGGTCCGACAGGGCCGCGTCCACCGCGGGGCCGTGACCGGGACCACCGGTCCACCCGAGGATCGCCCTACGCCCGGACGGCGTGCACGGCGTCGGATCGTACGCCCGTAGGCTGCCCCGCGACAGGTTGATCCACAGGGGAGTGTGCTCGGCGTGAACGAGGTTCCGGCGGCCGTCAGATCACGAGTGGCGAGCTGGTGTGGGCGGGTGGTGGGCGCGGACTGGTTCAACGCCGTCGCCTTTGGCGTGATCATCGTCAACGCGGTCGTGCTCGGTGTCGAGACGTACGACAGGGCCCTGGACCGGGCCGGCGGCGCCCTGCTCGCGGTCGAGTACGCCTGCCTCGCCTGCTTCACGATCGAACTGGGTCTGCGATTCGGCGCGCACCTCGCCACCCCGCGCACCTTCTTCCGCGACGGGTGGAACGTCTTTGACCTCCTGGTCGTCTGCGCCCCGCTGCTGCCCGGCGTACGGGAGAACGTCACCCTGCTGCGGCTGTTCCGGCTGGCCCGGGTCGTCCGGGCGGTACGCCTCTTCCCCAGCCTACGAATGATCATCGGTGGCGTCCTGCGCAGCCTGCCCGGCCTGGGGAGCTTCCTGCTGATCGCGACGCTGACCGTCTACCTCTACGCGATGGTCGGCTGGATGACCTTCGGGGACGCCTACCCGGACCGGTATGGCACCGTCGGGCGGGCGATGCTCACCCTGTTCCTGCTGCTGTCGCTGGACGGGATCACCGACGCACTGGAGACCGGACGGCTCGTTTCCGAGTGGAGCATCCCCTACTACACCTCGTATATCATCGTGGCGTCGTACCTGCTCACGAACCTGCTGATCGGCATCGTGCTCAAGGCGCTGGAGGAGGCCCACCAGGCCGAGCAGCCGGCCGCCCGGACGGTCCCCGAGCAGCAGACGCCTCCCCCTCCCCCGCCGGTTCCGGATCCACCGGAGAGTGCGCAGCTCGTCGGCGAACGGCTACGCGAGCTGCGGACCGCGCTGAACGCCCTGGAGGCCGAACTGGCCCGGCAGCGGCAACCCGCAGGCAGTCCCCGTCGGCCGCGAGGCAGGCGGTCGAAGGCCCGGCGTACGGCCGGCAACCGCACCTGATCATCGGGGGCGATCGTGGACCACTATCGTGATCAGGTGGTCGCGGCGCTCGAACTGTATCTGGATCCGGACGCCACCCGGCGGATCCGGGTGCTGTGGGACGCGCTGGAGTCCGAGGGTGTGCAGAGCATGCGGTCGCTACTCGGCCAGCGGCACCGCCCGCACGTCTCGCTCGCGGTGGCGCCGCGTCTCGACCCGGTACGGGTGGCCGAAGCCCTGACCGGGATGGTCGTGGCGGCACCGCTGCGGATGTCCTTCCAGCACTCCGGGCAGTTCCTGGGACGGGTGCTGTGGCTCGGGCCGACACCGACCCCGGAGATGCTGGCCCATCACGCCGAGGTGCACGCCCGGCTGACCGGGGCCGGGGTGGACCTGGCCGACCACTACCAGCCGGGCCGGTGGGTGCCGCACTGCACCCTGTCGATGCGCGTACCGAACTCGCTGATGGCCGCGGCCGTGCGGCGATGCCTGGAGGTGCTGCCGCTGGAGGCGACCGTGGTGGGTGCGGCCGTGGTCGACCATGCCCGGGACATCGTCCATCCGCTCGCCTGACGCCGAACACCGGCGGACCGGAGCTGTGGCGCGACTTCATGGCCGAGCTGCGGACCATCCACCTCGGCGGACCGGCACCGGAACGGGACGGTCCCAGCGCCACGGAACGCCTCGCCGCCGCCTACGCCGCCGCGCTCTGACGACCCGTTCGCTGCCTACGTCGAATAGGACAGCAGCAGGTGCTCGCCGTCGGTCGCCGGTTCGAGGTCGAGGTAGCGCCAGAGCATCGCCGACAGTTGCTTGGTCTCGTCCCACCGGTCGTGCCGGTGGGCGTAGTCCGTCACCGCCATCAGGTTCGGCCGTTCCGCGTCCAGCCAGCGCCGGGCGGCGTCCGGATCGGCGAACGGTGGCAGCGTGCCGGGATATCCGCCACGGGTGAGCCAGTCGTACCGGTCGTCGGGTGACGCCACGTCCAGCGCGGCGACGGCGGCGTGCCGGTAGTAGTCGACCAGGACGTCGACCCGCCGGCGCTCGTCGTCGCGGAGCAGTTCGTTGGCGTAGGCGCGGAGCAGGTCGTGCAACTCCATCCGGTCCCCGTCCACCCGCTGGACCAGGTGGGTGCGCAGCAGTGTCTCCAGTGGCCGGTGCAACTGTGCCGGGTGCAGTCCGGCGAGCGCCGCGGCGGCGTAGCGGTCGAAGTCACCAGGATGCAGGGCGAGCAGTCGGAACAGGCGCATCGCCGGCGGATCCAGCCGCCGGTACGACCAGGAGAAGACCGCCCGGACGTCGGTACGTTCGTCGCCGCCCGCGTCGAGCAGGTCGAGCCGGTGCTGCTCGTCGGCGAGGTCCGCGGCAAGGTCCGCAAGCGGTGCGGTCGGGCGGGCGGCGGCCAGGTCACCGGCGATCCGCAGGGCCAGCGGGAGCTGGGCACACCTTCGGGCGAGTACGGCGGCCGACTCCGGGTCGGTCGTGACCCGCGGTCCGACGAGCGCCCCCAGCAGGCGCAGCGACTCGTCCAGCGGCAACCGGTCCAGTGCCACCCGCCGCGCACCGTGCCGGACGGCCAGGGCGGTCAACCGGTCGCGGCTGGTCACCAGCACGAAGCAGGACGCCGTGCCGGGCAGCAACGGGCGTACCTGGTCGACCGAGTTCGCGTTGTCCAGCACCAGCAGCATCCGCCGGTTGGCCACCAGGGACCGGAACCGGGCCGCGAGCTCGTCCACCCCACCCCACGGCTGGGCCCGGTTCCCGTCGAGCGCGTGCAGGAAACCCTCCAGCGCGCGGACCGGGGTGACCGGCGCGTCCACGTCGTACCCGCGCAGGTCGAGGTAGAGCTGCCCGTCGGGGAACGCGGCGGCCACCCGGTGCGCCCAGTGCACCGCGAGCGCGGTCTTGCCGACTCCCGCCGTACCCGAGACGACCGCGACCGCTCCGGCGGACGCCGCCGTGGTCAGCAGGTCGTCCAGGGCGGCGGACTCGGCGTCCCGGCCGGTGAAGGCCGGGATGTCGCCGGGTAGCTGCCGCGGCGGGTCCGCCGCCGGGACCAGGGCCGGCACCGCACGCGCCGCCGGGCCGGTCGCGGTCAGTTCCAGGTGGGCGGCGACCGCCTGCCGGTGCCCGGAGCGTCGCCGCGCCAACTCCTGCAAGAGCCTGCGGTACGCCGACCGCCAGTCGTCCAGGTCGGCGGGGCGACCGCCGAGGCGGGCACAGGTGCGCACGTACGCCTCGACGAACTCCCACGACGGCTTGGAGACACCGGCGAGCTTGTCACTGATCGTCGACCGGGGAAACGGCCGGCCGGCCTCCTTCATGTACTCCGCCAGGTCCCGCACCGACGGTCCGCCGCATTCCGCGCGCAGGTCGCGCAACCGGGCCGCGAACTGTGCCAGCGGCTCTTCATGTGCCATGCCCCGACGCTAGGCGACGCCGGGCGTGGGAAATCCACAGTGTCCAGACTCCGTCGGCAATCAGTTCGGGACGCCACGCAACGTGCGCCGATCCACTGCGTTGCGTACACGTGTTCCGGTCCGGGATCCGTCAGACCGCCTCGCCCAGCAGGCTGTCGACCAGCTCGCGCGGCAACCCGTGGGTGTCGTGCAGATAGTGGTAGTCCTCCTCGGTCAACGGGCCACGGGACCTCGTACGGGACACCAGCGGACGTCCCCGCAGGAGCAGGTCCCGGAACCGACGCTCCTCCTCGGAGAGCAGGTCGCGCAGGTCACCGACGTCGACCGGTTGCCGGAACCGGTCCACGGTGTGCAGGAACGGCTCAGGGGGCAGGTCGGACAGGCTCCGCGAGGGGTCGTCCCGCCATAGTGTGGTGAGCACCCGGCGGACCAGCCTGCGCAGGACGTACCCCCGGCCGGTGTTCGACGGTCGTACGCCGTCACCGACGACCACGACGCAGGACCGCAGGTGGTCGCAGACCCGGCGCAGCGACTCCCCCTCCTGCCCCCACAGCCCGGAGACGGTACGCACCCACGGCCCGAAGCCGTCGCCCTCGAACACCGAACGTCCGCCGGTCAGCACCATCTCCATCCGCTCCAGTCCCATCCCGGTGTCGATGTTGGGCTGCCGCAGCGGTTCGAGGCGGCCGTCGTCGTGACGGTGGTAGCGCATCCCGACGTGGTTCCAGACCTCCATCCAGCGGTCGTCGGTGCCCGGCGTGCCCTCCGGTGGGGTCTGTCCGGTCCAGACGAATATCTCCGAGTCGGGCCCGCAGGGTCCGGTCGGCCCGTTCGACCACCAGTTCTCCTCCCTGGTCAACTCGACCGGTACGCCGAGGTCGCCCCAGGTCTCCAGCGACGTGGTGTCCGGCCCGACGAGGTCGTCGCCGCCGAACACGGTCACGTGCAGCCGGTCCCGGTCGACGCCGAATCCCTCGCGCAGCAGGTCGTAGCCCCAGCGCAGGCTCTGGGACCCGCCGTAGTCGCCGAGTGACCAGGACCCCAGCATCTCGAACACGGTCAGGTGGGTGTGATCCCCGACCTCGTCCAGGTCGGTGGTACGCAGGCAGCGCTGGCGGTTCACCAGACGCCGCCCGAGCGGATGCGTGCGCCCCTCCAGGTACGGGGTCAGCGGATGCATGCCGGAGGTGGTGAAGAGCACCGGATCACCCGGCGGCGGGATCAGCGAGGTGTCGGGGACCAACAGGTGTCCCCGCTCCCGGTAGTAGTCGACGAAGGTGCGGACGATCCGGTCCGGTGTCATGGCAGTGGCCTTTCGGGTCATGACGACCGGAAAGGGACTACCGACGCGGGATGTCCTGCGATGAACCGATACGCCGGCGGACCGTTTCCGGTCGCCGGCGGGGAATGGGAAGATCAGGCGGCGGCAACCGACGAGCTGGTAGCTCGCGCGGTTGCGGCGGTATACCCACGGGTGATCTCCACGCCCCGACTGTACCGCCGGGCGGGGCCACCCGCCCAGCGCTTTACGCCCCGCTGGTCATCCCCCCGACGGGGCGGGGTCGGACGGTCGCCCCGCTACGATCTGCCGGTGTCGCTCAACCCGTGGTGGGTCCGGCTGGTGACCCCCGCGTCGGCGGTTGTCTTCCTGGTCGTCGCCCTCGCCATCCGCGCGTTCTCCGGTGGTGCCCTGGAGCAGTACTCCGGCACCGCCCTGTACGCGTCGATCGTCTACGCGACGGTGGTGTTCCTGTGGCCGCCCGTCACCCCGCTCGTGGCCGGTGGGATCACCACCGGATTCTGCTGGCTGGTCGAGGTCGCACAGTTGACTCCCGTACCCGCGGCGCTCTCGGCGCGCAGCCTGCTGGCCCGGTTCGTGCTGGGTGTGCAGTTCGACCCGACCGATCTGGCCTGGTACCCGGTCGGCGTCGTACCCCTGGTCGCCCTGCACTGGCTGATCCGCGTACGGGCACGGAACCGGACACCCGCCACCGCCCCGGTGTGACGAACCCCGGCGGTGGGGGGCACAGGGCTGGTTCGAGGACGCCCTGCCGTACGTCGCCTACAGCCTGACCGCCGTCGCGACGCCGTACCGGCTGGACCGGGCGTGAACCCGGTGCACGGGGGTGTTCAGGTGGGGGGCCTCGGTCGTTCGAGACCGGTTCTGCGGGCTCGGAGCGCGTCGGCGACCGCCACCCCGGCCAGTACGGCCGCCGCGGCGGCGCCGGCGACCAGTGGTGGGGTGTGCACCAGCGCCAACGCCAGCAGGCCCAGCAGCACGAATCCGGCGGTCCGGGACCGGGACACCCGGGCGAACACCTGATACTCGAACAGCGCCCGGCCGACCAGGAACAGCGCCGGCCCGCCCAGGATCGCGTACAGCCAGACCGGCGTGGGGTGCCCGAGCGGGTGGGCGATGGACAGCTCGTAGCCGACCGCGGTGAGCACGATGCCGGCCACCATGAACAGGTGTGAGAACGACATCGACACCCCGAACCGGAGCTGCCGGCCGGCGACGGTTATGGCCAACGGCAGCAGGTGTCCGGCCTGGTGGAAGTAGACCCGCCAGAGCAGCACGGTGGTCAGGAGGGACACCAGGAACGCGGTGGTCCGGTCCGGGGCGAAGCTCGACCCGCTGAAGGTCAGCCCGATCACCAGGATCGACTCGCCCAGGGTGACCAGGAGGAACTGCTGGTAGCGCTCGGCCAGGTGCTCGCCGGCGATCGGCACCTCCGCAGTACGCACCCGGCCCAGCTTCGGGGTGGGCCAGTCGAGTATCACCCCGCCGTAGTCGAGCAGCACCGCCACGGTCCACAGCAGGCCGCGCAGCCAGGGCTGCCCGACCGCGGCACCGAGCAGCCACGGCACCACGCTGAGCCCGAGCCAGAAGAGCAACCGGGCGCCGACCTCCCACTCGCTCCGGTTGATCGCCAGGAGGAAGAGGGTACGGCCGACCTGGATCGCGACGTACGCACCGGCGAAGACGGCGGCCCGCTCGCCGAAGCCCTCCGGCACCGCGACCGCCATCACCAACGCGCCGAACATGGTCCCGACCACCATGAGCTGGATCAGCGGCTGGTCGGGATCCAGCCGGCTGGTGACCAGCGCGGTGAACGACCAGACCAGCCAGAGGGCCAGGAAGAGCAGCAGCGTCTGACCGGCCTCGCCGAGCAGGATCCGCCGCTCGTCGGTGAAGTCGGTGATCAGCCGTTGCGAGATCCGGGTCAGCGCGAACACGAAGACCAGGTCGAAGAAGAGTTCCAGAAACGTGGCCCGCTGCGAACTCTCCGCGCTGCGCAGCACACCGGACTCCCCGGCACCGGTCATCGGGCGGCCATGCCGAAGACGTACACGGCTCCCCCTCGGCGATCGGCGATCTCCAGGTCCCAACGAGCCAGCACGCGGCGCGGACGTTGCCCCCGCACCCGGTGACGCACCGGGTGCGGGGGCCGGGGGGGGGGGCGGGGGGGCCCCCCCCCCCCGGGCACGACCGTGGATTTGAAGGAGGGGGGGGACCCCCGCCAACGGGGGGCCCCCCCCCCCACAAACCCCG
>NZ_JBSGCD010000051.1:0-40929 GCF_053601675.1 Micromonospora sp. NPDC004704 | reverse complement strand
AGCCGCGTCATCACCTGCTCCGGATACATGCGCGACCAGGTCAACAACCTCTTCAACCTCCCCACCACCCAGATCGACGTCGTACCCAACGGGGTCGACGACCGGGCCTGGCACGCCAAGCCGAGGGCGGTCGCCTCGGCCAGGGCCAAGTTCGCCGGGGACGGTCCGCTGATCGCCTTCGCCGGCCGCCTGGTCTACGAGAAGGGCGTCCAGCACCTGGTCCACGCCATCCCCCGGCTGCGCGACCGGCACCCCGGACTGCGCCTGGTCATCGCCGGCGACGGCCCGTACCGCAACGAGTTGCAGCACGAGGCGGACCGGCTCCGGCTGGACCAGACCGTCAACTTCCTCGGCTTCATGAACGAGAGCCAGTTGCCGGCGGTCCTCGGCGCCACCGACGCGACCGTGGTGCCCAGCCTCTACGAGCCGTTCGGCATGGTCGCGCTGGAGGCCGCCGCGGCCGGCGCCCCGCTCGCCGTCGCCGCCACCGGCGGGCTCGCCGAGATCGTCGAACAGGGCGTGACCGGGGTGACCTTCCCGCACAGCGACCCGGAGGCGCTCGCCGGTGCCGTAGACACCCTGCTCGCCGACGGGGTCTTCGCCCGCCGGGTGGCCCGCCGGGCCAGGACCATGGTCACCGAACGGTACGGCTGGTCCGCGATCGCGGCCCGCACCGCGGCCACCTACACCAGCGCCGTACGCGAGGCCGGTGCCATCGGCAACCGGCTGACGGCCGGGCGCCCGCAGCGGATGGTGGTGCCGGAGGGGAACCTGCTCGCCCTCGACTCCGCCGCCTGCTGACCCCCGACCGCACCCCGTTCCACCAGCGACAATCCCCCGACGGACGACCGGTTCACTGATCCGGAGGATGTCCAACCACCCCGAGGCTGGCTATCGTTTACGGCGGGTGGCGGATGGGGGATCAGACGTGCAGCAGGTGCTTCTCGCTGGGCGCTACCGCCTGCTGCACACCGTCGGCCGGGGCGGGATGGGCCGGGTCTGGCTCGCCCGCGACGAGATGCTGCACCGGGACGTGGCGGTCAAGGAGGTCGTGCCTCCCGAGTGGATGACCGAATCCGAACGCGACGACCTGCGGAGACGCACGCTGCGGGAGGCGCGCACGGCCGCCCGGCTGAACCACCCCAACGTCGTACGCGTCTACGACGTGATCCACACCGGCGACACCCCCTGGATCGTGATGGAGTACGTCCCGTCCCGGTCGGTACAGGAGGTGCTGCAGACCGACGGCCCGTTCTCTCCGCTGCGTACCGCCCAGATCGGCCGGGACGTGCTGGCCGCGTTGCGCGCCGCACACCAGGCCGGGGTCCTGCATCGCGACGTCAAGCCGCACAACGTGCTCATCTCCGACGAGGGCCGGGTGGTGCTCACCGACTTCGGACTGGCCACCGTCGACGGTGGTGACGGCGCGATGACCCGGGCCGGCATCGTGCTCGGCTCCCCCCAGTACGTCGCACCGGAGCGCGCCGCCGAGGGCACCTCCAGCGTCGAGGCCGACCTCTGGTCCCTGGGCGCCACCCTCTACGCCGCGGTGGAGGGACGCTCGCCCTACGCCCGGTCGACCGCGATGGCGACCCTGACCGCGCTGGCGGTGGCGCCACCGGACCGGACCCGGCTGGCCGGTCCACTGCGCCCGGTGCTCAACGGACTGCTCCGCCGCGACCCCCGGCAGCGGCTCAGCGCACCGGAGGTCGACCGGCTGCTGCGACGGATCACCGAGGCCGGCCCGAAGTCGCCGCGGCACACCTTCACCCGCCCCCGCCGACCCGAACCCGCGCCCGCGCCCGTGCCGGCACCCGTACCGCCGGTGGACGCACCCGCCGGGACCGCCACCAGCATCGCCTTCACCACCCCGTCCGACGCCCGCCGCCGGATCGGCTGGCGGGCGGGTACCTCGGTCGCGGTCGGCCTGGTCCTGCTCGCCGCGCTGGGTACCGCGCTGACCGTGCACGCCCAGCGGGACACGGACCGGGCCGGTGCCGCCGCGCCGGGTACGGACCCGACGCCCCGACCGTCGGCACCGCCACCGTCACCGGCGTTCCCCTGTTCCGCCCGCTCCGACACCACCACCCGGGTCGTCGAGGCCCCGCCACCGGCCGGTGAACGGTACGCACTGGTGCCGGGCTGGACCTGGTACAGCGACCCGACCGGGTTCCGGATCGCCGCCCCGATCGGCTGGCGGGTGTTCACCGACGGGGCGGTGGTCTGCTTCCAGGATCCGGACAGCCCACGGGTGCTCAGTGTGGATCCGTCCACGGCTCCGACGCCGGACGCGCAGGCGTACTGGCGGGCGGAGGAGGCGCGGCTCACCGACCGGGGCGCACTGCCCGGTTACAGCCTGGTCACCATCGGGCCGCTCGACCTGCACCAGGGCGGTGCCGAGTGGGAGTGCCGCTGGACCAACGCGGCCGGCAGGCAGGTGCACACCAACCGGATGCTGTTCCACACCTCCGCGACACGGGCGTACACCGTCGCCTGGCTGACGTCCGAGTTCGACTGGCAGGTCAACCGGGTCTACCTGCCGATGCTGCGGTTCAGTTTCCGCCCGGCCCGATAGCCGGTTGCGGCCCCGCCGGTCAAGTCGGACCCGGTCCGGGTCCGCATCCCGACGCATCTCCGGAATGGAGGGTCCCGGTGATTGCCTGGAGGCGTCGCGTTTGGCAAAGTGATCGCGCTACGTGGGGTGATCCTGGGGAGGACGCACAACATGATGGGACCGTCCCATGCACTGTCCGGCGCTGCCGTCTGGCTCGCCGGTTCCTGGGGGTTGTACCAGTTCGCCGGCTACGAGCAGTCGCCGCTGGCGATCGCGGTCGGTACCGCTGTCTGTGCCGGCGGGGCGCTCTTCCCGGACCTCGACATGTCCGGCAAGGTCACCCGCAACCAGGGTGGCGCGACCGTGGCCCGTACCTTCGGGGTGGTCTCGCTCTTCTTCGCCGAGGTGATGGAGAAGATCTCACTCGGCGTCTACCACGCGACGAAGCTGAGCAAGGACCCCGATCGCAAGAACGGGCACCGCACGCTGACCCACACCCTGCCCTTCACCTTCCTCATCGGCTGGGGCACCACCGCGCTGTGCACCGCGTACGGCAAGTGGGCGGTCATCGGGATCCTGTTCTTCATGATCGGGCTGGCGCTGCGCGGACTGTTCGACGAGTGGGCCAAGAAGGCCGGCTGGGTGATCGTGACCCTGGTGTCGGCGGGGGCGGCGTACTTCACCTTCCTGCACCTGCCCGGTGACCGTGGTTATCCCATGCTCGGGCTGGCGGTCGGGGTCGGCTGTTTCGTCCACATCATGGGCGACTTCATCACCAGCGCGGGCGTGCCGATTCTCTGGCCGATCCCGATCAAGCGTCGGATGTGGTGGATGATCGGCCTCCCGAACAAGATCGCGGTCGAGGTCGGCGGCAAGGTCGAGACGAAGGTGCTGCGGATCGCGTTCACCGTGGTCTCGCTGCTGGCCGCGGCGGGTCTGGTGGCACCGGGGGTGCTGTCCCGGTTCAACATCGAGATCTGACCCGACCGGCTCGGGAACGGCTACACCAACGGGCGGTCCTGATCGGACCGCCCGTTGACGTTCACGCTCAGACCGCGACCCGCTGGGCCGGCACCGGTACGGTCAGCCCCCAGTGCGCCATCAGCTCGGGTGAGTCCACCCTGCTCCCGTCGGCGATCGCGTCGCAGGCGATGTCGACGATCTGGTGCTTGTGCGCGAGCAGGTACGGCCGGGCGCCGACGTCGGCGTTGGCCAGCGTCGCGATCCCGGCCCAGTGTCGCCGGCCGAACAGCATCGGATAGCCGCGCAGCCCGCTGTAGGTGGCGCAGACCAGCACGTCCGGGTACGGCAACGCGGTCACCCGGCGGATCGCCGCGCTGGTCAGGCCGGGCATGTCCACCGGCACCACCACCACGGCCTCGATGTCCGGGTCGCTGAGGGCGTCCAGCCCCATCCGCATGGAGGAGCCGATTCCGGTCCCCCACGACCGGTTCACCACGACCGTCGCCTCGGACAGGTCGGCGGTTGCCCGTACCTGCTCGGCTGCGGCCCCGAGTACGACCACGACCGGGTCGCAACCGGCGTCCCGCACGCTGTCGAACACCTGATTCACCAGTGGCCGCTCACCCTGGTGCAGCAACGCCTCCGGGCCACCGATCCGGCGTCCCCCGCCCGCGGCAATGATCATTCCTGCGATCCGACTCAGCTGCGTCACCTTCCACGCCGGCATACGACGGCGTCGTACGCACACCGGGCCCAACGACCCGGTCAGGCTGAGGTATCGGCACCAAAAGGGCAAATTCGGAACTACGCCGCGTCAGCGTAGCAATCAACCACGGATACGTCGACCGGGAACCGGACCGGGGTGGCTCCGAAGAGCAACTGTCCGGCCCGGTCCGACGCTGTCCGGACCAACTCGGCCACCTCGCGCGCCTGCTCCTCGGGACAGTGCACCAGCACCTCGTCGTGCTGAAAGAACACCAGTTGGGCGGCGGTCCCGGCGAGCGTCCCACGCAGAACGGCGAGCAGGGTCAGCGCCCACTCGGCGGCGGTCGCCTGGATGACGAAGTTGCGGGTGAACCGGCCCCTGGAACGGGCGAGGGCACGGGCCCGGGGGCCGAACGGGTCGACCTCGGCCCGCACCTCGAAGTCCGCGCCCTCACCGTCCTCGCGTACCCCGATCGACGATGGCGGGCAGGTCCGGCCGAGCCACGACCGCACCAGTCCACCCGCCTCCCCGGTACGGGCCGCGCTCTCCACGTATTCGAAGGCGGTCGGGTAGCTTCGCCGCAGTACGGCCAGCGCCGGGATCGCGGAGCCGCCGGTCTGGCCGTACATGGCGCCGAGCAGGGCCAGCTTCGCCCTGGCCCGGTCACCGTCGAACGAGTCCCGGGCCAGGGCGGCGTAGAGGTCCCCCGCGCCACCGGCGGCGGCCAGCCGGGCGTCACCGGAGACCGCGGCCAGCACCCGGGGCTCCAACTGGCCGGCGTCGGCGACCACGAACCGCCAGCCCGGATCGGACCGTACCGCCCGCCGGACCACCTTGGGGATCTGCAACGCTCCCCCACCACGGGTGGCCCACCGGCCGGAGACCACGCCGCCCGGCACGTACTCCGGGCGGAACCGCCCGTCGTGCACCCAGGTGTCCCGCCAGGCCCAGCCGTGCGCGGTCCAGATCCGGTACAGCTCCTTGTACTCCAGCAGCAGCGGCACCGCAGGGTGGTCGACCCCGCGGAGCACCCAGGCCCGGGTGCTGGGCAGTTCTATCCCGGCGCGGGCGAAGGCGCGCAGCACCTCGGCCGGCGACTCGGGGTGCAGTTGCCGGACCCCGAACGCCGCCGCGATCCCGGCGGACAGCTCAACCAGCCGGCGCGGGGGCCCGACCGGGGACGGCTCGCCGAGCAGGTCGTGCAGCAGGTCGTCGTGTACGTCGCCGCGCCACGGCAGCCCGTCGGCGGCCATCTCGACCGCGATCAGCGCCCCGGCGGACTCGGCCGCGACCAGCAGGCGGAACCGCCCCGGTTCACCGGTCGCCTCGATCCGGGCGTGCTGGTCGGCGTAGACCGCGACCAGTGCGGCCAGACCCATCGCCGGGGACTCGGAGACCGGCTCGAAGAGGGCGGCCTGCGTGTTGCCCGGCGGGATGGCGGCACGCGGGGCCGGGTCGGCAGGCACCGGTGTCCCGGACAACCGGGCCCAGGCGGCGGCGAGTGAGCGGGGCTCGCCCCACCGGCCGGTGTGGCCGAGCAGCAGCGCCTCGGTCAGCTCCACGTCGTGGCAGCGGTCGACGCGTACGCCGGCCCGGCGCAGGGCCGGATAGGTCGACGCGGTGGCCGGCCAGATCCAGCGCGGCCGGTCCCGCGACTCACGCTCGGCGATCGCGGCGACCAGGTCGGTCACCGGTTCGGCCGGCCCGGCCGGGCGCCCGTCCGGATGCAGGGGCTGCCACTCGCCCCCGCCGCCCTCGTCGGGCATCACCGCCACCAGCACGGTGGCGATTCTGCCCGGCCCCTCCGACATGTTCGCCTCGGGTGGGCCGGGCAGTGCGACGCGGATTACCGGTGCGGTGGGTGGTCCGGTGGGACTACTTGCCCGCGCCGGCGGTCAGGCCGGACTGGATCTGACGCTGGAAGATCGCGTACACGATGATCATCGGGAGGATCGCGATGGTGAGCGCGGCGAACAGCCCGGACCAGTCCGCCTCGTACCCGGCGTTCACCGAGATGTCGGCGATGCCCTGGGTGAGCACCCACTTGTCCTTGGCGTTGGAGAGCAGCACCAGCGGCAGCAGGTACTGCGCCCACTGACCGATGATGTTGAAGATGGTCACGCTGATCATGCCGGGTTTCGCCATCGGCAGCATGACCTGGAAAAACAGCCGGGTGTGCGACGCCCCGTCGATCATCGCCGCCTCGGCCACCGAGTTCGGCAGCGTACGGAAGAAGGCGACCAGGAAGAAGACGGTGAACGGCAGCGAGTACGCGGTGTAGACCAGCACCACACCGGTGTACGTGTTCAGCAGTCCCAGGTTGCGCACCACGAAGAAGAGCGGCACCAGGGCCAGGAAGACCGGGAAGGCCAGCCCGGAGACGAACAGGTAGTAGATGAACCGGTTGCCCCAGAACTTGTACCTGGCCAGCACGTACGCGGCCATCGAACCGAGCAGCATGGTCAGGAAGGTGCCGCAGCCGACCACGATGACGCTGTTGAGGAAGTAGCGGCCGACCCGCGCCGTGGTCCAGGCCCGGCTCCAGTTCTCCCAGCGCAGTTCCGCCGGCAGGGTCCACGGGCTGCTGAAGATCTCGGTGGTGTTCTTGAACGAGGCGAGGAAGACCCAGAGGATCGGCACCACGATGATCACTGCCCAGAAGAACAGCACCAGGTGGCCCGCGCCGTTGAGCAGACTCACTTCGCGACGGCCGGCACGCTTGCCGCGTCGGGGCTGCTCCGCGGGCGGGAGGGGTCGGGGGCCGGGACCGTCCGGCTGGTCGATCCTGGTCGTGGTCAGCTGTGTACCCATCAGTACTCGACGCTTTCCCGCTTGGTTACCCGCAGCGTGAACACTGCGAAGGTGATGGTCAGGAAGAACAGCGCCACACCCATCGCCGAGGCGTACCCGAACTTCTGGTAGGTGAAGGCGTTGCGGTAGATCTCCAGCGCCAGGACCGTGGTCGCCCCGTCCGGGCCGCCGTTGTCGACCGAGAGCACCGCCACCACCGCGAACGCGTCGAACGCGGCGATGCCCAGGTAGACCCAGGCCACCTGGAGGGTGTCCCAGAGCAACGGCAGGGTCACCCGGAAGAAGAGCGTGACCCGGTTGGCCCCGTCCATCTCGGCGGCCTCGTAGATCTCTCCGGGGATCGAGGCGATGCCGGCCGAGAACAGCACCACGTAGAAGCCGACCGACTGCCAGACCAGCACCCCGAGGATCGACCAGAGCGCGATGTTCGGATTGACCAGGAACAGGATCGGATCCAGGCCGATCTTCATCAGCAGGCCGTTGATCAGCCCGGACTCGTTGGGCCGGTAGACCGTCTGGAACAGCACCGCGATGATCGCCACGGCGAGGACCTGGGGTAGGAAGAACACCACGCGGTAGAACTTCGAACCCCAGACCCCCGTCCGCTGGCCCCCGCTGCTCTTGCCCGCCACGTTGAGCATGAACGAGAAGAACAGGGCGATGGCGATGGTGATCAGCGGCAGGGCGATCAGCAGTACCAGGTGATGCTGGATCGCCTGCCAGAAGCGGTGGTCGTCAACCAACTGTCGATAGTTGTCGAAGCCCACCCACTTCGGGGCAGAGAATCCCCTCCAGCTGGTCATCGAGATCTGGAACGCCTGGGCGTACGGGGCGATCACGAAGACCGAGTACAACAACACCGGAGCGGCCAGGAAGCCGATCACGAATGGATACTTGCCGTGCCGCATGACCTACGCTCCGATCAGCGCTTGAACTTGGTGACGGATGCGTCCTTCTTGATCGCGTCCGCCTTCTTCTGGATCCGCTCGCAGTACGCGTCGGCCTTGATCCGACCGAACATCAGCTCGTTGGTCGCGGTCCGGGCCTCGGTGTCGAGCTCCTTGTACCAGCCGTCGAAGAACAGGTTCACCACGTTCTGACCGGCGGCGGCGAGCGCGGCCTGCGAGCTGGCCACACCGGGCGGGAACGCGTAGCCGGTCGAACCGGAGGTCACGACCGTAGCGGACTTGACGACCTCGGTGAAGCCCTTGGCACCGGCGGTGGAGAGCATCTGGCGCATGTACTCCATCGCGCCGCGCGGGTTCGCGCTCTTGGCCGAGACGAAGTAGCCCTCGGCCGCGGTGGCCCGTACGGTGCCGGCCGGCAGCTTGTCCGACGCGGTCAGGCTCGGCAGCGTCATCATCTGGTACTCGAAGCCGGGCGGGGTGTCCTTGGCCTGCTCGTTCTCCAGCCAGTCACCGCTGGGGTAGAAGCCGACCTTGTACTGGTTCTGCAGGAGCTGCACGTCGGTGTGCTTGAGCCCCTCGAAGCTCTTGTCCAGGTACTTCGCGCCGATCTCGGCCCACGCGGCGGCGGCCTGCTTGACCGGCTCGGCGGTCCAGGCCCCGTCCTCGAGGTTGTCGATGTTCTTCAGTACGTCCGGTCCGCCGATCTTCGCGGCGTGGGTGAGGATCACGTTCCAGACGTAGTACGGCGCGTTCGCACCGGCGTAACCGAACGGGGTGATGCCCTTGGCCTTGATCTTGTCGAGCAGGGCGGTGAACTCCTCCCAGGTCTTGGCGGGAGCCCAACCGTTTTCCTTGAACAGCTTGCCGGAGTACCAGAGGCCGAACACGGTGGAGACGTAGTTGAGCACGTACGGCTTGCCGTTGAACGTACCGACGTCGACGGTGCCGGGGACGACGGTGTCCCGGACCTTCTTCGACGGGTCGTCCACCGAGGGGGCGTCCCACAGCTCGGTCAGGTCCTGGAGCTGACCGTCGGCGACCAGGGCGCCGAAGTCCAGCGACTTCTCACCGGAGTTGTTGACGAACTCCGGCGGGTTGCCGGCGGCGAACCGGGGCTGGAGCACGGTGGAGATGGCCTGGCTGGCCTCGTGCTTGATGGTCGCCTTCGGGAACTTCGCCTTGTACAGCGGCTCGTGCACGTCGGTGGCGTACTTGTCGCCGTAGCCACCGTTGAAGATGACCACCTCGAGCTGGGCGTCCTCCTTGACACCGAACGGGTTCTCGGCGCTCTTGGTGCCCTCGCTCTGCTCCTGCGTCTCGTCGTCACCGCCGGTGGCGCAGGCGCTGAGCAGACCGGCCGCCGGAACGGCGAGCAGGCCGGCAGCGGCGGCCCGCTGCAGAACGATGCGGCGGCTGAGATCCGACGGCTTGTCGGGGGTTACGGACATCTTCGTCTCCTCGGTTAGGTTTCGTCGTCGCCACAAAATGTCAGGGTCAGGCGGTACGCCGGATACGCCCGGCATACCGCGACTCCAGGGCGGTGTTGTGCTCGTCCCCGCCGGGGACGTTCGCGGATCGGTAAATTGGGGGTACCTCTCCCACGACGTGGAACCGTCGTACGACCTCCGCGGTCAGCAACTGCGCCAGCAGCGCGGTGGTGACCGAGGAGACCGCACAGACCGCGCCGCCGCCGTCCAGCGGCAGCAGTGCGTCACCGTACGGCGCGCCATTGTCCAGCACGACGTCGGCAATGTCGGCGAGCCGTTGACCGGACGGGTGCCGAGGGGCGACCCGTGCCGTGTGCTCGACCGAGGTGACCGCGATCAGGTCGTGACCGCGTTCTTTCACCAGCCTCGCCAGCTCGACAACCGAGCCGTTGATGCCGGACTGGGACGCCACCACGAACACGTCGCGCGGCTGGGGAGCCGCGAGCGCGTAGATCCGGTGGGCGATGGTGGGGTCGCGTTCGAGTTTGGGATCGCCGAGTACGTCCGGCGACGCGTCGCCGTACAGCACCAGGTCCCAGAGGGAGAGCTGGTTGGTCGGTACCAGTCCGCCGGCACGGGCGACCAGCTCGGCCGCGAACGCCTCGGAGTGGCCCGCACCGAACGCCTGGAGCACGCCGTCGCCGCGCAGGCTGTCGGCGATCAGGTCGGCCGCCCGGCCCACCCCGTCGACCTGGGTGTCCAGCAGCCGGTCGAGCACCGGGCGGACCGCGTCGGCGTACCCCTGCATGCTGATCATTTGTTCGCCCCGATCCGTACGGTGGGGTGGCCCTGGTCGCTCATCCCCGTACCTCCTTCGCCGCCTTGTGCCCGCCGACGGCCCGCGCGGTCCGCTGGAACGCCGAGTGGGCACGGTCGTGGGTCCGCTGGGCGACCGCGATGTAGAGCAGGTCGAGGACGACCAGTTGCGGGTGCCGGGCGGAGAGCGCGTCCGGGCGGAAGGTGGTGGCCTGGCTGGCGGTGAGCAGCACGATGTCGGCCAGTTCCGCCAGGGGCGAGCGGGGAAAGCTGGTCAGGGCGACGGTGGTGGCGCCGTGGCTGCCCGCCTCGGCCAGCATCTCGATCGTCTCGCGGGTCTCGCCGGTGTGCGAGATGCCGAGCGCCACGTCTCCGTCGCGCAGCAGGGCGGCGCTGGCCAGCCCCTCGTGGACGTCGTGCCAGGACCAGGCGGGTACGCCGATCCGGTGCAGGCTGAACTGCATCTCGGCGCCGACCAGGGCACTGCCGCTGGCACCGAAGATGTTGACCCGGCTGGCGGCGGCGATCGCCTCCGCGGCCCGTTCGACCTCCCGCAGGTCGAGCAGGGTCGCGGTGTCGTGCATCGCCTGGGTGTCCGCGGCCATGATCTGGCCGAGCACCCGCTCCAGCGGATCGCCGGGCTGGATCTCCCGGCCGATGTCGACCGTCCAGCCGGCCGAGCGCGCCCGTCCGGTCTCGGCGGCGATGCCCAGCCGCAGGTCGGCGTAGCCCTCGAAGCCCATCGCCCGGCAGAACCGGGTGACCGTGGCCGGTGAGGTGCCGCTGCGTTCGGCCAGTTCGACGATGGTGGCGCGGGCGGCGGCCTCCGGGTCGGCGAGCACCTGTTCGGCGACGCGTTGCAGGGCGCCGGTGAACTCCGGGAGCCGGGAACGTACCCGGACCAGGACGCTGTCGCTCGGGGAGAGTCCGGCGGCTAGTCGCCGGTCGAACGCCTCGGCGTCGACCACCGCGGTTCGCGCGGCGGTGTCCACCTCGTGATCGACCATGTGAACGCCTTCCGGAAAGAGTGTTAACTGTTAGTGGTAAAAGTTCTTACTAACACCCCCTCCGTGTCAAGACTGTGGGCGAAGTTTTCAAACCGTTACCTGCCCCGACGGGTCGACGGGCGACCCGCCCACCATCCCCGTCAAGCACCCTGAGCAGCCGGAACACGATCGCACCCGGCCTCGTCGACGAGCAACGGGGCGACGGCGGCGCCGTCCGGGCCGGGGACCCGGCGTCGCGGGTTTGCCGGTTTCCCCCGGACGATCAGCCCTAGCCTGTTCACATGCGGCGTCGGCTGGGGCAGCTCGCCCGGGAGACGCCCGCCGAGCGGGAGCGTTACCTCGACCTGCTCCGCGCCCTGGCGATCGCGGCCGTGGTGATCGGCCACTGGCTGATCATCGTGATCGACTACGACCGGTCCGGGCGGCTCACCGGGCGCTCCGCCCTGGTCGAACTCTCCGCCGCCCGACCCGGCACCTGGCTGTTCCAGGTCATGCCGATCTTCTTCCTGGTGGGCGGGTACGCCAACGCCGCCTCGCTGAGCAGTCACCGGCGCCGGGGCGGTCGGGCCGGCGACTGGCTGCTGGACCGGTGCGCCCGGCTGCTGCGGCCGACCACGGCACTGATCGTCGTCCTGGCCGGCGCGGCGCTGGGCGCCCAACTCGTCGGGGCCGACGCCGAACAGGTACGCCCGGTGGTCTGGTTCGCCACCATCCCGCTCTGGTTCCTGGCCGCGTACCTGGCGGTGGTGGCCCTGACCCCGGTGACGTACGCGCTGCACCGGCGCTTCGGGCTCGCCGTACCGGTGGCGCTGCTGGCGCTGGTGGTGGGGGGCGACCTGGCCCGGCTGGTCGGGCCCGAGTCGTACGCCAGCGGGAACTTCCTGTTCGGGTGGCTCGCCGTGCACCAGTTCGGTTATGCCTGGCGGGACAGCCGGACCGGCACCGGCCGCAGCGGCGGCGGGCTGTTGCGCACCCAGTTGCCGATGGGGCCGACGGTCGGCGTCGGGCTGCTGTTCGGCGGGTTCGCCGCGCTGCTGGCGCTGACGCTGGCCGGACCGTACCCGGTCAGCATGGTCAACATCCCGGGCGAGCGGCTGCACAACATGTCACCGCCGAGCCTCGCCCTGCTCGCCAACGCGACGTGGCAGCTCGGGGTGATCCTGCTCCTGCGCGGCCCGGCGGAACGTTGGCTGCACCGGCCCCGCCCCTGGCTGGTGGTGATCGCGGCGAACGCGGTCGTGCTGACGATCTTCCTCTGGCACATCACCGCCGCGGTGCTGCTGGTCGGCGCGCTGGACGCGCTGGACGCGCTGCCCACCCCGGCCGTGGGCAGCGGCGCCTGGTGGTTGTGGCGGCTGCCCTGGCTGGTCACCCTGACGGTGGTGCTGGCGGTGCTGGTGGCCGTGTTCAGCCCGATCGAGACCGGGGCCGGACGCCGGTCACGTTTCCTGCCCCTCGGGCCGATCCGGTCGCTGCGGCCCACCGGGCGCCCGCTTCACCGCCTCCGCCGGGGCCGATCCGGGGCGGGGCCGCCGGCCCGCCTCGTGGGAAGGCCGGAGCGGACGGTGCCGAGGGCGGTGCTGACCGGGGTCGGGATCGCGGCCGTGGTGGCCGCGCTGCTCGACAACAGCCTGACCTCGAAAGACTCGCCGGAACCGGTCGGACTGCCCACGGCGGCCCTGGTCAGCTACCTGACCGGGGCCGCCGTACTCCGCTGGCTCAGATCACCCTCGGACCGGCGTGAAGCACCACCAGCGCCGACGGACACCTGATCGATATCGGTCAGCGCGCGGCGACCGTGGCGATCGCGGTACGGATGATGTCCAGCCCCTCCCGGGCCTCCGCCTCGGTGAGGGTCAGCGGTGGACCCATCCGCAGTACGTTGCCGTACAGGCCGCCCTTGCCGACCAGCAACCCGCCCCGGCGGCACTCCTCGAAGACCCGTACGGCGTTCGCCGGGTCCGGCTCCCGGCTGCCCGGACGGACGAACTCGACCGCCAGCATCAGCCCCTTGCCGCGTACCTCGCCGACGATGTCGTGCTCCCGGACCGCCTCGTCCAGGCCCTGGCGCAGGATCGCGCCGACCCGGTGGGCGTTGCCCTGCAGGTCGTGGTCGAGCAGGTAGTCCAGTACGGCGTTACCGGCGGCGGTGGAGATCGGGTTGCCGCCGAAGGTGGAGAAGCTGATCGCCTTGACCTCCTCCAGCACCGGCGCCCGCCCGACCACCCCGGCCAGGGCGAAACCGTTGCCGATCCCCTTGGCGAAGGTGAGCAGGTCGGGCACCACGTCGTGCGCCTGGTAACCCCAGAAGTGCTCCCCGGTCCGCCCCCAGCCGGTCTGGACCTCGTCGGAGATGAGCAGGATCCCCGACTCGTCGAGCACCTTCTTGTACGCCCCCAGCAGCCCGTCCGGCGGGTGGACGAAACCCCCCACGCCCTGGATCGGCTCGGCGATCAGGCAGGCCACGTCCCCGCTGGTCTGGGTCGCCAGCACCTCGCGCAGGTCGTCCACGGCCGCGTCGACCTGCACCTGCGGGTCGAGCCGGGAGAGCAGTCCCCGCATCCGGTCGCTCGAGTGCAGCCAGCTCACCTGCAACGGGTTCAGCGAACTCGCCGACCAGCTCCGGTGTCCGGTGATGCCCATCGTCGCGTACGACCGGCCGTGGTAGCTGTTGCGTACGGCGAGGATCTGGTGCGACCGGCGGTAGTTGGTGGCGACCAGCAGCGCCGCCTCGTTCGCCTCGGTGCCGGAGTTGGTGAAGAAAACCCGCGCGTCCGGGATGCCGGAGAGCCGGGCGACCTTCTCGGCCAGCTCGACCTGCTGCCGGATCAGGTAGAGGGTGGAGCTGTGCACCACGCCGGTGGCGAGCTGGCGGGCGACCGCGTCACGAATCTCGGCGATGTCGTAACCGATCATGTTGGTCAGGACGCCGCCGAAGAAGTCCAGGTAGCTGCGTCCGGTCGAGTCGGTGACCCGGCGTCCCGAGCCGGAGACCAGCTCGATCGGCTCCTCGTAGTAGAGCGGCATCCAGGACGGCAGCACGGCTCGGTGCCGCGCCAGCAGGTCGTCGGTGGCCATCGTCATCACACCCTTCACCCCGGGTACGCGGATGACTGCACGCTTTCATCGATCCGCCGTCCCCGGCAACTGCCACCCTGTAGCCGGTGCGGGCCCCGGCACTGACACTCCGTCAGCCCCGCCTGGTTCCCGTTCGGATCCGTCGGCTCCGCCGCGTCCTCGTCCGGTGTGGAACCGGCGCGGCAGCCGGAGCATTCGCGGCAGCCGGAGCAGGAGCGCGGTGACCACCCACCCGGCCCATCCCCCGGCCAGGGCCACCGGCTGCGGGCCCGCCTCCAGCCAGTGGTATCCGGCCAGGAACCCGACCAGGGCGAGGCTGTTGCCGACGAAGTGGCGGCTGAACTCGGCCAGGTCGCGCCGGCTCTCGATGGCCACCAGCACCCCGGAGTACGGGAACGTCACCACCATTGCGCGCAGTTGCTGACCGAGCAGCACGGCCACGGTCGACCCGGCGAGGATGACCGGTAACCGGAGCAGCGCCGGCAGGGGGTGCCGCTGCGGGGCCGGTGGCAGCGGCCCGGCCCACCGGGGCAGGAGCAGCATCACCACCGACCACAGCCCGAGTACGCCGACCAGGACCGGCACGAACGGCAGCGGCGCGACCCGCAGGAGTGCCGCGCTCAGCCCCAGGTAGACCGCCAGCCCGAGCAGGTCGGCGAGGAGGATCGGCACCCCGAACCGGTGGTACGCCACGGTGACGGTGAGGAAGAAGAGGTTCAGCGCGACCACGCCGAGCACCTGGGTGCCGTCCACCGGGAACCCGGTGCCGGCGAGCGCGACGGTCATCGGCAGCGGCAGGCTGTAGACGAACGCGCGCCACCGTACCGACCTGATCAGGCTGACCGACCACACCACGGCGGCGACGAGCAGCACCGTGGTCCAGCTCATGACCGGGCCACCGGCGAGGGCAGGTCGGGCATCAGTCGGTGAAGGTCGCGACCCGTGCACAGGTCTGGTAGGCGGTACGCAGCCGGTCCAGGTCGTCGGGGTTGACCGAGAAGACGTTCTCGCCGATCTCCCCGTGCGGGGTCATCCGCCCCTCCCAGGCACTCGTACCGTCCCAGACGGCCAGGTTCAGATCGAGGCTCCGGTCCACCGAGCGCCAGGGCAACAGACCGACCCGTACGCCGGCCCGGCGCTGGTCGTCGACCAGCTCGCGCAGTTGGTCGGTGAGCTGGTGGTAGCCGAAGATCCGGTTGATCGTGACCCCCCGGGCGAGCGCCTCCAGGTTGAGGGTCCAGTAGTACCGGCCGATGTCGCTGCCCCACCAGTTCGGCTCGCCGCCGGTCCACGGCAGGACGTTCGTTATCGCGTCGAGCCGGCCGACGCAGTCCCTGGTCGCCTCGATCAGGTCCCGGTGGTCCGTACCCGGACGGATGATCCGGCCGGCGCGCAGGTGCCCGGTCTCGACCCGGAGCCGGTCGAAGCGCCGCCGTGCCTCGGCCGCGACCCGGGTGTCCGGATAGTGCTCGACCGCCTCCCTGGTCCCGGTCATGATCGGTACGAGGGCCTCGGTCAGCCAGGGTTCCCCGGCCATCAGCGTCCGCAGCTCGAACCGGCGCTCGGCGCGGGCGATCGAGTCGACCAGCAGCGAGATCGTGGTGCCGAGCAGGCCGGCGAACAACGACTCGACGCCGGAGGCCGCACTGGTCAGGTCGAGGGCGACGGACAGGGCCACCGACAGCCCGATCCCGGCCAGGGCGACCGGGTCGGTGTGCGCGACCAGCCGGGTCAGCCGCCGCCGCGCCCGTCCCGGCCGCCCCGGAGAACGTGCCCGGACACTTCGCTCCGCCCGGTCCGGTATCCGGTATCCCGTCATCGGCCACCACCCTCCGGGTCGCCGGCCCCGATGCTGCCCCGCCGCACGTCGTGGCCGTTGGCGGGGAGGACCGGTCCGTGGCAGAAAGCGCCCTTCGTCACATCACGGCCGAGGGTAGGAGGCGTCGACAACACCCGCCGGTCCGGCCGGGGGACGGATCGCCCGGCTACGATCCGCGGCCGTACCGGGCGGGACTACTATGGCCTGTGCGCAACGGACAACTCAGGCAGATGACCGACTTCTCGTTCCCGTCGTACTCGGTCGACCTCGCCACCGGTACCGCATCGTTCGACTACCTCCTGTCCGGCCCGGACGGCGAGCAGCGGTTCACCGAGGTGATCACCTTCCCGGTGCCGGCGATCCCGCCCACCGCGTCGACCGAGGCGACCTTCCGCCGGGTGCTGGACCTGCTGCACCTGGTCGCCGGGGTGAGCTACTACAAGGCCGCCGCGCCGCCCCGGCTGCTGGTGCCGGCGCCGCTGGGCGAGGCCGCCGTCGCGCTGGTCACCGCCATCTACACCAAGGGCCTGGCGGAGTACGCGTACCGCAACGACCTCCCGTACGTGCTGGACCTGGAGCCGACGGTCCCGGCCGGGCAGGTGCCGGAGCCGGCTCTGCTGGACAACTCCGACGGCCGTCCGCTCTGCGCGGTCGGTGGGGGCAAGGACTCGATCGTGAGCCTGGAGGCGCTGCGCCGGGCCGGCCTCGATCCGGTGCCGTTCTCGGTCAACCCCAACCCGGTGATCGTCTCGGTGAACCAGGCGTCCGGGCTCACCGCCCTGGCCGCCCGCCGCCGGATCGACCCGGTCCTGTTCGAGCTCAACGCCGAGGGTGCCCGCAACGGGCACATCCCGGTGACCGCGATCAACTCGCTGATCGCGGTGGCGACCGCGGTCCTGCACGGGCTCGGTCCGGTGGTGATGTCCAACGAGCGTTCCGCGTCCGACCCGAACCTGATCTGGAACGGTCACGAGATCAACCACCAGTGGTCCAAGGGCGTCGAGGCCGAGGGGCTGCTCCGGGGTGCCCTGGCCGGTCACGCCGGCCTGACCGAGCCGTACTTCTCGCTGCTGCGCCCGCTGTCGGAGCTGCACATCGCCAGGCTGTTCGCCCAGTTCGACCGGTACGACGACGTCGTGACGAGCTGCAACAAGGCGTTCAAGCTGCACGACCCGACCGTACGGTGGTGCGGCGACTGCCCCAAGTGCCGGTTCGTGTTCCTGGCGATGTCCCCGTTCATGCCCCGCGAACGGCTGGTCCACATCTTCGGGGTGGACCTGCTCGCCGACACGTTGCAGGTGCCGGGTTACCTGGAACTGCTCGGGATCGACGCGCACAAGCCGTTCGAGTGCGTCGGCGAGGTCGAGGAGTCGGTGGTGGCGCTCGGGTTGATCGCCGAGCAGGAGCAGTGGCGGGACGCGGAGGTCGTACGGTCGCTGGTCCAGATCGTGCCGTCGGCCGCGTGGGCGACGGCGGCGAACTCGGAGGTGTTCACCCCCGGCGGCCCGCACTTCGTCCCCCCGTCGTACGCGAAGGCCCGCGCCGACCTGGAATAACCCGCCCGGCTGCTCAGCGGTAGCGGGTCAGACGTCCCGGACCGCGTCGAGGGCGAGCAGGGCGACGTGCAGGGACAGGCAGTCGTCGACCGCGTCGAGATCGGCGTCGAGGATCCGGGCGATCCTGGCCAGCCGCTCGTAGAACGCCGGCCGGGACAGGTGCGCCGCAGTGGCCGCCGCCGACTTGTTCCGCCCGTGGTCCAGGTACGCCCGCAGCGTGCCGAGCAGCCGTTCCTTCGGGTGCTCGGCATCGTGGGCGAGCAGCGGACCGAGTTCCCGCTCGACGAAGGTCTGTAGTCGGGGCTCGTCCCGCAGCAGGTGCAGCAGGCCGGCGAGCCCGACGTGCGGCAACCGGAACACGGCCAGGTCGTGCCGCCCGCGACGGGCAGCGTCGGCGATCTGGCGGGCCTCCACCAGCGAGCGACGCGCCTCGCGGAGCGAGTCGACGCCGGAACCCGCCGCCACGATCACCGCGTCCGGGGCGGTCCCACCCGGTCCGGGCGGGGCGGCGTCCCGGCGTACCCGGTGCAACGCGGCGGCGAACGCGGCCAGTGACCGGTCCTCGGCCGCCGGGTCCCGCAGCGCGAGCAGCGCGCCCACGGCCTGGTCGTCCAGGGCGCTGGCCAGCCCGGTCAGCTCGGCCTCGCGCAGTGCCTGCCCGACCGCGTCGGCCAGATCCCGCAGCCGGGCCTGGGCCATCGGTGTGCCGGCCTCGTCGGCCCGGTGCCGGACCACCACCCCGACCAGGTGCCGACGCTCCAGCGTCACCCCGAGGGCCCGCGCCCGCAGCGCGACCTCGTCCACCGGTCGGGCATGGTCGAGCAGGGCGGTGAGCAGGTTGCGGTGGATTTGGCGTTCCAGGCCCTCGGCGTCGCGCCTGATCAGCCGGCCCAGCGCCAGCGTCGACGCGGCCCGCTCGATCAGGATGGTCAGCCGGGTCGGCGGGGCTGCCGGGGTCGCGGCACCGGGTGCCAGGTCGGCACCGGGCCAACGCAGCAGCAGCCGCCCCCAGTCCTGGCCACGGGCGCCCACGGTGGTCACCAACCACCCGGCGTCCGGGTCGTACGCGGTCCGCCCGGCCGGCTGGATCCGCCGCGACTGCTGCTCCCAGCTCCCGAGCAGCAGCTCCGCCCGCTCCCCCGCCGTGTCGTACGCGAGCACCTGCCGGGACAGGTTCTCCAGCACCACCGGGCATCCGGCGAGCCTGGCCGCCTGGTGGACCACCTCGGCCGGTTCGGCACCCTCGACCGACAGGTCGGTGAACCGCTGGTGGATCTCCTCGGTGGCGCGCAGCTCGGTGAGCTGGGCGTCGACGATCAGGGCGTGCACCGCCTCGGTGATCCGGACAAACGGCGTCACCCTGCGTAGTTCCACCAGTGGCAGCCCGCGCCGTTCCGCCGCCGCGATCATGACCCTGGGCACGCTGGTCGGGTACCGCCGGCCCAGCTCGACCAGCAGCCCGGAGACCCCGACGTCGGCCAGCTCACCGATGAAGGCCCGCAGCCCGGCGTCGTCCGAGGGCAGGCCGATCCCGGTGGTGAGCACCAGCTCACCCCCGTTGAGCAGGGCTGCGATGTCGGGCACCTCGGCCGCGTGCACCCAGCGGACGAGCCGGTCCAGACCGTCCTGCCCGGCCACCAGCCGGGGTCCGCCGTGTCGCACCGGGTCGAGCGCGAGGACCTCACGGACGGTAGGGAACACGCTGGTCACCGTACCGTCCGGGGGCTCGGAGCGACCACACCCGGCGCGGCCGTGACCCGGCTCCAAGATCAGGTCTCGGCCGTGTTGTGTGCCGGCCTCAGAGCGGTCGCGGGGATTCGTGATCAAAAATTGGGTACCGGTCGGCCGTTGAATCGCCGTTCCCGTCCGGCAGCTCGGATCCCTGGAAGACGGCGGCGTCCAGGCTGAGCCACTCGCCGTCGTCCCGGTCCTCCACCCACCGGGGCGCCCACTCGATCCGGAACGCGTGCCCGAGTTGTACGGCCACGGCGCGGGCGACCTCGGGGATGTCCTCAAGCTCGATCGTCTCGCCGCGCATGGCGAGTTGCGCGTGCAGCTCGCACGCGATGGCGTTCCGCAGGCGGGCGACGTCCGGTGAATCGTTGTCGCTCGCGTCGGGGATCGGCTGAATATTCACAGGCAACACGGTCGGCCCACCGTCGGCGGGTCGTCAATCCCGCGTTGCATATCCCACAGGTACGGCAATCACCTTTCCGATCTTGAGCCGGTCACCCACCTCCGGTCGTCATCCCGGAACAGTCGCGTGCTTTAACGAATCACCACCATTCCACTAGTGACAGTCCACTCCCCATTCACCTATGCTCACCCAGTCAAACCGCCGCCCACCAGCACCTTCTCACCGCGCAATCCGTATTTTTCCGATGCCTGTCCGATGCCTGTCCGTCAATTGTCCGGAGGTTGTCCGTGAGCCACTCGCCCGTTCTCGAACTGTTCGCCGAGGAACTGAAGATCTTCCGCACCGCCGCCGGCATGACACAGACGGAACTCGCCGAGGAAATCTCCTATTCGGGTGCCCTCGTCGGCAAGATCGAAAGTTGCGACCGGCGGCCCAGCGCCGACTTCGCCCGCCGCTGCGACAAGGTGTTCAACACCGGCGGCATCCTGACCCGCATCCAACGCAAGCTCGGCCGGGACTCCCTCGTGGCCTGGTTCCGCGAGTGGGCCGAACTCGAACAGGAGGCCGAGGCGCTGCGCGGCTACGAGCCACTGTTCGTCCCGGGCCTGCTCCAGACCGAGGCGTACGCCCGCACCGTCCTGTCCGGCAGCGGCTTGCTCCGAGCCGAGGCGCTGGAACAACAGGTAACCGCGCGGCTGGAACGGCAGGAACTACTCACCCGCGACCACTCCCCACTACTCACGCTGGTGATGGACGCATCGGTCCTGCGCCGCCCAGTGGGCAGCCCGGAGGTGATGCGCGAACAACTGCGGCACCTGACCAAACTCGGCAGTTCACTCCCCCGCCTGCGGATCCACGTCGTCCCCGAGACGGCCGGGGCCTACGCCGGCCTGAACGGCCCGTTCGTGATGGCCACACCGCCCACCGGGGAGGACATCGTCTACATTGAAGGACAGCTCAACGGGCAGACGTACGACCGGGCCGAGGACGTGAAACGCACCGTCCAGGTGTGGGAGTCGATCCGGGGCGAGGCACTGCCGCACCAGCAGTCGCTGGAGTTGATATCGGAGGTGGCGGAGACATGGACCTGACCGGCGCCAAGTGGCGCAAGAGCACCCGCAGCAACGGCAACGGCGGAAACTGCGTCGAGATCGCCGACAACCTGCCCGCCACCATCTGCGTACGCGACAGCAAGGACCGGCAGGGCCCAGCCCTCACCTTCACCCCCACCGCCTGGCGCTCCTTCCTCCACACCATCACCCACGACTGATTACGTAGTGACAACGGCGCTCATATCGGAGGTGGCCGAGACATGGACCTGACCGGCGCCAAGTGGCGCAAGAGCACCCGCAGCAACGGCAACGGCGGTGACTGCGTCGAGATCGCCGACAACCTGCCCGCCACCATCTGCGTACGCGACAGCAAGGACCGGCAGGGCCCAGCCCTCACCTTCACCCCCACCGCCTGGCGCGCGTTCCTCCACACCATCACCCACGACTGACCCGGCTCTACGGGCCGGCGGTTGTCACCCGATGACCGCCGCCAGGCCGGACAGATCCGCGACCTCGTAGAGCACCGGCACGTCCGGCGGCCGGGCCTGCCCACGACGGTTGATCCAGGCCGCCCGGATCCCGGCCGCATGAGCCCCGCGTACGTCGGCACGCAGCGAGTCCCCGACGTGCACCACCTCGTCCGCGCCCAGCCCCAGCGCGTCGAGCGCCCGGCTGAACATGGCCCCGTCCGGCTTGTACGCCCCCACGTCCTCGCTGGTGACAACGGCGGTGAAGGACAGCCCGTGGAACGCCGTCGCCGCCCGCAGGTCCGCGCTGTCGACGTCGGACACCACGCACACCGGCACCGTGACGCGGGACAGAAACTCACGAGTGCCCGGCCGCAACGGCGGCGTCCGCCAGTACGCGAACTGCGGCGCGCACAACTCGGCCGGGTCACCCGGGTAGCCGACCTCGGTCAGCACCGTTCCGAGGCTCCGCAGCACGCATTCCCGCAGCGGCCGGAACGGCGTACGGTCGGCGACCCGCTCGTACTCCTGGTTCCAGGCCGCCCCCACCTCGCCTGCGGTGACCGGGGTGGCGGCGCCGGCCGCCACCCGGTCCGCGATCTCCGCCACGATGAGGTCGTCGTCCTCCACGACCGTGCCGTAGAAGTCGAGCAGCAGTCCCCTGATCACGACGGGATCCTCTCACCCGCGATCCGGTCAGTGTGCGATGCCGACGAGTTCCTTGGGGTCCTCGGCCTCGGACGGAGCTTCGTCGAAGCTGCCCCCGATTCGGGCGTGGAGCCGACGCAGGGGCCCCGGCGCCCACCAGTTGTAACGGCCCAGCATCGTCATCGTCGCCGGGACCAGGAGCATCCGTACGATCGTCGCGTCGAGCAGCACCGCCAGCACCAGACCGAGCCCGATCGCCCGGATCGGGGTGAACCCGCCGACCAGGAAGCCCGCGAAGACGACGGCGAGGAGCAGCGCCGCTGCCGTCACGATGCGACCGGTCAACTGGATGCCCTCGGCGACCGCCTCGTCCGGTGCCGCACCCGCACGCCACCGCTCCCGGATCCGGGAGAGCAGGAACACCTCGTAGTCGACGGACAGGCCGAACGCGATCGCCGCGACCAGCACCGGGACCGACAGGTTGGTGCCGCCGAGGTCGGGCTGGCCGAGATTGCCGTTCTGGAACACCCACACCACCGCGCCGAGTGCCGCGCCGATGCTCAGCAGGTTGGTGAGTACCGCCTTGATCGGCAGGAGCACCGAACCGGTGAAGAGGAACAGCAGGACCAGGGTGCCGAGCGCGACGAGCCCGGCGGCCCACGGCAGCCGTTCGCCGAGCATCTGCCGGTAGTCCATCAGGGATGCCGCGTCCCCGGCGACGAGAACCTCGACCGGGGAGGCCAGGTCCCGTGCCGCGCGGGCCACCGCTTCCTGGTTCTCCTCGTCGACGTCGGCGTTCAACAGGGTCATGTCGCCGACCGGTACGACCTCCACCTCACGTACGCCGTCCATCCCGGCGATCGACTCTCGCAGCCTGCCGACCTCGACACTGTCCGGAGCCGCGTCGACCATCGCCGACACCGGGTCGGGACGTACCTGGTCGGGATAGTGGCGGGCCGTCTCCTCGTACAGGGCCCGGGTCTGGGTGCTCGCCGGCAACAGCCGGGGATCGCCCAGCGACAGCCGCAGGTCGAGCACGGGAAGCGCGATGACCACCATCACGGCGAGCACGGAGAGCGCGACCGCCGCCGGGCGGCGTTGGACGAAGCGGGCCACCAGCGCGAAGAAGCCCTTGCCTGCCGGCTGCGCCGCACGCGGGGTGATCCGTCTGCCCAGCAGCGCCAGCAGGGCCGGCAGCAGGGTCAGCGCGGCGAGCATGTCGATCACGACGACGGCCACGCCGGCCAGGCCCATCGAACGCAGGAACGGATCCGGGAACACGGTCAGCCCGGCCAGCGCGACCGCGACCGTCAGCCCGGAGAACAACACGGTACGACCGGCGGTGCCTGCCGTACGCAGCACGGCACCGCCGACCTCGGCGTCGACGGCGCGCTCCTCGCGGAACCGGTTGACGATCAGCAGCGCGTAGTCGACGGCGAGGCCGACCGCCAACATCGTCACCACCTGGATCGCGTACACCGAAACGTCGCTGACCTCGCTGAACGCGAACAACACGCCGAACGTGCCGCCGACTCCGGCGACCGCGACGAGCAGCGGCAGACCGGCCGCGAGCAAACCCCCGAAAACCAACAGAAGCAGCAGGAGTACGACCGGCGTGCTGAGAATCTCGGCTCGTGCGACGTCACGGGCCGCCTGGCTGCTGAACTCGTTCGCGGTGAGCGAGCCACCGGCGACAGTGACGGTGCTGCCCGGAAGGTCACCGTCGAGTGCGTGGATGCGGTGGGCGGCCTGTTCGGCAACCGCGTCGGCGGGGTCGTCGGCGTCCGGCGTGCCGGGCTGTGTCGTACCGGGAGCGAGCGTGATGCTGAAGATCAGCGCCTGCCCCGTTTCCGGTGACGGCACCGCCGGGGCCACCGAGTCGACACCGGGCATCGCACGTACGTCGTCGGCGGCCCGGTCGATCGCGGCCCGCACGTCGGGGCTGTTCGCGTCGACACCGGCCACGATCGCGGTCAGGCGCTGCGGTTCCGGGGCCACGGTCTCGCGCAGTTCCAGGACCCGGTCGGATTCGCTGCCCGGTACGACACCGACGGTGCCGACCAGACGTTCGAAGACGCCGATGCCGACGGTGAAACCGGCGACGACGACGGCCACCCAGATCACCAACACGATGACCGGGCGGCGTACGGAGAAGCGGGCGAGTGAGCTCGTCATGCCGTCGATCCTTCGCGGACGGCGCAGAAAGCGGATCGCCGTACGGAGTGGATCCGTCCTCACTCCCCGGAGCGAGGAACGACCAGACCCGACTCGTACGCGAGGACGACCGCCTGCACCCGGTCGCGCAGGTTGAGCTTGCTCAGGACATTGCTGACGTGGGTCTTGACGGTGTGTTCGGTGACGTGGAACTCGGAGGCGATCTCCGCGTTGGACAGCCCCCGGGCGACGGCCCGCAGCATCTCCGACTCGCGTACGGTCAGCGTCGCCAGCCGTCCGGCGCCCGGTGGCGGGCCGGACGGGGCGGAGCGCGCGACCACGTCGGCGATGAGTCGCCGGGTGACCGACGGGGCGAGCAGCGCCTCACCCGTTGCCACGACCCGCACCGCGTTGACGAGTTCGTCGCGGCGCATGTCCTTGAGCAGGAAGCCGCTCGCGCCCGCGCGCAGCGCGTCGTAGACGTACTCGTCCAGGTCGAAGGTGGTCAGCACGAGGACCTTGGCGTCCGAGGCCGCACAGATCCTGGCCGTGGCGGCGATGCCGTCCAGGCGGGGCATCCGGACGTCCATCAGCACCACGTCCGGGGCCAACGCGGCGGTGGCCTCGACCGCCTCGACCCCGTCGGCCGCCTCCCCGACGACGGTGATGTCCGGCTGGGCGTCGAGGATGAGGGCGAATCCGCCCCGTACGAGTTCCTGGTCGTCGACGACCAGGACCCGGATCTGGTCAGCCATCGACGTTCGCGGCGGTCACTGCCTGCTCCATGACGGGCAGCCTGGCGGCGACCCGAAAGCCGTTGCCGTCTCCGGCAGGCCCGGCCGAGAGGGTCCCGCCACAGGCCGCGACCCGTTCCCGCATGCCGATCAGGCCGTGGCCGCCGGAGGGCATCCGACCGGGGCCACCACGCCCGCCGCGGCCCCGCCCGTCGTCGCGGATCTCCAGGTCGAGGCCGTCCTCCTCCCACCGCAGTCGCACGTCGATCCGGCTCGCGTGGGCATGCTTGACCGCGTTCGTCAGCGACTCCTGCACCACCCGGTAGACGGCCACGGCAACGTCCGGGGCGATCGGCCGGCGGTGTCCCCGCTCGGTCAACGTCGTCGGCATTCCCGTGCCACGCGCCTGCGCCACCAGTGACTCCAGCCCGTCGAGCCCCGGCTGTGGTGTGCGGGAGGCGGGTTCGGAGCGCAGCACCCCCAACGTGCGCCGGAGTTGGGTGAGTGCGTCACGGCCCGCGTCGGCGATCGCGTCGAAGATCGTCACCGCCCGCGCCGGGTTGCTGCGCACCACCACCGGCCCGGCCTCGGCCTGGACCACCATGAGGTTGACCGAGTGGGCGAGGATGTCGTGCATGTCCCGGGCGATCCGTTCCCGCTCCCGCGACGCGGCCTCGGCATAGTCGGCGGCGAGCGTCCGGGCCCGCGCCTCCAGGGTCTCGATCAACCCCCGGCGCGACCGGGCGATCGCGCCGAG
This sequence comes from Micromonospora sp. NPDC004704, assembly GCF_053601675.1. Lineage (NCBI taxonomy): Bacteria > Bacillati > Actinomycetota > Actinomycetes > Micromonosporales > Micromonosporaceae > Micromonospora > Micromonospora sp. NPDC004704. The sequence goes on along the minus strand of NZ_JBSGCD010000051.1, from coordinate 15,335 downwards.
CGCGTAAGCCCCGCCGAAGATGAGAATGGTGCTCCCGATCGGCAGGACGTTCGTCTTCTCGGCGAGCGCGAACGCGATCCCGGCGATCGTCCCGGCGATGGCCACGGCACGCACGACCGGCCCGCTCAGTGAGGCGACCGTGTAGGTCGCCACCAACTGTCCGTAGGGTACCTCGTGGACCATTCCCAGCCGGGTGATCGCGATGGTGGCGAGCCCGGTGACGATCAGAACGAGGAGCGGCGAGCGCCGACGCCACACCAGTGGCAGTGACGCGAGCGAGGCAAGGCTGTAGGAGGTGATGTCGCCGTCGTGCGAATTCGGCCCGGCGATCGCCGCCAGATAGCAGCCCAGTGCGATGAACGTGTCGATCGCCAGGGTGGGTAGGGCTTGCACGGCAGCGACACCCCGGTTGGCCAGATCCCTCCACACGCCGCCAGTATCCGCCGCCGGCCGCTCCCGGCGCCTCCCTCTCAGGAGCGATCCCTACCTGGTCGAGGCGATCATGCCGTCCCTTTGACCAGCTCTGCGCGGCGCTGTCCTTCCGGTAGGGCGGGCGCGGGTCGGATGAGTCGTTCGCCGAACGCCAGCACCAGGGCGACGACGCCGAGGAGGGCGCCGAGCAGCACCGTACTGCGGACGCCGTGGCCCGGCAGAGCGAGGCCGCCGACGAAGGCGCCAGCGGTGATGCCGACGTTGACCGCGGCGGAGACCGTGGCGGCGGCGAGGTCGGAGCGCCCGGGCGCCACCTGCAGCACGAGACCGCCGAGGGCCGCGGTGAAGGCGGCGAACGCCAGTCCGGCCAGCGCGATCAGGCCGACGGAGACCGATGGCCGGTGGCCGAAGGCGTACAGGCCGAGCAGTGCCGCCGATTGCAGCGCGACGGTCGCGACCAGGGCGAGCCACGGGTTGCGGTCCAGTACCGCGCCGATGGCGAGGATGCCCAGCACGCTGGCGACGCCACGCGCCAACAAAATGGCCCCGACCGACGAGGCAGGGAATCCGCTGACCTCGGTGACGAAGAGGGCGACATAGGTGTACGCGGCGATGGCGCCGGCGGTCGCCAGGACGGCCACCGCCACCAGCAGCCAGAATCGGCGGACGTCGGGCGTCGCACCCCGGGCGGCATGTCCCTCCTCCGGCCTCGTCGAGGGCAGCAGTGTGGCGACCGCGACGAGCACGACCGCGCCGAGCCCGGCCACCGCCAGGAACGAGGCCCGCCACCCGGTGCGCTCGCCCAGCCAGGTGCCCGCGGGCACCCCCAGAGCCAACGCGACAGTGCCGCCGGCGAATACGACCGCGACCACCCGCCCGCGCAGTGCGGGTCGGAACAGCTCGGCCGCGGCCGGCACCACCACCGCCCAGAACAGCGCGTGGGTCACCGCAGTGACCATCCTGGCCGCCAGTAGCAACGTGAAGGTGCTCGCGAGCACCGTGATGGCGTTGCTGACGACGAAACCGACCAGGAGCGCCGACAGCAACCGTCGGCGCGGGACCCGGCGGACCAGCGCCGTCAACGGGACCGAGGCGACCATCACCACCGCGCCGTACGCGGTGACGAGCATGCCCACCTGCGACGGTGGGACGGCCAGGTCCACCGCCATCGGAAGCAGCAGCCCGATCGGCATCGCCTCGGCGGTGGTGTAGAGGAACGTCCCCCCGGACAAGCCGATCAGCGCTCCCACTGCCCGCCCGCGTCCCATGAGGCCCTCCCGTCGTTACCAGCTAAATTACTTATGGTGGAAACATGCTAGCGACACGCTTCGATGCAGGTCAACTGGTAAAGTCGGTTTCGATGGAAACACTTGCGGGCGTTACGCGGATGCGCCTGGTCGGCGGCAACCTCGCCCTGGACTTCGTCAACACCCGTGCCGGTCCGCCCGTCGGGCCCCCGGACGACGACGTATTGACCGGCTACCCCGAACTGGTCGCCTGGGGCGCGTACGCGGGCGCGCTCACCGAGCCGGAGACGGAGACGCTGCGCCGGCTGTCCAACGACGACCCCGGTGGCGCTCACGCCGCCCTCACGCGATCACTGCGCAGCCGCGACGATCTCGACGAGGTGTTCCGGGCGGTGGCCGCCGGCCGAAGCCCGAGCACGGCCGTACTCGCCCGGCTGCGAGACGACGAGGCGGACGCGCTCGGTCACGCACGGCTCGATCGAGGAAGCACGTACGGATGGACCTGGCGGGACGACCGGACGCTTGCCCGGCCGCTGCGGCCGGTGGTGCACGCGGCGGTCCAGCTGCTCACCACGGGCGCACTGGACCGGATCAAGGGATGCGGAGGCTGTCGCTTCCTCTTCAACGACGAGAGCAAGAACCGCAGTCGCCGCTGGTGCAGCATGGACGACTGTGGAACCTCCGAGAAGATCCGCCGGTACGTCGCCGCGCGACGCACCCGCTCGACGGGCTGAGCAGAGCCCTTCCTCCCCGGCTCCGCGGTCTCGCAAGCTGGAGTGCTAGCCGGCGAGCAGACGGTCCAGTGGCCGGGGGATGTCATCCGGTTCGAGGGCGTTGACGAGCGCCCTGCCATAGCGGGCCTTGCGACCACTGGTCGTGCCCATGAAGCGGCGCAGTTGCCGTTCGATCGTCCGCTCGCGCTGCGCGGGCTGGTTCTGGAAGAGCCGGAATCTGGCCAGATCGTGTTCGGCCTCGAAGACACGTTCGACGCCTTCGGTGCCGAGCGCCCGGATCAGCTCCTCCTCCAGGTCGGCGACGCAGACGTAGAAGCCGAGTGATTCCATAGTGGATCGGTCCAGGACGGTGCCGTAGCCGGCCTGCTCCAGCCCGCGCCGGTAGTAGCCCTCCTCGGCCTCGTCGCAGAGCCCGCGTACGTCGATGTCGAGCCCCAGCGCGGCGAAGATCCGCAGGAACCGGCCGACGCTCATCGCGCCACCCATCGACAGCACGCAGATGCCCTCGGCGGCCAGGTCGCGGTTGCGTCGGGCGGCCAGCGCCTCCACCGCGCTCCGGTCGCTGACCCCTTCGACGAGTACGACCGTCGCGAGGCCGTCGCCGGCCAGCTCACGGGCGGTCGTGGCGGCGGCTGCGGAGTCCGTACCGCCGGCCGCCCAGGTGGTGACGGCGGCTCGAAAACGCTCCGACTCCCGCACGGATCAGAGTGTCGCAACGGCCGCTCCGGACCGGCAACCGGATTGTGGACGGGGTGGCCCTGTGCCGTCGTTGTCACGCCCAGATGGCGAAGGCCGCGACCAGGAACCTCCGCGCCGCCCGTCACGCTCACCTCCCACGTCGGCGGGGTCGTCGCGGTTCACCACTCGACCCTCCCACCCGATGTCAAGGTAGGTTGACAGAGCGGGGCCCGTCAACCTACCTTGACAACGTGGACGACAACCAGGGACTCACCAAGGCGGCCGGCGCCGCCGACCCCGCCACCGGCCTGCGGGCCGTCGCCGCGCTCCGGAAGCTGGTCGAGCAGTTGGAGACGCTCCAGGTGCGCAACGCCCGGACGCACGGTTGGGCCTGGCAGGCGATCGCCGACGCGCTCGGCGTCACCCGGCAGGCCGTCCACCAGAAGCACGCACATCGGACGCGGGACGAGGAGCGTTAGCCATGTTCGAACGGTTCAGCAGGAACGCGCGCCGGGTCATCACCGGCGGTGTCGAGATCGCCGCCGAAGACGGCGCGGCCAAGGCCGGACCGGAGCACCTGCTGCTCGGGCTCGCCACCGACGAGCAGAGCCTCGGAGCCCGCGTCCTGGCCGAATACGGCGTCACCGCGGCCGTACTGCGGGCCGCCGCCACGGTGCCACCGGGCCGGGCCGGACTGACCGACGCCGAGATCACCGCCCTGCGTGCCGTCGGGGTCGACGCGGAGGAGGTGTTCCGCCTGGTCGAGGAGGCGTTCGGCCCGGACGCGTGGGACGGGGCGGACCAGCCCCAGCCGCCCCGCCGCCGAGGCCATTTCGGCGTACCCGTCGACCAGCAGGCCAAGAAGGTGATCGAACTGGGCCTCCGGGAGGCGGTCGTCCTGCGACACCGGGAGATCAACTCCGGTCACCTGCTCCTGGCACTGTTGAAGCACGGTGTGACCGGGCCGATGTCCACGGTGCTCACCGAGCACGGCGTGACGTACGACGACGCCAGGCGACGCGTACTCCTCGCGCAGTACGAGGCGGCGTAACGAAGGGACGGGGTGCTACGGACGCGGCGGGAGGCGGTACACCGAGACGTGGGAACGCGACTCGTCGGTGAACTCGCCGCCGGCCCAGTCCCCGTGCCTGGTCTCCAGCTCGAACCCGGCCAGCTCGGCCATCAGGTCGAGTTCCGACGGCCAGATGTAGCGGTGCGGCGAGCGGGTCAGCCGCGCCTGTCGGGTGTCGTCGAACGTGAAGTGGTGCGACACCACCTGCTGACGCAGAACGTCGTACGTGTCCAGGCCGATGTAGCCGGGCTCCGAATGCCAGACCATCGCCGGTGCACCCGGTGGGAGTTTGCGCAGCTCGGGCACCCAGAGCTCGATCACGAACCGGCCGCCGGGGCTGAGGTGCCGGGCGGCGTTGCGGAAACAGGCGACCTGTTCGGCCTGGGTGAGCAGGTTGGAGATGGTGTTGTAGACCAGGTAGACGAGGGTGTACCTCCCCGGGGCGACGGTGGTCGCCATGTCGCCGACGATCACCGGGATCGCCGCCTCGTCCGCCTTCGTCCGCAGTTGTTCGATCATCGGGGATGACAGTTCGATCCCGGTGACGGACACTCCCCGCTCCGCGAGCGGTACGGCCACCCGCCCGGTTCCGATGGCGAACTCTAGCGCCTTTCCGTCGCCGGCCAGCTCGGCCAGGCGGTCCACGGTCGGCCCCAGGACGTCGGGTGCGAACATGCCGGTGCCCGGTGTGTCATAACGACCGGCGGCTTCGACGTCCCAGATCTCGTCCTGGCGCATGTCACCAACAATCGCGACGGATCTACCGGGTGTCCAACCATTTTGCCACCCAACGGGGCTACAGCGGGTCTTCCCGGCCCAACTCCCAGAAGGCGACGGCGGCGGCAGCGGCCACGTTCAACGAGTCCACGCCACGGCGCATCGGGATGGAGACCTTCACGTCGCTGGCGGCCTGGGCCGCCGCCGTGAGGCCGGGACCCTCCGCGCCCAGCAGCAGCGCCGCCCGCTCCCGCTGTGCCGGGGTGAGGCGTTGCATCGGTACGGCGTCCGCGGCCGGCGTCATCGCGAGCACGGTGAAGCCCGCCTCCCGTACCTGGTTCAGCCCCTCCGGCCAGCGCTCGAACTTGGCGTACGGCACCGCGAAGACCTCGCCCATACTGACCCGTACGCTCCGCCGGTACAGCGGGTCGGCACAGGTCGGTGACAGGAGCACGGCGTCGATCCCGAGGGCCGCCGCTCCCCGGTAGATGGCACCCAGGTTGGTGTGGTTGTTGACGTCTTCCAGGACCACCACCCGGCGGGCCGCGGCGAGGACCTCGGCCGGGGTCGGCAGCACCCGCCGGTGGAACGAGGCGAGTACGCCCCGGTGCACGTGGAACCCGGTCGCCCGTTCCAGCACGTCCGGGGTGGCGGCGTAGACCGGCGCGTCCCCGGTGTCCAGATCCCCGAGCTGGTCCACCCGCTTCGCGTCCACCAGGAACGAGCGCGGCGGGTAGCCGGCCCGCAGCGCCCGGCGCAGGACCAGTTCACCTTCGGCGATGAAAAGCCCGTGCGGCGGTTCCCACCGGGTGCGCAACTCGACATCGGTCAGCGCCCGGTAGTCGGCGATTCGCTCGTCGTCGGGGTTGGTGATCTCGTGGACAGGCACGCGCCGATTCTCGCCGTACCCATGGGTCGGTCTCCTGGCGGGGTGCGGGCGGGCCGACCGCGACGGTGACCGACCGCGGCCGGGCCGGGCGACCGGCGACCCGCCGGTCAGGGGGCGATCCTCAACCGGTCTATCAGGTCGTCGCGCAGGCCGAACCTATCTACGATCAGTCCGGCAACACCATGGTCGTGGCGTTCCCGACCAAGGACAGCCTGCTCGATCGAAACGAGGCGATGGGCTACAGCTACGACGAGGCCGCCGCCCTGGTCCAGTCCGCCGACGAGCTGAGCATCGATGATGCACCTAACCTTCCAGTCGATGTACCAGACGAAGTGGGCCAACAGCGCCGTCTCGTTCACCGTCAACGTCCGGCCCGGCCTGGACCAGGAGGAGGTAGCCGAGACGATCAAACGCTGGCTACCGCAGCTCAAGGGGACGACGACCATGGTGGACGGCTCGCGCGAGCAGGCGCCGATGGAGCGGATCAACCGGGACCGCTACCTGGCGGAGAGCGCGGTGCTCGTTGCCGATGGCGTGGACGAGGACTGCGCGAACGGGGCCTGCCCGGTGCGATAGACCCCAAGTGGAAGGGCTCCCGGCTTTCGCGCCAGGAGCCCTTCTTCCGTCTTCCGGTCCATCGCGAAGTGGCCAGAGAGGGTACGTTTTCGGTGTGCTCGCACTCACGCTCGAAGAGATCGCCGCCATCGTCGGCGGGACGATCCACGACGCCCCTGATGCCCTTGTTGCTGTTGTGGCACCCGTGATGCACGACTCCCGACAGGTGGAGCCTGGCGGCATGTTCGTGGCGCTCCCCGGTGCACGCGTGGACGGCCACCACTTCGTGAACGGCGCGATAGAGGCGGGCGCTGTCGCTGTCCTTGCCGGGCGCCCCGTGGGCGTGCCGGCCGTCGTGGTTTCGAACGTGGTTGAGGCATACGGCCGGCTCGCCCGAGGGGTGATCGACCGGTTGAACGCCGTGGTCGTCGGGGTGACCGGCAGCGTGGGTAAGACGAGCACCAAGGACATCCTGGGCCAGGTGCTCGGGACGTTCGGGGACACCGTCACCAACCGGGCCTCGAACAACAACGAGCTGGGGTTGCCGTACACGGTCACCAGGGCGACGGCCGAGACCCGGCATCTCGTGTTGGAGATGGGCGCCCGAGGGATCGGGCACGTCCGGTACCTGACCGAGATCGCGCCTCCTCGGGTGGGCGTGGTGACCAAGATCGGGTCCGCGCACCTGGGCGAGTTCGGTTCGGTCGACAACATCGTGACTGCCAAGGGCGAGCTGATCGAAGCACTGCCCGAGGACGGGCTTGCGGTTCTGAACGCGGACGATCCCCGAGTGCTGGGCATGGCCGACCGGACCAAGGCCCGAGTCTTGACCTTCGGCTTGGATGCAGGGGCGGACGTGCGAGCCGAAGACGTGGCCTCAGATGAGGACGGACGCCCCACGTTCCAGCTCGTCTTCGGCGGCGACCGGGCCGAGGTTCGGCTACGGCTGTACGGGGCGCACCAGCTAGCTAACGCCCTCGCTGCGGCAACGGTGGCGGTCGGGCTGGGCCATCGGGTCGGCGCGGTAGCGGAGGCGCTGTCACGGGCCGAGGCGCTGTCGCCGGGGCGGATGCAGGTGACCGTACGGCCCGATGGGATCACGGTCATCAACGACGCCTACAACGCCAGCCCGGACGCCATGCGAGCGGCACTGCGGGCACTGGCCGACATGACCGCCCGCGATGGCCGGCGCGCGGTCGCGGTGCTCGGCGAAATGGCCGAGCTGGGCGACGAGGCCCCGCAGACCCACCGGGAGATCGGGGAACGGGTCGCGGGCATCGGGGCCGGCTGGCTGGTGGCGATCGGCGGGGATGGCGCGGACCAGTACGCGGCTGGCGCGTCGACCGGGAACACGGTCGTGGATCGGGTGCCGGATGCGTCGGCCGCGCTCGGGAAGCTGCGCGCGGGACTCCGGTCAGGAGATGTCGTGCTGGTGAAAGCGGCAAACGCCGCCGGGCTCCAGGCGCTCGCGCACCAGTTGACGGAGCCCGGCGGCGTGCCGGCGGCCTAGTGGGGGCTAGGCCGACTGCGCAGCCGCCTTTCGGGCGGCGAGCTGATCGATGATGACCTCACCGTAGGTGGTGACGTCTCCGGTGCCCATGGTCAGCACCACGTCACCGACCTTGGCGGCCTGATTGATGATGTATGCGACGTGCCCGGCGCCCAGCGGCAGGGCGTAGCGGTCGTCGTCCAGGTGGGCGGCGATCTGCGCGGTGTCGGCGGTCGGGCCTGCGGTCGGCAGGGTGCCGTGCACGTCGAGCAGCATGACGAGGTCGGCATTCTGATTCAGGATCTCGGCCATCTGAGTGCCGAAGGCGGCCACGCGGGCGTGGCCGGACGGCTGGAAGACGCCGAAGAGCTGACCGGCGGTGAGGGTCGCTGGTGCCTGCGGGGACGTTGTCCATGGTCCATTGGTGGACGTGGCTGAAGCTGGCGAAGCCGGCTCCCCCGCCCACGACGAGCAGGATCAGGATCAGCACCGCGCTCTCGGCGCGCTCACTGCGGCTCATCGGGCACCCACCAGGGCCTCGCTGCGGCACGGGATGCACCGGCTGACGAGCTGGCCAACGTGACCCGGCCTCTGGCACCGGTCACCACCGGCAGGCGGCGGGAGCGCAGCTCCTCGGCGCTCGGTGTTCTTGCTCGAGCGCGGCGGGTAGCCGGCCCGCAGCGCCCGACGCAGGACCAGTTCACCTTCGGCGATGAAAAGCCCGTGCGGCGGCTTCCACCGGGTGCGCAACTCGACATCGGTGAGCGCCCGGTAGTCGGCGATCCGCTCGTCGTCGGGGTTGGTGATCTCGTGGACAGGCACACGCCGATTCTCGCCGTACCCATGGGTCGGTTTCCTGGCGGGGTGCGGGCGGGCCGACCGCGACGGTGCCCGACCGCGGCCGGGCCGGGTGACCGGCGAACCGCCGGTCAGGGGGCGATCCTCAACCGGTCGATCAGGTCGTCGCGCAGGCCGAACCGGAACCCGAGGTCGACCACGTTGCCCGGGAAGTTGCCTTCGAGTCGGGCGGTGACCAGGTACTCGTCCACCCCGGCCGGCTCGGCGCCGAGGATCTCGACGGTGTACTCGTACGCGGTGGCGACCTCATCGCGCCACTGGCGGATCTCGGCCAGACCCCGCCAGGTCCTGCCCTCGTCGACCACGACGGCGTCCTCGGTGAAACAGGCCACGAGCGCGTCCGGGTCGTCGCCGTCGGTGGCCTCGAAGTACCCGGTGACGACGTGGGGAACCGGTACGGACATGTGCTCTCTCCTCATCATCGGCTGCGCTGGCGCACACACGCTATACCCAACACTATAGCGGCGATTCAGGGGAGGGCGGGCCGACCCGACGGGCACCCTCGCGCACACGTTTTAGCAGCTCATCATGCCTGACACGGCCGCAAAACGGACATGGAACGTCGCGATCTGTACAGACGGCTTCCGATCCACCGCACACCGGGCGTTGGCTGTGGCCGGGGTCAATCGACCGAAGCCCCCGCCGTCGAAGGGAATCACCATGGCAGCTCCGACCATCACCAGTGCCACCCTGAACAAGAGTTCCTACTCCCGGGGCGAAACCATGATCCTTACCGTGGTGGGTACCGACGCCGACGAGGAGCTGATCGAGATCACCCTGTCCGTACGGAGCGGGGCTTCCGGCGCCAGTTCCGTACCGGTCGTGGTGCCCGTCGTCCTGGACGAGTTGCAGGCGGTCGCCACCGACTCGGAGGCGCGCACCTGGACCCAGGTCGCCCGTACGGGCGCCACCTTCGTCCTCACCAGCGTCGCCTGATGGCCAGCGTCACCGTACGGCTACGGAACAGGGCATCGGGTGTACTTTCCGCACCGGTCACCGTGCCATACCAGATCGGGATCACCCACGGCCAACAGATCACCCGGACCAACATCGGCCCGACCGGCCAACTGGTCGCCACGGGCCCCGTCGTCACCACCCGTGACGGCCAGGTGTTCGAGAACCTCGACATCGCCGGCTTCCTCGACGTACGCCACGACGTGACGCTGCACAACTGCCAGATCGTCGGTGACCTCGACCTGGGCAACGCCGGCTACACCATCAAGCACCAGCGGGACCTGGCCCGGAAGCTGACCCTGCGCAACTGCCGGATCATCACCCGGTCCCCCAACACGAAGGGACTGGTGTCCTGGGGCAACGGCCAGACCGACGCGGCCGACACGCTCTTCCTCGGCGGGACGGACAACGTCTACCTCAAGCCCGGCACCGCACCCGCGAACGGTTTCGCACACACCTTCACCCGCTGCTGGTTCGGTGACGTGCAGCGGCATCCGGGCAGCCACTCCGACTGCTTCCAGGTCGACGGCGGCGCAGGCGGGGTGCTGATCGACCGCTGCTCGATCAACAGCTTCAGCCTGCAGAGCGGCGAGGACCCGACGACCGCCCAGGCCTCGGTCGACTCACGGGCGTCCGGCGGGCTCATCCTGACGTACCAGTCGAGCAGCCCGGACCAGATCCGGCGGGTACACCTGATCGACTCCTATCTCGACGGCGGCAACTACACGCTCGACACGGCCCCGCCGGACGGGCCGGACCCGACCGACGTACTGCTCACCGGCAACACCTTCGGGCTGCACCACACGTACGGGCCGATTCACACCGCACCGGGACAGACCAGGCGCGACAACACGTGGGCGGTGTCGGGAGTGACAACCACCGGCCGGGCGGTGATGGCCGGCCAGCCGGTGGAGTAGTCGATGGCTCCCGGCCGGGCCGCCGGTCAACGGGACGAACCGGCGCCCACCGGTACCCCGGCCTCCGATTCGCGGGGAGCGCCGAGGGTGCGGTCGAACAGGGCGAGCAGGGCGGCGACGCCGGTCGCGGTGATGATCAGCCAACCGATGGCGTGGATGCCGCCGTCGGACGGCCGCTCGCCGAAGGTGAGACCGATGACCCCGGAGGAGACGATCGCCCCGAGATAGATCGCGGTACGCGACAGCCCGGACGCGACCCCGAACTGGTCCGACGGCGCCTGCCGGTAGAGCGCGGCCTGGTTCGCCACCGAGGCCAGCCCCTGGGGTACGCCGAACAGCGCGGCGACGAAAAGCAGCAGCCAGACCGGTGAGTTCGAGGTGAGGGTGACGAGGAGCAGCCCGCCCAGACACGGCAGCAGGCCGGCGAGGACGAGCGGGCGGCGCAGTGCGGTGGACCGGGCGATCGAGAGCGAGGCGAGACCGGCGAGGATCGCGGTGGGCAGTTGCAGGAACCCGGCGACGTCGCTGCCGAACCCGGCGGAGCCCTGGAGCCACTGGCTGAATCCGTACGTCATCGAGTAGGCGGAGAAATAGACCAGGAACAGCCGGGCGTAGGTCCGGCTCAACGGCCCGTTGCGGGCGAGCATCCGCAGGTCGAGGAACGGCTTCGGCCGGCGCAGTTCCCAGTACGCGAGCAGCCCGGCGAACACGACCGCGACGGCGAACAGCCACCAGTGCCCCGAGGCGAGGTCGAGCAGGAAGACGAGCAGGGCGGCGATGGTGGTGGCGAAGAGCAGGATGCCGACCGGGTCGATCGCGGTCAGCGGTGATCCGGTCCGGGGCACTGTGGGACGGGTCCGGTCCGACGGCAGCCAGAACACGGTCATGGCCATGGCCAGGAGCGTCAGCGGCACGTTGACCAGGAAGATCGCCCGCCAGTCGAGTACCTCGATCAGCACCCCGCCGAGTACCGGACCGATCGCGCCGGTGGTCAGGCTCGCGATGGAGATCGCCGAGAGCAGTGCCGGCGGGGTTTCCACCCCGAGCCGGTCGGACCGGTCCCGGATGAGCGACATGGCCGACGGGTACGCCGCGGAGGTCCCGATGCCGATCAGCACCCGGGCGGTCACGACCCCGGCGAAGTGCGCGTCGAGGATCGGCAGCACCCCGCCGGCCAGGACGAACACCAGACCGATGAGGTAGATCTTCCTGGGGCCGAACAGGTCGGCGAGCTTGCCCATGGTGGGCTGGGCGATGGCGCTGGCCAGGTAGAGGCCGGCGACGAGCCAGATCACCACCGACGAGGTGACGCCGAGGTCACGGGCGATCGGCACCAACGCCACCGAGATCATGGTGGTGTTGATCGGGTTGAGTACCGGCCCGATCAGGACCGGGGCGATGAACCGGGGGCTGAAGCCCGCCTGGCGCAGGTTCACCCGGACTGCCCCGCGACCCGTTCCAGCAGGACGAGTGATTCGAGGACGACCAGCCGCTCCGGCTCGGTGAGCTGGGACTCGATCAACGCGGCGAGGTCCCGGTCGCGTTGCTCGGCGATGCTGGCGAGGGTCCGTACCCCGGCGTCGGTGAGGGAGACGAGTTCCCGCCGGCCGTCGGTGGGATCGGGGCTCTTCGTCACCAGGCCGCCGACGAGCAGCTCCGCGACCGTGGTGCCCATGGACTGGGGCCGGATCTGCTCCCACCGGGCCAGCTCGGCGGTGCTGAGCGGCCCCTTGCGCCGCAGCCAGCTCAGTACGGACTCGTGCCGGCGCGGCATCCCGTCGAGGGTACGACGATTGCGCACCGTACGCCGCAGCCGGTCGATGTTGAGCCGCAACTCCTGGGCGAGCCACAGGGGGTCGGGTGCCTCGGTGGTGGTCACCTGACCAAGGTAGTAAGTTTTCCTTGCAAGTTAACCTTCTGAGATCTTTCCCTCACCAGGAACCGGACACCCGAGTACGCAGCGCAGGTATGAAACAGGTCCGGGCGGGTAGGCCGCGCCTACCGCATCGGCCCAGTTGAGGTGACCATGAACCTGTCCCATCTCCCGCTGCGCGTCGCTCTCGGCGCGTACATCCTGAACTCCGGAATCTCCAAGTGGACCTTGGAAGGACAGGCGGCCGAGGGCCTGCACGGCATGGCGGTCGGTGCCGTGCCCCCGCTCAAACGGTTCGATCCCGGCGCCTTCGCCCGACTGCTCGCCGGCACCGAGATCGCCCTCGGCACCGCCCTCCTGCTGCCGGTCATCCCCTCCGCGCTGGTGGGTGCGGGGCTGGTCGGGCTCGGCGGCGGCCTGATGCGGCTCTACTGGGTGACCCCCGGTCTGCGCCGACCGAACGACGTCCGGCCGACCGAACAGGGCACCGGGATCGCCAAGGACTCCTGGCTGCTCGGGGCCGGCCTGACCATGATCCTCGACGACGTGGTCCACCGTGGGCACCGGATGCGCCGCCGGCGACGGTGAACCGGCCGGACAGCCGTGCCCCCGGTCGGGAGACCGGGGGCACGGCTTGCGCTTTCCGCTGTCGGTGCGGTCGCCGCAGCCGAGGACGATTCCGCCGACATCGAGCTACGGGACGATGTCCGCCCCGCTCACCCCGGCGCCCGCCGACGGTGGGCTGGAGGACGCGGATCCGGCCGAGTAGCTGTACGGCGGCGGCGCGACACTGCCGTCGGCGCGCAGCCAGTCCTCGATCGTCTTGCCGCTGTCGTTGGCCCGCGTGATCGTGGCCGGGTCGTAGAAGTTGCTGCTGGTCCAGGTGAGCCGGGCGTTGCCGAAGTCCTGGGTGATGGTCTTCGCACCGACGACGTAGTTGCTCTCGGCGTAGATCCGGCCCTCGACGCCGAGCCCGATGAAGTAGTCGTCGACGCTGACGTAGTTGGCGTACACATGGGCGTAGCCGAAGCGCACCCTCGGATGGCGGGTGTTGGATCCGTCGAACCAGTTGTGGTGGTAGGTGACACGCAGGTAGCCGGTGTCCTGGGCGCCGTTGCTGTCGCTGTGCCCGAGCAGCATCGACTTGTCCGTGCCGACGTACCGGTTGTAGGAGACGGTGGTGAGGTCCGACCCGCGCTTGACGTCCACCGAGCCGTCGTTGGCCGGGTAGAAGGTATTGTGGTCGATCCACACGTGGTGCGAGTAGCACTGCACGTTCACCGAGTCGTCGGCGGAGTTCCGGAAGGACAGATTCCGGATGATCACGTTCTGTACGCGGGTGAAGCTGTCCTTCTCCGCCGGGTCGCAGAGGTCACCGCCCCACGCCACCTCCTCCGGTCCCCAGCCGTTGACGTCGAGCCCGAAACCGCTGATCGTGGCGGTCGACCCGATCCCGATGATGGTCTTGTTCGAGCCGACATCGAGCATCGCGTCACCGCTACCGGTGATCGTGCCGGAGACCCGTACGATCCTCGGCACGTCGTCGGCCACGGCAGCCGCCAACTGGGCGTAGTTGCCGACCGTCACCGTGGCACCGCCGGTCCCGCCGTTCGTCCCGGTACGCCCGTACCCGCTCAGGGTGGCGAAGCCGACCAGGCCGTTCGCGTTGCCCGGCGGGCCGGTGGGCGGCGCTGTCGGGGTCGTGGTGGGTGTGGGAGTCGGCGTGGTGGGTGTGATTGTGGGCGTGCCCGGACCGGTCGGTGTGGCGGTCGGCCGGGTGGGCGTGGGGGTCGGGGTGGTCGGTGGAGTGGTGCCACCGGTGGTGACCAGGACGTCGTCGAAGGACGCGGACGCGTACGAGGTCTGCAGGCCGATCCGACCGGCCGCCGACACGGAACTTACGCCCGAGGCGAACTGTGCCCCGTCGATCGACCCGGTGACGGTCGAGCCGGTGGTGGTGATCGACAGCGTGTACCAGGTCCCGTTCGAGACGGCACGCGACGAACTGCCGAGCACACCGACCGAGCTTCCCTGGACCGCCTGCAACTCGACCCGGCCGGGCAGCAGGGCCAGCCGGTAGAAGACGGTGGCACCGGCGGCCCGCGACAGCAGGCCGACGTAGCCGTTCGAGCCGAGGCTGACCGGCTTGACCCTGGCCTGGACCGTGTAGTCGGTCAGCGTGGTGGAGGCGTTGAACAGTCGGGCGTTCTCCGTGTCGGTCTTGGACTGGCGGGCGACCCGCGAGCCGTCGTCGACCACCGCCCAGGTACCGCCGGACTTGGACCAGCCGCCGATGCTGCCGTCCTCGAATCCCGCGCTGAAGACGGTCGCGGCGCTGGCCACCGGCGCGAAGAGCACCGCACCGGCGGTGATCACCGCGACCGCGCCGGCTATGAGCGGCCAGGTGGAACGTAACTTCGGGCGCGTGGGGACGCGTACGCCCATGATGGACCTCCCTGAGGGGTACCGGGCTCCGTACGCAGGTGTGTGGGGGCGGAGTGCCGGTAGGCGGAGAAGGGAGGAAAGCGCTTTCCTGATCAGGATAGTAACGATGCCGCTCAAGCACGTCAATGTCTCGGCGCCCGCGTCGGCCGTGCGCCGACCGGCCGCCCATGATCAGTGTTGGGATCGAGATCCGGTTCCGGAAAAAGGTGATAAAAGTAGCGGATGGGTATCGTCTCGCCGGGCTTTCAGGGTCGGCCTCGGTCGTCGGAGCCGGCGTTGCCGCCGGGGCAGTATCTGACCGAGGATTTTCCGGTGTTGTCGGCGGGTCCGACGCCGAGGGTGTCGTTGGATACGTGGGAGTTCGCGGTGACGACGGAGGCGGGTGCGGAGCGTCGGTGGTCGTGGGCGGAGTTGTTGGCGTTGCCGCAGGAGTCGCCGATGGTGGATATCCACTGTGTGACGCGGTGGTCGAAGT
>NZ_JBSGCD010000050.1:0-43569 GCF_053601675.1 Micromonospora sp. NPDC004704 | reverse complement strand
GCTGATCTGCCACGGCACCAGGATCCTGCCGACCGACCGGGACGTCCCGGTGGCTCCGGTGGCGTAGCTGTGGATAGCCGGTCAGTCCGACCGAACGGCAGAACCGGACGACGGTGGCCTCGGACGTCTCGGCGGCGGCGGCGAGATCGGTGATGGTGCGGCGGGCGGCCTCGGCCGGATCGCTGAGGATGAACCGCGCCACCCGCAGTTGTGCCGGGGACAGCGACGGAAGCAGACCACTGATCTGGACGATCAGGCCGCGAGGCGCATGACCTGCGGAAATCTTCGCAATCTTCCCCACCTGCGAAAGTTACTCACGCCCCTGGAGGAGCGTCAACCACGCGGCGGGAACAGCCGGGCGGATACGGCCGAACCGGTGGGCGCGCCTCGCCGTCAGGCGATCCGGGCCGACCATTCCCGCAACACCTTCGCCTCGTCGGCGGGTTCCAGCCCGCCCCGCCGTACGTCATCCGGGTGGGTCCGCAGCCACTCCAGGGTCCTGGCCGCGGTTTCCGCGATCGCCCGGGTACGCAGTCCGGCGGCGAGTGAGGCGGTCACGTCCCTACTCAGGAATCCCGCGTATTCGGGCAGCGGCAGCCAGAGCGGCAGGGCCCGCTCACCCGACCATTCCCGGACGTCCCGCTCGACCAGGAAATCCTGCTCGACCCAGGTCAGCTCCGGGTCGGGGCGGCCCACTCCGGCGGCCACCTCGGCCAGGAACCTGGCCCGGGGCAGCGGCGCACCCATGCCGTCGAAGATGCCGGTCAGCCCGGTCTCGGCGGCGTACAGGAGCCACTGGGCGAGGTCCTCGACGTCGACGAGCTGGACCACCTCGTCCGGCGCGCCGGGGGCCAGCACCTCGCCGCCCCGGTCCAGCCGGGCGACCCAGTACGGGAAGCGGTCGCTCGGGTCCTCCGGCCCGACGATCAGGCCGGCCCGGCAGACGAACGACCGCGCCGCTCCGATCGTGTCGAGCACCGCCTGCTCGCAGGAGACCTTGCACGGTCCGTAGTACTCGGCGTGCTCGCCCACCGGGTTGTCCACCTCGACCGGGGCGGGCGCCACGATCTCCGCCGTCGCGGCCCGCTGACCGGGGGTGCTGTTGTCGGCGTAGACCGAGCAGGTGGAGACGTACGACCAGTGGCCCACCCGGTCGGCGAGCGCGGCGACCGCGTGCCGGGCGTGGCTCGGACGCCGGGTCACGTCGACCACCGCGTCGAACCGCTCACCGTCCAGAGCGGACAGCCCGGCCGGGTCGTCGCGGTCGGCCCGGACGAACCGGACGCCGGGCACCGGCTCACCCGAGACACCTCGGGCGGCGCAGGTGACGTCGTGTCCGGCCGCCGCCGCGAGTCGGGCCACCGCGCGGCCGAGGAACATGGTGCCACCGAGTACGAGTAGACGCATGCGACCGATCCTGCTGCCCGGCGGGCGGGTACGGCCACCCCGTCTGCCGACAGCAGAAGGCTTACGCCGACAGCGCAGCCACCCGACGGCGGCCGACCAGGCCGGTCAGCCGCCGGGACGGGTGGCCACGGGCGTCAGGCGCCGGGACGGGCGGCCCGGCTCAGCACGGCGGGTGGTGGCAGCGGCGGTGACGGTGGCGGTTCGGGCAGCCGGACCGGCGGCGCCGGTGGCGGTTCCGGCGACAGCCACGGCCGCAGGTACACCGCGATCTGGGCGGTGACCTCGTCCGGCGACCGGTTCGCGTCGATCACCACGAAGGTGCCGTACTCGGGTAGGGACCGGTACGCGGCGTCGGCCGCGATCAGGTACTCCATGCTCTCGTGGTCGGTGCCCCGCAACTCGATCCGCCGGTACGCCTCGACCGGGTCGACCACGAGCAGGAAGGTGACCTCGGGCTCGGGGAAGATGCGGTAACCGAGCCGGGCCAGCCGTGCCGCGCGCGGGGTTCCGTGGTGCACCCGGATGCTGGCGTACTGGTCGAAGGAGTAGCGGTCCATGACCGCGAGCCGGCGGCGGACGGCGGACCGGACCAGCGCGCGGGCGATGGCCAGCCACCGGAGTATCGACTCGGCGAGCAGCAGTCCGCTGTCACCGAGCAGTCGGCGGGCGTCGCGGCGGCCGAGCCGGTGGGCGGCCCGGCCGAACCACCGCCGGCCACCGGCGTTGCGTGAGTAGGTGGTCCGTACTCCGGCGCGCTCGAGTGCGGCGGCGAGTCGGTGCGCCTGGGTCGTCTTGCCCGAACCATCGATGCCGACAAGTGCGACGACGCGGAGTCGCCCCCTGCCGACCGTTTCAACGTGCCGATCCTGCGCAGATGGGGCCACGCTCAGCAACGGTACCGGGCGCTCGCACCCCTCGATGATTTTCGTGATCGTTTGAGGTGAATTTCCGGAAAATCGCCGTCGGGTTTAGGCGACAATGAGGCAATTGGCAGCGGAGTGGATTCCCGGCCGAAATCCCACCCGAGGTGTGAACGCGCAGGGTGCCGGGTACCGACAAATCTGCACCCAACCGACCAGATGCCCGCCATCGACCACCACGGGAGACGATATGGATCACCGCGGGGACGAGGGTCTGCTGCACACCCTCAAGCGGGTCGCCGCCGTCCTCAAACAGTCCGAGATTCCCTTCGCGCTGGGCGGAAGCTTCGCCGTGTACGCACACGGCGGCCACTCCAGCGACCATGACGTCGACTTCCTGCTTCGTGAGCAGGACGCCGAACGCGCCCTCGAAGCCCTGGTGGCAGAGGGTTTCGTCGCCGAACGCCCGCCGGAGGACTGGCTGGTCAAGGTGTACGACGACGGCCGGCTCGTCGACCTGATCCACCGCCCGATCGAAACCCCGGTCACCGACGAGACGCTGCTCGACACCGTGGTCCGCCCGGTCGACGCGATCCACATGCCGGTGCTCACCGCCACCCGGCTGATGGTGCACAAGCTGCTCAGCTTCTCCCAGCACTACTGCGACTTCGCCCGCGGACTGCCGCTGGCCCGTTCCCTGCGTGAACAGATCGACTGGGACCGGGTCCGTGCGGAGACGGGGCACTCGCCGTACGCGGAGGCGTTCCTGATCCTGCTGCACCGGCTGGACGTCGTACCGGACGCGACCGCCGAGGCGGACGCCCGGACCGAGGCCGCTCGGGTGGAGTCCGGCCGGACCGAGGCCGCTCGGACGGAAGCCGAACGGACCGAGAAGGAGGTGCTGGCATGACCGAACCCGACCGGGTCGCCGTCGAGCGATCCGACGACTATCTGGAAGCGGCCGTACAGCGACTGTTGACCGAGAACACCGACATCGCCGAACAGGGCATCACCGTGGACCGCCGCGACGGTTCGCTGGTGCTGTACGGCGAGGTCGAGAGCCAGCAACGCCGGGCCGAGATCCTGCGCCGGGTGGCCGACGCGTACCCCGACCTGCCGTTGAAGGTCGACATCGGACTGATTCGCACCCAGGCCCCGACCGAGGTGGAGGAGCTGCCGTGAGGGAGACGACATGGTGATCCGGATCGCCGCCGTGGGCGACGTACACCTCGACGAGGACGTGGTCGGCCGGTTCCGCCCGGCCCTCGACCAGATCAGCGAATACGCCGACGTGCTGTTGCTCGCCGGGGACCTGACCCGGCACGGTTCGGAGTCCGAGGCGCGCTGCGTGGCCACCGAGTTCGGCGGCCTGGACGTGCCGGTGGTGTCCGTGCTGGGCAACCACGACCACCACTGTGACCAGGTCCCGGCCGTGGTCCGGGTGCTGGAGGACGCGGGCATCACCGTGCTGGAGGGGACCGGCGTGGTGCTGAGGTGCGGGGAGCATCGGCTCGGCATCGCCGGGGCCAAGGGCTTCGGCGGCGGGTTCGCCGGCCGGTGCGCCAGCGAGTTCGGCGAGCCCGAGATGAAGGCGTTCATCCGTACCACCACCACGGTCGCGGACCGGCTCGGCACCGCCCTGCGGGAGCTGGACGCCGACGTACGGGTGGCGCTGACCCACTACGCCCCGGTGCCGGACACCCTCGCCGGTGAGCCGCTGGAGATCTACCCGTTCCTCGGCTCGTACCTGCTCGGCGAGGCCATCGACTCGGCGCCGACGGCGCTGGCCATCCACGGCCACGCCCACCACGGCACCGAGCGCGGCACCACCCCCGGAGGGGTACGCGTACGCAACGTGGCACACCCGGTGATCAAGCAGGCCTACAGTGTGTTCCACCTCGCAGAGCAGTCGGAACGGGAGAAGGTTTCCGCGGAATTCGGGTCGGGTACTGACCGGTCATGGACCTGATTCTTTGGATTCTCGCAGTCGTACTGGTCGTCTCGGGCGTGCTCGCACTGTTCCGGCGGCAGCTCCTCTGGGGCATCGTCCTCATCATCATCGGGCTGCTGGTGGGCCCGGGCGGGGTCAGCATCTTCAATTAACCGCCTGATCCACCATCCCCTATCCCCTATCCCCCGTCCCTTCTCCCGTTCCACCCTCCCTCCTCGTTCCATCCCCTCGGAACCTCGGTTCCCTCCGACCCGCCGGGGTCGTCGTACCGGGTCTTCGTCCTCCCCGACGGAAGGCCCGGAGCGACGGCCCCGGCGTCTTGCGTGCTTCCCCCCGGCGGCGGTCGCCCGGGCCGTCCGCCCATTGAGCCCGAGCAATGGGTGAATGTTCATATTTGTCGATTCCCGGATGTTTCAAGATCCACTATGTGGGACGGGGCCGATCGCCCGGCCTCGTGTGGGAGCGAGCCCAGGTCAACGATCAGGTTTCCGAATCGTTACGGGCTCGTGCCGCTCCAGGGGTGGACGGCCCCTCCTGCAAGCGCTTACATGTGGGGACGCCCATCGGGGCCGGCGCGGATCCCCCGGGGGTCTCCCCATGCGCCGGCGAAGGAAGGAGGACGGCATGGCGGTCTTCACCAGACCACGCCAGGCCCTCGTGATCGCCAGCGCGCTGGCGCTGACCTTCAGCGCCACCGCCTGCTCTTCAAGCGACAGCGACAGCAACAGCAACGC
Source organism: Micromonospora sp. NPDC004704 (assembly GCF_053601675.1). Classification (NCBI taxonomy): domain Bacteria; kingdom Bacillati; phylum Actinomycetota; class Actinomycetes; order Micromonosporales; family Micromonosporaceae; genus Micromonospora; species Micromonospora sp. NPDC004704. The sequence goes on along the minus strand of NZ_JBSGCD010000050.1, from coordinate 38,617 downwards.
GGACTCCCCGGAGTGCGCCGCCTACGAGGCATACCAGGGCAGCGACGGCGAGCAGGTCAGCATCTACGCGTCCATCCGGGACGCGGAGGCCGACATCCTGCAGGACTCGTGGAAGCAGTTCGAGGACTGCACCGGGATCGAGATCGACTACGAGGGCAGCGGCGAGTTCGAGGCCCAGTTGCAGGTACGGGTGGACGGCGGCAACGCCCCCGACATCACCTTCATCCCGCAGCCCGGCCTGCTCAACCGCTTCGCCGAGGCCGGCAAGCTCAAGCCCGCCTCGGCCGAGACCAAGGCGATGGCCGAGAAGAACTACCCGGCGGACTGGCTGAAGTACTCCACGGTCAAGGGCACCTTCTACGGGGCGCCGCTCGGCTCCAACGTGAAGTCCTTCGTCTGGTACTCGCCGAAGACGTTCAAGGAGAAGGGCTGGACGGTCCCGACCACCTGGGCCGAACTGCTCACCCTGAGCGACAAGATCGCCGCCACCGGTGAGAAGCCGTGGTGTGCCGGGATCGAGTCCGGTGACGCCACCGGGTGGCCGGCGACCGACTGGATCGAAGACCTGATGCTGCGTACGGTCACCCCCGAGGTCTACGACCAGTGGACGACCCACGGCATCCCGTTCAACGACCCGCAGGTCGTCTCCGCGCTCAACGAAGCCGGCAAGATCCTGAAGAACCCGAAGTACGTCAACGGCGGGTACGGCGACGTCAAGAGCATCGCGGCCACCTCCTTCCAGGAGGCCGGACTGCCGATCCTGCAGGGCAAGTGCGCCCTGCACCGGCAGGCGTCGTTCTACGCCAACAACTGGCCGCAGGGCACCCGGGTGGCCGAGGACGGCGACGTCTACGCCTTCTACTTCCCGGCCGTCGACCCGGCCAAGGGCAAGCCGGTGCTGGGTGGCGGCGAGTTCTCCGTCGCCTTCGCCGACCGTCCCGAGGTGCAGAAGGTGCAGACCTACCTCGCCTCGCCGGAGTACGCCAACGCCCGGGCCAAGCTCGGCAACAACGTCTCCGCCAACAAGGGCCTGGACATCAACAACGTCCCGAACCCGATCGACAAGCTCTCCGTACAGATCCTCCAGGACCCGAACACCGTCTTCCGGTTCGACGGCTCGGACCTGATGCCGGCCGCCGTCGGCGCGGGCACGTTCTGGAAGGGCATGATCGAGTGGATCAACGGTAAGGACACCGCCGCAACGCTCTCGCAGATCGAGAGCACCTGGCCGAAATGAGCTCCACCGGTGGTCCGGCCCGATGACGTCGGGCCGGGCCACCGGTCCGTAGACGGCCCCGGGGAGGGCGGATGAACTTCGACTTCGCGGACGAGACACCGAAGCTCGTCATGCTGTTGTACGGGCTGGTGGCCTTCGTCGTCGTGGTCGGCGGCCTGCTGCTCCTGCTCGATGTCGTACCCAACTGGTTCGCCCGCCGGCGCGAGGCCCGGCTGGTCGCGGTCTCCGCCGGTGGCGGTGCCGTGGCCGGCGGCGGTGGCCCGGCCCCCCGGGTACGCCGACCCAAACGCGCCGAAGGACTCTTCGGCCTCTTCTTCCTGCTACCGACCGTGCTGCTGCTCCTCATCGGCCTGGTCATCCCGGCCATCCGTACGCTGGTGCTGTCCTTCATGGACGGCGGCAGCGACACCTGGGTCGGCCTGCAGAACTACGGCTGGCTGTTCAGCCAGGACGAGATCATCCGGGTGCTGGTCAACACCCTGATCTGGGTGATCCTGGTCCCGCTGCTGGCCACCACCACCGGCCTGCTCTACGCCGTGATGGTGGACAAGGCCCGGTTCGAGGCGGTCGCCAAGTCACTGATCTTCCTGCCGATGGCGATCTCGTTCGTCGGCGCCGGCATCATCTGGCGCTTCGTCTACGCCTACCGGGGCGAGGGCGAAACCCAGATCGGCCTGCTCAACCAGATAGTGGTGTGGCTCGGCGGAGTTCCCCGGCAGTGGTTGCAGGAACCGCCGCTGAACACCCTCCTGCTGATCGTGATCCTGATCTGGATCCAGGCCGGCTTCGCCATGGTGGTGCTCTCCGCGGCGATCAAGGCGATCCCCGGCGACATCGTCGAGGCGGCCCGGCTGGACGGGGTCACCCCGTGGCAGATGTTCTGGCAGGTCACCCTGCCCAGCATCCGGCCGGCGCTGATCGTGGTCGTGGTGACCATCTCGATCGGGACGCTCAAGGTCTTCGACATCGTCCGGACCGCGACGAACGGCAACTTCGACACCAACGTGATCGCCAGCGAGATGTACAACCAGGCGTTCCGCTACGGCGAGACCGGACAGGGCTCCGCCCTCGCGGTCTTCCTCTTCGTCCTGGTGATCCCGATCGTGATCTACCAGATCCGCAACCTGCGCAAGCAGCGGGAGGTATGACATGACCACCGCCGTTCCCGTACGCGTCGACACCGCCATCGGCACGGACCGTCCGGCCACCGTCGGCGGCCGGGTGCGCAAGCGGCTCAACAGCCGGACCGCGACCGTGGTCTCCATCGTCATCGCGGTGGTCTGGACGCTGCCCACCTTCGGTCTGTTCATCTCCTCGTTCCGTCCCGAGGACGCGATCAAGACCACCGGCTGGTGGACCTTCTTCAGCAACCCGCAGCTCACCCTGGAGAACTACCAGCAGGTGCTGTTCGGCCGGTCGTCCTCGTCGGGGCAGCTCGCCAGCTACTTCACCAACTCGATCGTGATCACGATCCCGTCGGTGCTGTTCCCGCTGGCCTTCGCGGCGCTGGCCGCGTACGCCCTGGCCTGGATCAACTTCAAGGGCCGGGACTGGATCTACATCGGCATCTTCGCGTTGCAGATCGTGCCGTTGCAGATGGCGCTGGTGCCGCTGCTCAGCTTCTTCTCCCAGGGCGTCAACGTCGGCGGCATCACGCTCATGCCCGCCTGGGACCTCGCCGACGAGCAGCGGTTCATCCAGGTCTGGTTCGCGCACACCTGCTTCGCCCTGCCGCTGGCCGTCTTCCTGCTGCACAACTTCGTCTCGCAGCTCCCCCGGGACCTGATGGAGGCGGCCCGGGTCGACGGCGCCACCCACCCGAAGATCTTCCGGACGATCGTGCTCCCGCTGATCACCCCGGCGCTGGCCGCGTTCGGCATCTTCCAGTTCCTCTGGGTCTGGAACGACCTCCTGGTCGCGCTGATCTTCGCCGGGGGCGGGGACGAGACCGCGCCGATGACCGTACGGCTGGCCGAGATGGCCGGGACCCGGGGCGGCGAGTGGCAACGGCTCACCTCGGGCGCGTTCATCTCGATCGTCGTACCACTGATCGTCTTCCTCTCCCTCCAGCGATATTTCGTACGTGGCCTGCTCGCCGGCAGCGTCAAGGGCTGAGGCCGGAGGCGCCCGACGATGGTGGGGGCCGCGACCGGCGGCCTGATTGAGCGGAGCACGTAACACCGTGACCAAGATCGACGACGTCGCACGGCTGGCGCGGGTGTCCACCGCCACGGTCTCCCGCGCCCTGCGCGGGCTGCCGACGGTGTCGGAGTCCACCCGCGCCCGCGTGCTGGCCGCCGCCGAACAACTCGGCTACACCGCCTCGCCCAGCGCCTCCCGGCTGGCCGGTGGCCGGACCGGCTCGATCGCGGTGGTGGTCCCCCAGGTCACCCGCTGGTTCTTCGGCACCGTGGTCGACGCCGCCGAGGAGACGCTGCGCGAAGCCGGGTACGACCTCCTGCTCTACAACCTCGGTGACCGCGAGCAGAACCGCCGGCGTCTGTTCCAGACCACCAAACTGCAGAAACGGGTCGACGCGTTGATGCTGGTCGCCACCCCGCTGGGCGCCGCCGACCTGGCCGTCATCGCCCAGTTGCGCATGCCCGGCGTCACGGTCAGCTCCGGCGCCGCCGTACCCGGATGGCCCAGCGTCCGGATCGACGACGTCAGCGCGGCGCGGACCGCGACCGCCCACCTGGTCTCGCTCGGCCACCGGCGGATCGCCCACCTGGCCGGGGACGCCTCCGCGGAACTCTCCTTCACCACCCACCTCGACCGGCGGCGGGGTTACCACGAGGCGCTGCACGCCGCCGGCCTGGTCCCCGACCCGCGACTCGACGTCGAGGACGAGTTCACCGTGGACGGCGGCAGCCGGGCCACCACCGAACTGCTCAACCGGGGCGAGACGCCGACCGCGATCTTCGCGGCCTGCGACGAGATGGCGATGGGCGCGATGTCCACCCTCCGCTCGGCCGGGCTCCGGGTGCCACAGGACGTGAGCGTGATCGGCCTCGACGACCACGACCTCGCCGCCGTCGTCGGGCTGACCACGGTCGCCCAACCCGCCGCCACCCACGGCCGGCTCGCCGCCGGGCTGCTCCTCGCCCCGCTCGAAGGCCGCCCCCGGCCGACCGAGACGGCCTCGGTCATCCTGCCCACCGCCCTGGTCGTCCGCGAGTCCACCGGCCCACCACGGACCGAGTGAGGCTGCTGCGGCCGCGCGTCCACGGGGCGGATCGAAGAGTCGTCCCGGCCGGCCCGCGGGCGAACCGGGCGCAACACCGGCAGACTGGACCCAGCAGCACCCGCACCACCACCGGACCACGCCGGCCACCGGCCGGCTGCCCGAGTTCCACCGTGCCCGACACCCATGGGAGTACGCCCTGAACAGCCAGCAGACTCCGCCGTCGACCACCGAGTCGTCGCCGACCGCGCCGGTCGACACCGACCAGCCGGAACCCACCCAGTGGTGGCGGGAGGCGGTCATCTACCAGATCTACCCGCGCTCGTTCGCCGACCTCGACGGCGACGGCATCGGTGACCTGCCCGGCATCACCGCCCGCCTCGACCACCTGGTCGAACTCGGCGCCGACGCGGTCTGGCTCTCCCCGTTCTACCCGTCGCCGCAGGCCGACGCGGGTTACGACGTGGCCGACTACCGCGGCGTCGACCCGCTGTTCGGCGGCCTCCCGGACGCCGACGCCCTGATCGGGAAGGCGCACTCGCTCGGCCTGCGGGTGATCGTCGACCTGGTGCCGAACCACACCTCGTCCGCCCACCCCTGGTTCGGCGCGGCCCTGGCCGCCGCCCCCGGCAGCGCGGAGCGCCAGCGCTACATCTTCCGGGACGGCCGGGGTACGTCCGGCGACGAGCCACCGAACGACTGGCAGAGCGTCTTCGGCGGACCTGCCTGGACCCGTACCAAGGACGCCGACGGTCAGCCCGGCCAGTGGTACCTGCACCTGTTCGACCCCGGCCAGCCCGACCTGAACTGGGACCGACCCGAGGTACGCGCCGAGTTCCTCGACATCCTGCGGTTCTGGCTCGACCGGGGCGTCGACGGCTTCCGGGTCGACGTCGCCCACGGGCTGATCAAGCAGGCCGATCTCGCCGACTGGAGCTACCCGCTCGAACCGCTCTCCGGTGAGGGCACCGACCGTCCCCGCCCACCGATGTGGGACCAGGACGGGGTGCACGACATCTACCGGGACTGGCGGCAGGTGCTGGACAGCTACCCGGGTGAGCGGATCCTGGTCGCCGAGGCGTGGGTGCAGCCCGCGGAGCGGCTGGCCGCGTACGTCCGCCCGGACGAGATGCACCAGGCGTTCAACTTCGAGTACCTGGAGGCGGCCTGGACCGCGCCCGCCCAGTACGCGGTCATCACCCGCTCACTGGAGGCCAGTGCGGCGGTCGGCGCCCCCACCACCTGGGTGCTCTCCAACCACGACGTGATCCGGCACGCGACCCGGCTCGGGCTCCCGGTCGGCCAGACCCGGCCGAACGGGATCGGCGCCGACGACCCGCAGCCGGACGCCGTACTCGGGTTGCGTCGGGCCCGTGCGGCGACCCTGCTGATGCTGGCCCTGCCCGGCTCGGCGTACCTGTTCCAGGGTGAGGAACTGGGCCTGCCCGAGCACACCACGATGCCGGACGAGGCCCGCCAGGACCCGACCTGGGAGCGCAGCGGACACGCCCACAAGGGTCGGGACGGGTGCCGGGTGCCGATCCCGTGGGAGTCCGACGCCCCGTCGTACGGCTTCGGCCCGACCGACCGGAGCTGGCTGCCGCAGCCGGCCCTATACGCCGAGTACGCCCTCGACCTGCAACGCGGCGTGGCCGGGTCGACGTACGAGCTGTACCGGACCGCCCTGCGCCTGCGCCGCGAGCTTGCCCTCGGCCGTGGCACCGTCTACTGGCTCACCAGCCCCGACGACGTCATCCACTTCCAAAACGGCAACCTCTCGGTCCTCACCAACTTCGGCCCCGACCCGGTCCCCCTCCCCGAGGGAGCCACCATCCTCCAGTCCAGCGAACCCCTCGACCCCGACAACCACGTCCCCACCGACGTAACCGTCTGGTTCCAAGCCTGACACTCCTCTCCGCGCGTTGATCTTGCAGTTGTGGTTGCTCGGATAAGCCCCGAATCGGGATGAGCTGGGCGCCACAACTGCAAGATCGGCGCGGTCAGGGGTGGGGGTCGGGGTCGTGGGCGCGGGTTTGGAGGAGAGCGTGGACGTTCTTGATGTCGCGCGGGGAGGTGCGGGAGGCGAGCCAGTACATGATTCCGGTGGGGATGAAGAAGAGCTGGAAGGCGGCCAGGCCGACGGCGAAGTTCAGCGGGGGCGGGAAGGCCGCCCGCAGCCCCTGGAAGGCGATCCCGACCAGGCCGTTGCCGGCGGCCCGGCCGACCCCGTTGACCAGGTTGCCGAGGCTGTAGACGGTGCCCCGGTGCTCCGGCGGGTTCACGTCGGCGATCAGCGCGAACCAGTTCGGCGAGTTCGCCGAGGTCAGGGCGAGCGCGAGCAGCGCGGTGAGCAGGCTGAAGCCGACCGTCGGTTCGGTGAACACACTGCCCACCACGGAGCTGATGACCGTACCGGCGCCGGCGCCGTCGGGGACGTCGATCCGGATCGGCACGAAGAACAGGACCAGGTAGAACGGCACGGCCGCGAGAATGCCGACGGCCGCGACCAACGCCCGGCCTCTGGGCGTACGCCGTTGCAGCGCGTCGCCGACGAGTCCACCGACGATGGAGAGCACCCCGCCGAGCTGGAACAGGGTGGCGAAAACACTCCCGATGATGATCGCCGTCGAGCTGGAGAAACCCTGGTCCTCGGCCCGTTCCTGGAACAGGACCGGCAGCCAGACCAGTGAGCCGAAGGCCGCCTGCGCGGTCAGCCCCTGGAGGATCAGCCACCGGTTGGTCCGGCGGTTCAGGATCCTCGGCAGGTCGGCCCGGCTGATCCGGTAGTCGTACTCGTGCCCGGTGGCGATCGCCCCGGCGAGTTCCGGCTCGCTCTGCCCCCGCTGGATGTCGTACGTGAACAGGTACAAAACCGTGGCGACCAGCCCGGCAACGCTCAGCACCAGGAACGGCAGCCGCCAGTCGGTCGAGCCGAGGATGCCGCCGAGCAGGGTCCCGGCGAGGGTGCCGATGCCCTGCGAAAGTCCCCAGAAGCTCATCACCAGTCCCCGGCGGCGGGGCGAGATGAGGTCGGTGACCACCGAGAACCCGACCGAGCCGACGGCGCCGAGACCGATCGCGGCCACCGCCTGGGCGAGGAAGAACGCGGGGTAGCCCCCGGCGGCGCCGAGGAAGTCCGGGTAGTTGCCGGCGGCGGCACTGCCGGCCGTACCGACCGCCCACAGCAGGGTGCCGATCATCAGCAGCGGTTTGCGGTTGGTCCGGTCACCGAAGTACGCCCAGCCGACCGCCGCTATCGCGCTGACCAGGAAACTGATCGCGGTGACCAGCCCGATCGCCGAGGTGTTGACGCCGAGGGTGGAGCTGATCGGCGCGTACAGCGGTGGCACCAGGCCGATGGCGACATTGTCCAGTGAGGCGAGCACGACAAAAACCAGCACGCTGTAGAACCGGTGTCCGGCGCCACCGCCCCGGGCCACCCTGCCCCCACCACCGGTCTTGGTCATCTCCGACACCCGAACAGCATGCGGCAACGACCCCGGATAGGACCGCATCCGGGCCCGGTGGGGAATCGCGGGGCGGATTTGGGCAGCTCTGGGGAGTCATGGGTTCACGTTGAGTCGTCCCCATCTCTAGGCTTGATGGCTGGCCAGAGCAGCTCGATCCAGGGATTGGACGGCAGATGGACGTATCGGTTCAGGCATTCGTCGTACGGGAGATCCGGCTCGCACGGATGTTGGCGGAGCAGACGCAAGAACAGTTCGCCAAGCGGTGCAGCTTTTCGCCGTCCCACGTCAGCGCGGTGGAAAACGGCACCCGCCCGCCGACGATCGAGTTCATCCGCGCGGTCGACCGGGGCCTCAGGAACGGCGGTCTGTTCGAACGGCTGTGGAAGGAACTGGGCGGGCTGGACGTCGTCCCGACGTGGGTCCGCGAGCGGGCGGAGATGGAGCGTGAGTCGACCATGTTGCGCTGGTACGAACACTCCTGGGTGCCCGGCCTGTTGCAGACCGAGGCGTATGTCCGCGCGGTGTACGCCTGCAACGACCGGATCAGCCCGGAGGAGGCGGAACGGCGGATCACGGACCGGATGGAACGGCAACGGATCCTGGATGGCGAAAACCTGTCCCTGCTGGTCGCCGCGTTGGACGAGTCGGTGCTACACCGGCCGGTCGGCGGGCCGAAAGTAATGCATGAGCAGGTGCTGCACCTGGCGAAACTGGCCGCTGAGCATCCCCGAGTCCGGCTGCACGTGGTCCCGTCGAGCGCGGGCGCCTACTCCGGACTCGACGGACAGTTCGTCATGGCCCGCCTGGCCAGCGGCGAGGAGGTCGCCTACCTCGACAACCAGCTACAGGGCCAGGTGGCGACCCGCAAGCTGGAAATAGCAGAGGTGCGCGATGCCTGGGAGGCGATACTTGGTGAGGCGCTGACGCCCCAGCAGTCGATCGACAAGCTCATGGAGGTCGCGGAGACATGGAACTGACCGGCGCGCAGTGGCGCACCAGCACCCGCAGCGGCTCCAACCAGGGCACCTGTGTGGAGGTGGCGGACAACCTGCCCGGCCGGGTGCTGGTACGGGACACAAAGGACCGCGACGGCGGCACCCTCACCTTCACTCCCGCCACCTGGCGCACCTTCGTATCCGGCCTCCGCCACCCCTGACCCGTACCACCGGGCAAGATCCGAAATCTTGGAATCGCGACGTCGCAGGCGCGATGATTCCGTACCAAGATCTCAGATCTTTTTGATTGAAGATCCCTGTCGGGAAAGCAGCAGCCGTCCCCTGTCCGGCGTTGTCATCGGCATGAGGGATAGGCATCCAGATGAACGCTGAGCTCGAACGGGAGTTCACCGACTTCGTCGAGACACGCTCACACTCGCTGTTCCGCACCGCGCTCGCCCTCACCGGGCACCGCCAACAGGCCGAGGACCTGCTCCAGACGGTCCTGGCCAGGGGAGCACGGCACTGGGAGCGGATCCACTCCGGCAATCCCGAGGCGTACCTGCGCACCGCGCTGTACCGCCAACAGACAAGCTGGTGGCGCAGCCTGCGGCGGGGTCGTGAGGTGAGCACCGAGCAGGTACCGGAGATCTGGGTGGCGCGGGACGACACCGCCACCGTCGACCTCAACCTCGCGCTCCGGCAGGCACTGGCCCGACTTGCCCCGAAACACCGGGCGGTACTGGTGCTGCGTTACTTCGAGGACCGGCCGGACAGCGAGATCGCGGAGGTCCTGGGCTGCACCGAATCCACCGTACGCAGCCAGGCGGCTCGCGCCCTCGGCCGGCTCCGCGTCCTCTGCCCGGAACTCGACATCCTCGGCCCGAAGGAGAGGACAACCCCATGAACCCGCACCTCACCGGAGCGCTCCGGAAAGCGTTCGACGAACTGGCCGAGACCGCACCGCCACCGGCCGGGCTGGCCCGTACCGCGCTGGCCAGCGCCCGACGGCAACGGATCGCCCGACGGATCGGTGGCGGCGGGGTCGCCGCCGCCATGTGCGCCGCACTGGTCGGTCTGGTCGCCACGATCGCTCCGACGGGTACGACCGACGGCACCGACCAGGTTGCCGACAACGGACTGAAACCGCTCGTGGTGACCGCGTACAGCGGCATCCGGGATCTGAAGATCAAGGATGGGAGCCCGCATTTCCTCTACTCGCTCCTGCTGAACCCGGCCACGGGGAGGTACGAACGGGTACCGTACCGCTACGCCATGCCGTCGCCGGATGGTGAGCGTGTGCTGGTCGGAACCGGTGACAACGGACCTTCCTATCCGACCCGCGTCGGGGTGCTGGACCGGTCCAGTGGAGACGTACGGTGGATCGACGCCAGCGGTATCCCCAGCTTTCCGGGCTACGCCCACGACGGCCGGTGGTCGCCCGACGGGCGGCAGATCCTCTTCACCCACCAGCCCCGCCAGGGCAGTCCCTCCGGCTTCGTACTGGTGGATCCGGAGACGCTCGGCACCACGTTCGTCCCGCTGCCCGACCTGGCTGCCCAGCAGGACCAGACGCTCGGTCTGGCCTGGACACCGGACAGCAAGGGGCTGGCGCTGACGCTCACCAAGCCGGGGGGAGACAGGGAGGTGACCGGGGTCCGCTTCTACGACCTGACCGGTAGGGCGTTGCGTACCGTTCCGGCCGGCGCACCGGTCACCGGCGGCTCCTTCTCGCCGGCCGGCGGGCAGATGGCCCTCGTACCCACGTCCTCTACCGGGCCGACAACCTCCGTCACCGTCGCCGATCCGACCACGGGTACGGTTCTCGACCAGTTCAGCCTGTCCACCCGCGCCGCCAACCTCGTCGGCTGGGCGGACGAGGCACACCTGCTGATCATCGCCTACCTCGACGGCGACGAGTCCCCTCAACTGCTGGTGGTCGACCTGACCGGTCGGATTTCCCACTCGGTCCCGATCCCGTTCGCCCCGGTCAGCGAGATCTTCGTCGGCCCCTCCGCCGGCCTCCCCCCCACCGCCACACCCATCACCTTCTGACCCCCGCCCCCCGGCAACGAGCGTCGTTGATCATGAAGTTAGCGCGCCCAGCAGAGATCAAACCTGCGCTAACTTCATGATCAACGCGAAAGGGCCGGGGGCGGGGCGTGGTTAGGCGGGGCGGTTGGTGAAGAGGTCGCGGGCGGTGGTGTATTGGTCGCGGATGTGGGGGGCGGGAGGGGCGTCGTACTGCTCGGTGGTGGTGGCGGCCCAGGGGGGTGGGGCTTCGCCGCCTAGGGCTACCCAGGCGGCTTGGCGGGCGGCGCCGTCGGCTACGTACTCGCCGGGGGCGGGGACCAGGACCGGGCAGCCGAACACCTCGGGAGCGATCCGGCGGACCGCCTCGGAGCGGGCACCGCCGCCGACCAGGATCACCCGGTTGACCGTGGCACCCTGGGCGACCATCGCGTCCAGGCCGTCGGCGAGGCCGCAGAGCAGGCCCTCGACCGCCGCCCGCGCCAGGTGGGCGGGGGTGGACGTACGCAGGGTCAGGCCGTGCACCGCGCCGGTTGCCAGGGGCCGGTTGGGGGTCCGCTCCCCCTCCAGGTACGGCACCATGACCAGCCCGTCCGCACCCGAGGGCGCCGAGAGGGCCAGCCGGGCCAGTTCGTCGAGGTCGACGCCGAGCATCTTCGCCGCCGCGTCCAGCACCCGCGCCGCGTTGAGCGTGGCGACCAGGGGCAGGAAACGGCCGGTGGCGTCGGCGAAACCGGCCACCGCGCCGGAGCTGTCCTGCGACGGTGTCTCGGCCACGCTGAACACGGTGCCCGAGGTGCCGATGGAGACGATCACGTCACCGGGCAGCGCGCCGACGCCGAGCGCCGCGGCGGCGTTGTCGCCGGTGCCGGGGCCGAGCGGGGCGCCGTTGGGCAGTTCGCCGGCCCGACCGGTCGGGCCGAGCACGACCGGCAACACCGGTCGTCGGCCGAACGCCTGCTCCAGCAGGTCGAGCCGGTAATCGCCGGTGCGCGGCGACCAGTATCCGGTGCCGCTCGCGTCGCCCCGGTCGGTACGCAGGGCGTCCAGCCCGGTGGCACCGGCCAGCCGCCAGGTGAGCCAGTCGTGCGGCAGGCAGACCGCCGCCGTACGTTCCGCCGATGCCGGCTCGTTCCGGGCCAGCCAGCGGAGCTTGGTCACGGTGAAGCTGGCCACCGGTACGCTGCCGACCGCCTCGGCCCAGGCGTGCCGACCGGCCACCAGGGCACCCACCCGGTCGCCACCGGAGCCGCCGTCACCGGCGCCGCCGAGTTCCTCGATCAGGTCGACCGCCGCACCGGCCGACCGGGTGTCGTTCCAGAGCAGGGCGGGGCGGACGACCCCGCCCTGCTCGTCGAGACAGACCATGCCGTGCTGCTGGCCGGCGACCGAGGCGGCAGCCACGTCCGCCAGGCCGCCGGCCTGCGCCACGGCATCCTGCAACGCATCCCACCACGCCTGCGGATCCACCTCGGTGCCGGCCGGATGGGCGGCCCGTCCGGAGCGGACGAGTTCGCCGGTCTCCGCGTCGCGGATCATCACCTTGCACGACTGGGTCGACGAGTCGACCCCGGCGACGAGCGCCATGTCCGGCCTCCGTGGCTGGCTGAGGGTTGGTGGGTGGTCTAGCGGGCAGGGGTACGGAAACGAAGGGGCGTACGGATCAACGAGCGCCGAGCAGGTGCTCGACCGCGAGCTGGTTCAGGTGCACGAAACCGAACCCGCGCGACGACACCTCGGCCACGTCGAGATCCTCGAACGCGGTCCGGTCGGCGATCAGGTCGGCGTACGTCTCGCCGGCACCGACGGTCGGGGTGGACAGCTCGGCGACCTTGCTGGCGGCGAGGGCGGCCTGCACCTCCGGGTCGGCCCGGAACGCCGCCGCCCGCTCCTTGAGCAGGAGGTAGGTGCGCATGTTGGCGGCGGCCGACGCCCAGACCCCGTCGAAGTTCTCGGTCCGGGACGGCTTGTAGTCGAAGTGCCTCGGCCCCTCGTACGCCGGGGCGCCCTGCGGGCCACCGAACTCGAGCAGGTCGACCAGGGCGAACGAGTTCATCAGGTCACCGTGACCGAAGACCAGGTCCTGGTCGTACTTGATGCCGCGCTGGCCGTTGAGGTCGAGGTGGAACAGCTTGCCGGCCCAGAGCGCCTGCGCGATGCCGTGCGCGTAGTTGAGGCCGGCCATCTGCTCGTGCCCGGTCTCCGGGTTGAGGCCGACCAGCTCCGGGTGCTCCAGCTCGTTGATGAAGGCCAGGGCGTGGCCGACGGTCGGGAGCAGGATGTCGCCCCGGGGCTCGTTCGGCTTCGGCTCGATCGCGAACTTGATGTCGTAGCCCTTGTCGATCACGTACTGGGAGAGCAGGTTGACCGCCTCGCGGTAGCGGTCCAGGGCCGCCCGGATGTCCTTGGCGACGTCGTACTCCGAGCCCTCCCGGCCGCCCCACATGACGAAGGTCTTGGCACCCAGCTCGGCGGCGAGGTCGACGTTGCGCAGGACCTTGCGCAGGGCGAACCGGCGTACGTCGCGGTCGTTGCTGGTGAACCCGCCGTCCTTGAAGATCGGGTGGGTGAACAGGTTGGTGGTGACCATCGGCACCACCAGGCCGGTCTCGTCCAGCGCCTTGCGGAAGCGGCTGATGTGGTGCTCGCGCTTGGCGTCGTCGGAGCCGAACGGGATCAGGTCGTCGTCGTGGAAGGTGATGCCGTACGCACCGAGCTCGGAGAGCTTGTGCACGGCCTCCACTGCATCCAGCGGGGCGCGGGTGGCGTCACCGAACGGGTCGCGGGCCTCCCAGCCCACGGTCCAGAGTCCGAACGAGAACTTGTCGGCGCGAGTGGGTTGGGCAGCCATCGATGACCTCCACGTAACATACTTGATTTGTTTACCCGTTGAATTATTTGACCGGCCTGTGGCATTGTCAAGACGTGACGCAACCCGGCAACGGCCAGGTGGGTACGGCGGGCACGGCCGTACGCCAGGCGAGCCTGCGTGAGCACAACCTGGCCCTGCTGCTGCGGCACATCGCCGACGCACCCCGTCCACCCTCGCGCGCCGACCTCGCCACCGCCACCGGACTCACCCGGGCCACCGTCTCCGCCCTGGTCGACGACCTGATCGGCGGGCACCTGCTGACCGAGGTCGACCCGGCTCCCCGTACCGGTGCCGGCCGACCCGCCTCCGGCCTGGTGCTGGCCACCGACGGGCCGGCCGGACTCGGCCTGGAGATCAACGTCGACTACCTGGCCGCCTGCGTGGTCGACCTGACCGGAGCCGTCCGGCACCGGGCGGTCCGCCGGGTCGACCTGCGCCCGATTTCGCCCGCCGAGGTGCTCAACGACCTCGGTGACCTCGCCGCCACCGCCCGCGCCGAGGCCGCTCGCCAGCGCCTGACCCTCGCCGGGACCGCGCTGGCCGTACCCGGGCTGGTCACCGAGTCCGGCGTGGTACGGCTGGCGCCGAACCTGGGTTGGCGTGACGTCGACCTGGTCGGCGGGCTCAACACGCACCCGGCGCTGGCCGGTCACCGGCTGTCCGTACCCGGTCAACCGGGCGCGGTCATCCCGGCGCCGACCCGGCCGGCGGCCCGGATCCCCGGTCCCGCCACCGGGCGTCGGCGGGCCGGCGACGGTGGCTGGTTGACCATCGACAACGAGGCGAACCTGGCCGCTCTCGGCGAACTGCACGCGGGACCACCCGGCCCGGCGACCTTCCTGTACGTCTCCGGCGAGATCGGCATCGGGGCCGGGATCGTGCTGCACGGCACCCTGTTCCGGGGAGCCAGGGGCTGGAGCGGTGAACTCGGCCACCTGCCGGTCCACCCGACCGGCCGTCCCTGCCGCTGCGGCTCCCGTGGCTGCCTGGAGCAGTACGCCGGCCAGGAGGCGATCCTGACCGGTGCCGGGCTCGCCGGCCGGGGTCTGCCCGCCGACGCGGCAATCGCCCGGCTGGCCGAGCTGGCCGGCACCGGTGACCCGGCGGCGCTCGCCGCGCTGACCGAGGCGGCCACCGCGCTCGGTGTGGCCATCGCCGGGGTGATCAACCTGCTGGATCTGGACACCGTCGTGCTCGGCGGGATCTACGCCCCACTGGCGCAGTGGCTCCGCCCACCCCTGGAGATCGAGATCCGCACCCGGGTCCTCACCGCCGCCTGGTCCCCCGTCTCCATACGCCCGTCCCTCCTCACCCGCGACGCCGCCGTCCTAGGCGCCGCCGGCTCCATAGTCCGCACCGTCCTCGCCAACCCCGCCCCCTGGCTGACCCCGTAAAGCCCGTTGATCATGAAGTTAGCGACGTCCAACGAGCCGGATCGCGTCGCTAACTTCATGATCAACGGGAGGATCGGGGGTGGGGGTGGGGGTGGGTGGGGAGAGTTAGTAGGCGCCTCGGCTGTTTATTACGGCGCCGAAGGTTTTCCAGAGGATGGTTAGGTCTGCTGCCAGGGACCAGTTTTCTACGTAGTAGAGGTCTAGGCGGATGCCGTCTTCCCAGGTTAGGTCGGAGCGGCCGCTGACCTGCCAGAGGCCGGTCATGCCGGGCTTGACCAGCAGGCGGCGGGCCACGTCGCCGTCGTAGCGGGCCACCTCGGAGGGGAGCGGCGGGCGCGGGCCCACGAGGCTCATGTGACCGAAGAGGACGTTCGCGAGCTGCGGCAACTCGTCCAGCGACCACTTGCGCAGGAACTTGCCCACCCGGGTCACCCGGGGGTCGTCGCGCATCTTGAACATCAGGCCGTCGGTCTCGTTCCGGGCAGTCAACTCGGCCAGCAGGGCATCCGCGTTGGTCACCATGGTGCGGAACTTGTAGACGCCGAACTCCCGGCCACCCTGGCCGACCCGGATCTGCCGAAAGATCACCGGCCCCCGGCTGTCCAGCTTGATCGCCAGCGCCAGCACGGCCAGGATCGGCAGGGCCACGGTGAGCGCCGCGAAGGCCGCCGCCCGGTCCACGAAACCCTTCACAACCTTGCGGGCGCCCCGGAACTCGGGTGCCTCCACGTGGATCAGCGGCAGCCCGGCCACGGGTGTGGTGTGGATGCGCGGGCCGGCCACGTCGGTCAGCGCCGGTGCCAGGACCAGGTCGATCCCGGTCCCCTCGAGCTGCCAGCCGAGGCGACGCAGCCGGGTGGCGGTGAGTTCGCTGGACGCGGTCACCGCGACCGTGTCGGCACCGACCGCGATCGCGGCGTCCGCGACCCCGCGCAACGACCCGACCACCGGTACGTCACCCAACCGCTGCGGCACCGGAGCCAGCAGGGCGTCCGGGATGCAGGCACCGACCACCTGGTAACCGGCGTGCGGCTCCCGACGCAGCGTGTGCACAAGCTCCAGGACGTGCGGGGTGTCACCGACCACCAGCACCTGCCGGGCCCACCCGAGCCCACGGGCGCGGGCCCGGTGCAGTCGTTTGCGGGCGGCGAACCGGGCGACCACCAGGCCGACCGTGCCGACCGCGAAGGAGATGCCGAGGAAACCCCGGGACACGCCAACGTCGGCGATGTAGCCGGCGATCGCGATCCCGCCGGCCAGCCTCAGGCTCGCCGCGGTGACCCGCCGGTACTCGTCCGCGCCGTACCCCAGCACCCGGTCGTCGTACGCGCGCATGCCGCGTAGCGAGAGCAACCAGATCAGCACCAGCGCGGGGGCGATGATCAGGTACGAGATGTCGGAGCCCCGTGGATCGTCCCCCCCCGAACCGGCCGAAGTATCCGACCAGTACGGCGACCCCGAGGGTGATGGTGTCGAAGACGAGGGTGGTTCGGAGGTAAGCCCGATGCCTTGACCTGGTCGTGACAGCGGACGCCCCCGGCGGCAGTTCCGGAGGCAGAGTCTCGGAGCTAAGCAGTGTTGCCGACGTCACCCGGCCCTCCCCAGCACTTACGGAGAATCCCGGTTCAACCGCCGATCCTCCCCATCGGACCGACGGTGCCGGGACACCTCGAACATCTTCACCTACGGATCCGATTACGGAGAGCTTCGGACAGATTACTGTCACTTCCCGTGGGGCCGGGCACCCGCCGGGCGTACCCTAACCCCCGAAGCGCGCGATCCGCGTCGGTGAATCGTCCGATGTCCGGCCGTACGGTGGATGTTTCGCCGGATGGCCGGCCGGTGTTCAGCCGGCCGGCCATGGGGGTTCAGGTCAGCGGGGCGCCGGCCGCAGCGCGATCGCCTGCAGGAAGATGTCGCCGATCTTCGCCGGGTCCTCGGTCACGAAGACGCCGCCACCGGTCACCTTGGTGATCGCGTCCAGCTCCCCGCGGTTGACCCCGTTGCCGATACCGATGATCACGACCTGGATCGGTCGTTCCGGGTCGGCCGCCGCCTTCAGGTCGGCCAGCAGCTTCGCCTGGGTGATGCCGTTGTCGTCCTCGTTCTTGCCGTCGGTCAGCATCACCACCGAGTTGACCCGGCCCGGCTCCCACCCGTCCTGGACCGCCTTGTACGCCGCGAGCACGGTGTCGTAGAGCCCGGTGTCGCCGAGCTTCTTCGGCTGGATGCCCGCGAGTGCCGACTTGAGCTGTCCACGCTGGCTGGTCAGCGGACCGATCGGCACCAGTTCCCGGTAGTCCCGGGCACCGACCAGCTCGGTGGAGAAGATCCACAGCCCGACCGCCCACGACTCGTCGAAGAGGTCGAGACCGCCCTGCGCGGCGGCCAGGGTGACCTGCGCGCGGGTGGCGTTGTTGGCGGTCGGCACCACCTCGAGCATCGAGCCGGACACGTCGATGACGGCGAGCATCCGGGACGGCAGGGTGATCGCGGTCCAGGTGGAGAGGGC
The DNA here is from genome assembly GCF_053601675.1 of Micromonospora sp. NPDC004704. Taxonomy (NCBI): domain Bacteria; kingdom Bacillati; phylum Actinomycetota; class Actinomycetes; order Micromonosporales; family Micromonosporaceae; genus Micromonospora; species Micromonospora sp. NPDC004704. Next base: position 20,982 of record NZ_JBSGCD010000050.1, on the reverse strand, counting down.
GCGGGTGACGGCGGCGGGATCGGGTCCGCCGGCTGCCGTACCGCCCTCGGCCGGTGAACCGGTGGCCACCGGCGTACCGGCCGGGCTGGGGGCGCCCTGCGGTGCGCTGAACCCCTCACCCCAGGTGCCGTCCGGTCCGCGCAGGTTCTGCTTGGCGAGCCGGTCCTTGAAGCTGGCCTCGGTGAGCACCTTGAACAGGCCCTCGGCCGCGGCGACCCGCGCCGGTTCGATGCCGGGCATGACCGCGAACGGGTAGTCCAGCGACAGCGGCGTCGGTTCCACGTAGACCGCGGCGAGCGGGATCGGCGGCTGCTTCGCGTTGTACTCCATCACGTCCTCCTCCGACAGCGCGGCGGCGCTGAGTGCGGAGGCGATCGTCGCCGGGTCGGTGGCCCGGGGGAACTTGGCGAGCAGGTCCTGCCGCACCGCGGACCGGCCGGCGGCCAGCGCCCGCAGCGCCGAGGTGGTGGCCTGCTGGGCCTGCGCACCACCGGCCGCGCCGGCGGCGGCACCGAGCGCGAGCAGCCCGGACAGGCCGGCGGCGTCGCGGGTCGGCTCGACGATCCCGGTACGGAGTTTGGTGCCGGTGGTGACCTGCTTGAGCAGGTCGGTCCAGGTGATCTTCTTCTCCGGCCAGCCCGCCGAGGCGGCCACCGGTTGCGGCATCGCGACCACCACCGGGCTGCGGCCGATCGGCGCGTTGTTGGTCGGCGCGAAACCGGCCGCCTCCTTGCTCAACCGCAGCAGCCAGGTGCTGGAGTCCGGAATCCACACGTCCGGTGCGACCGCGGTGCCGGGCGCCTGGCCCACACCGGACAGCGACACCCCGTGCTTCCCGGCGAGGATGGCGGCCACGTCGGCCGGGTCGCTGGCGGTTACCGCGACCTCGACGCAGACCCCCTCGGCCGCGGCACCGTTCTCCGCCCACTGGGCGGCGGCGGCCTCGACGGCCGGTTCGATCTCCGGAGCGGCGTCGACGTTCAGACGCAGTTGTCCCGTGCAAGCCGGCTCGGCCAACTGCCGATAGCCGAACCACGCTCCCACCACGACAAGGACAAGCGCCATCGCCGCTGCGATGGCGCCTGCTCCACGAATACTGTTACGCATGCGATGGCGGCCCGACACGGTGACCATCTTGCGTAACGACTCCGCATAATGCCACCTACGTTCGGTCGAAAGTTACGCAGGAGATACGGATCGCACCCCGAATTTCACACTGCGTAGCTGATTGACGTCAAACTGTCGGGTAATCCGCCCAGCGGGTGAGCTTTCGTGCTCATGCTTTCCAACCGGAGCATGTCGCGCATTTGACAGGTGTGACCGATTAGCATTTATCCCGGTAAAAATTATCACCATCACCGGGACCGCTCACCGGTCCGCGACGGCCGCCGAGGGCAGCGGTCCGAGCACACAGGTGGGGCTCGACACCGCGACCGAGCCGGCCGGTTCGGGGATCCCGGCGGCCGGGTCGACCACGAACACACTCACCACGTCGGCCCGTTCGTCGGCGACATAGAGGTGGGTACCGATCAATGCGAAATGCCTCGGCCAGGTGCCACCGGTGGCCACCTCGGTGACGTATCTCGGGATCTCGTCGTCGAGCGCGAACACCGAGATCGTGCCCACTCCCCGGTTCGCGAGGTAGAGAAAACGGCCGTCCGGTCGTACCGCGATCTCGGAGGGCTGGACGAGCCCGTGCCTGGCGCTCGCCGCGACCCGCCCGCGCTCGCGCAGCGTGCCGTCACCCTCCACGCTGTACGCCGTCACCGTGGCGTCCAGTTCGCCGGCCAGGTAACACCGCCGCCCGTCGGGATGGCGGGCCAGATGCCGGGGACCGGTGCCGGGGCGGGTCCGGGTGAACGGCTCACGCGGCAGCAGGCGCCCGTCGAGCGTGTCCAGGTCGTACCGGTAGAGGGTGTCGGTGCCCAGGTCCACCGCGAGCAGCGACCCGCCGTCCGGGGCCGGCGAGACCATGTGGGCGTGCGGACCCTCCTGCCGGTCCGGGTCGACACCATGTCCGTCGTGCACCCGCAGGTCGGTCCGCTCACCCGGCACCCCCGCCAGGTCCAACGGGTGTACGGACACACTGCCGCTGCCGTAGTTGGCCGCGAACAGGTGGCTGCCGTCGGGTGCGACCGCCAGGTGACAGGGGCTGTCCCCACCGGTGGACCAGGTGCCGAGCGGGCGCAGGGAGGCGTCGCCGTCGACGGCCCAGGCGCTGACCGTCCCCTCGGCCCGCTCGTTCACCGCGTACAGCACCGGTCGGGTCGGGTGTCGGGCCAGGAAGGACGGCGATTCGGTCGGGGCGACCGTGCCGAGCGTTTCGAGCGCCCCGGTCACCGGATCCCGTCGCGCCGCGACGACCCCGGTCCCGCGCCCGTCCGCCTCCGCGGTGTAACACCCGAGGTAGACAAGCTCGCCGCCGTCAGTCATCGCATCGCTCCGTCCGCCGCCGTGCCCGGTTGCCGTTGCCGTTGCCGTTGCACCCGCTTGATCCAACCAGAGCACGGCCGGTTCCGCCCGGTGGGACGAATCGCTTGTCCTGGGTTTCCGTGGAACCGGGCCGGTTTTCGTGGAACGGGGGCCCTTCCTATCGGAGTGGCCGATCCTATAGGATCTTCGATCGTGGTGGAGGTATTGCGGCCCGCGCGACGGACAACACTCGCCGACGACGTCTACGAGTCGGTGCGTACGTTGGTGATGGACCATGCGGTGGCGCCCGGCGAACGGATCAACATCGACGCCCTGGCCCGACAGTTGCAGGTCTCCCCCACCCCGGTCCGGGAGGCGCTCGCCCGGCTCGAATCCGACGGGCTGGTCCGCAAGCGCGCCCTCGCCGGATACACCGCCACCCCGCTGCTCACCCGCGCCGAGTTCGACGAACTGGTCGAGATGCGACTCCTCCTCGAACCGGTCGCCACCGAACGGGCCGCCCACCGGATCGCCGGACTCCCCGGACCCGCCGAGGCACTCGCCGCCCTCCGGGGCGCGGCCGAACTCCCCGGCCCGGCACCGGGCACCGAGGGCTTCGCCGCCATCGCCGAGTTCACCAACCAGGACGCCCGGTTCCACCACCTCGTCGCCGAGCAGGCCGGCAACCGGCTCCTGCACGACGCGATCGTCCGGCTCCGGTCCCACCTGCACCTGTTCCGGCTCTACTTCCCCGCCACCCACCACGGGATCAGCGCCCGCGAACACCACCGGATCGTGGACGCGGTCACCGCCGCGGACGCCGACGCGGCCGGTGCCGCCATGCGCGCCCACCTGCTCGCCGCCCGCGACCGGCACCTGCCCTTCTTCGAGACGGCCTGACGTGTCGCGCCCAGCCGTGCCGCCGCAACCAGCCAACCCCTGGCGACCAGCCAACCCATGGCGACCAGCCAACCCGCCGTACGTGGCGGACCGGACCGACCTGCCGCGAAAGGAGAATCCGTGCGCATCGCGCTCTTCGTGACCTGCGTCAACGACCTGGTGTTCCCCGGCACCGGGAAGGCGGTGGTGACGATCCTGGAACGGCTCGGCCACACCGTCGAGTTCCCCCTCGAACAGAGCTGCTGCGGCCAGATGCACGCCAACAGCGGCTACCGGGCCGAGGCGATGCCGCTGGTCCGTCGGTTCGTCGACACCTTCGAGGCGTACGACGCCGTGGTGGCCCCGTCCGGCTCGTGCGTGGCGATGGTGCGTGAGTCGTACCCCCGGCTGGCCGCCTCCGAGCCGGCGCTCGCCGAGCGGGTCGCACACCTCGCACCACGGACGTACGAACTCTCCGAACTGCTGGTCGACGTGCTCGGCGTGACCGACCTCGGTGCCTCGTTCCCGCACCGGGTCACGTACCACCCGACCTGTCACGGCCTGCGCATGCTGCGCCTCGGCGACCGGCCGCTGCAACTGCTCCGCGCCGTACGCGACATCGACCTGGTCGAGTTGCCGGGCGCACAGGAGTGCTGCGGCTTCGGCGGCACCTTCGCGGTCAAGAACGCCGGGGTCTCCGGCGCGATGCTGGCCGACAAGTGCGACGCGGTCTGCTCGACCGGCGCCCGGTACGTCGCCGCGGCCGACAACTCCTGCCTGGCGCACATCGGCGGGGGCCTGTCCCGCCGGACCGGCCAACCCGACGGCGACGGCGGCACCGGTCCCGAGGTACGGGCCATCCACTACGCGGAGATCCTGGCCGGCACCGCGGACGTGCTCGCCGGCACGGCGGAGGGCACCAGGTGACCGGCACCGGGAACATCGTTGCGCGGCTGCCGTTTCCGGTCGCCGCGCGGACCAAGCTCGCCGACCCGCAGTTGCGGGCCAACCTGCGCCGGGCCACCCACACCATCCGCGACAAACGGCTGCGGATGGTCGGCGAGGTGCCCGACTGGGAGGCGCTCCGGGTCTCCGGCGCGGCGATCAAGGACGACGTGCTGGCCCGGCTCCCCGAACTGCTCGACCGGTTCGAGGCCGCCGCCACCGCGGCCGGGGCGACCGTGCACTGGGCCCGCGACGCGGCCGAGGCCTGCGCCGTCGTCACCCGGCTGGTCCAGCAGACCGGCACCCGCGAGGTGGTCAAGGTCAAGTCGATGGCCACCCAGGAGATCGGGCTGAACGAGGCGCTCGAAGCGGTCGGCATCGACGCCGTGGAGACCGACCTGGCCGAGCTGATCGTGCAGCTCGCCGACGACCAGCCGTCACACATCCTGGTCCCGGCGATCCACTACAACCGGCACCAGATCCGCGACATCTTCGCCGAGCGGATGCCCGGGGTGGACGTATCGTCGCTCACCGACGAACCGGCCGCACTCGCCGAGGCCGCCCGCCGGCACCTGCGCGCCAAGTTCCTCTCCGCCAGGGTCGCCGTCTCCGGCGCCAACTTCGCCATCGCCGACACCGGGACCCTGGTGGTGGTCGAGTCCGAGGGCAACGGGCGGATGTGCCTCACCCTCCCGGAGACGCTGATCTCCGTGGTCGGGATCGAGAAGCTGCTGCCCACCTTCGACGACCTGGAGGTGTTCCTGCAACTGCTGCCCCGCTCCTCGACCGGTGAGCGGATGAACCCGTACACCTCGATGTGGACCGGGGTCACCGAGGGCGACGGGCCGCAGCAGGTGCACATCGTGCTGGTGGACAACGGGCGTACCGACGTCCGAGCCGACCCGGTCGGGCGACAGGCGTTGCGCTGCATCCGCTGCTCGGCCTGCCTGAACGTCTGCCCGGTCTACGAACGGGTCGGCGGGCACGCTTACGGGTCGGTCTACCCGGGCCCGATCGGCGCGATCCTGTCACCGCAGATGACCGGGCCGGACGCGGGCGCGAACCGGACCCTCCCGTACGCCTCGACGCTCTGCGGCGCCTGCTTCGACGCCTGCCCGGTCCGGATCGACATCCCCGAGGTGCTGGTGCACCTGCGCCAGCAGGGTGTCGACGCGAAACGGGGCCGACCGTCGGCGGAACGGACCGCGATGCGGGCGATGTCCTGGGTGATGCGGGACCGTCGCCGGTACACCGCCGCCCTGCGCGCCGCCCGGCGCGGTTCCGCCCCGCTGCGCCGGGGTGGCCGGCAGACCTCGGTCCGGCATCTGCCCTGGCCGCTGTCCGGCTGGACCTCCACCCGGGACGCACCGCTGCCGGCGGCGGAGACCTTCCGCGAATGGTGGGCCGGCCGTGGCCGGAACTAGAACACATGGAGGGGCTGTCATGAGCGCGCGGGACGAGATCATGGCCCGGCTCCGGGCGGTCGCGCCGATCGCCCCGGTCACCGTGCCCCGGCAGTACGTCGTCCACCCGGAGCCGGCCGACGCCCAGCCGGGTGCCCCCGGCACCGACGGTCGCACCGATCCGGCGCTGGTCGAGTTGCTGGTGGACCGCCTGGTCGACTACAAGGCGACGGTCACCCACTGCGCCCCCGACGGGATCGCGGAGGCGCTGGGCGGGCTGCTGGCGGGCGTACCGGCGGTGGCCGTGGCGGCGGGGCTGCCGGCCGGCTGGCTGTCCGCGTACCCGGGGACGGTCGTGCGCGACGGCGAGCCGAGGCCCCTGACGGTGACCGACCTGGACGCGCCGGGGCTCGCCGTGGTGACCGGGTGCGCGGTGGCGATCGCCCAGACCGGCACCCTGATCCTCGACACCGGCGCCGACCAGGGACGACGGCTGCTCACCCTGGTCCCCGACCATCACGTCTGCGTGGTGCGGGCCGACCAGGTCGTCGGCGGGGTGCCGCAGGCGCTGCACCGGCTCACCGACCCGACCCGGCCGCTGACCCTGGTCTCCGGGCCGTCGGCGACCAGCGACATCGAACTGAACCGGGTCGAGGGGGTGCACGGTCCGCGCCGGCTGGACGTGCTGATCGTGGCCGCCTGACCGGCGGCGACGATCAGTTCGCCGAGACCGGTACGCCGCGCCGCGCGGCGACGTGCTCGACCAGGCTGACCAGTACGCCCTTGCCGGACTGGCGGCTGCGGGCGTCGCAGAGGACAACCGGGACGTCCGGGTCGAGATCGAGTGCGACCCGGACCGAGGACGGGCTGAACTGCTGCGCCCCCTCGAAGCAGTTCACCCCGACCACGAACGGCGTACCCCGCCGCTCGAAGTAGTCCACCGACGGGAAACAGTCGGCGAGCCGGCGGGTGTCGGCCAGCACCACCGCGCCGAGGGCGCCGAACGCCAACTCGTCCCAGAGGAACCAGAACCGGTCCTGACCGGGGGTGCCGAAGAGGTAGACCTGCAGGTCCTCGTTGATCGAGATCCGGCCGAAGTCCATCGCCACCGTGGTGGTCGTCTTGCTCTCCACACCGACCAGGTCGTCGGTGCCCACCCCGGCGTCGGTGAGGATCTCCTCGGTCTGCAACGGCTTGATCTCGCTCACCGCACCGACCAGGGTGGTCTTGCCGGCCCCGAAGCCACCGGCGATCAGGATCTTCAACGCGAGCGGGATCCGCTGGGCGGAGCCGTCCCGGTCAGAGCGCACGGAGTCCATTGACCACCGCCTTGAGGATGTCGTCTTCGGGGAAACTGGGCGCCGACGAGGGCTCGTACATCGCGATCAGGTCGGCCGTGAGCAGGTCGGCGAGGAGGATCCGGACCACACCGAGCGGCAGGTCGAGGTAGGAGGCGACCTCGGCGACCGAGATCGGCTCCTGGCTCAGCCGGAGGATCTGCCGATGCTCCGGCTGGAGGGCCTCGGCCCGGCTGTCACCGCTGGGCACGGCCGCGACCACGAACGCGACCAGGTCGAAGCCGCCGATCGCCGGCCGGACCCGACCCCCCGTCATCATGTACGGGCGGACCACCGGCCCGGCGTCGGAATCCAGCCAGTCGTGGTGTGGTCCGGGCTGGTCATCCTGCATCGGCGGTCACCCCAGCACCACGGCTCGGTGAACTCAGGTATTCGCCGACCCGGGTCACCAGCATCGCCATCTCGTACGCGATCAGCCCGATGTCGGAGTCTGCGCCACAGAGCACGGCCAGGCAGGCACCCTGACCGGCGGCGGTGACGAAGAGGAACGCCGACTCCATCTCGACCACTGTCTGCCGTACCGGGCCGGCGACGAACTGCCGGCTGGCCCCCTTGGCCAGGCTCTGGAAGCCGGCGGCCATGGCGGACATGTGCTCGGCGTCCTCCTGCGACAGCCCTCGGGACGCGGCCATCAGCAACCCGTCCGCGGAGAGCACCACGGCCTGTTCCGCCGTCGGTACGCGCTCCACCAGGTCGTCGAGGAGCCAGGCGAGATCGGCCGGCCTCGTCGGGTGCACCACTACGCGTCCCTTCCAGAATCGGTGGAGCCCGGGTCGGCGACCGGGGCATCGGCTGAGCTGGCCGGCGGGGCGGTGACCGGCCCGTCGTTCCCCGGGGTGAACGGAGCCGGAGCCTCGTTCGGCGCGGGGGTGGGCGGTTTGAGGGTCGCCAGTTGGACCGTGGGCGAGTCGGTCGGACCCGCCGCGTCCCGGCGGCCACGCGCGGTACCGGCCTGCATCGCCGACATCATCGCCCGGACCTCCTCCGGGGAGCGGGCGGCCGTCTTCGTCCGCCGGTCCGTCGCGCCCTCGCTGCGGGCGGCCGGCTCGTCGGGCAGGGTCGGCTCACGCAACTGCGGCGCCAGGCTGGTCTGCCGGATCCGGCGGGGCAGCCCGTCCTCACCCACCGGAGCCGTGGAGGCGTCGGCCGGCGGCGGCGGGAGGGTCTCGGCGGGCGTACCGAGCGGCACGGCGGCGGGCGCCGCGAACGGTCCGCCCGTCCGGTCCGGAGTGTCCCGGTCGGCCGTGCTCGGCACCGCGGTCAACCGTCCGAGGGTCCGGGCCCGGCGCTCCGGTGCCCCCGAGCCGGCCCGTTGGGCGGAACCGGCCCGGCCGGTCAGTCCGCTCCGGGTACCCGGGCCACCGCTGCGGCCGGCCAGCGCCCCGGAGAGGGTCGCCGACACCGCGCCGGGCGCCGGGCCGGAACCCGGCTCCACCAGCTCACCGGACTCGACGGTGTCGATCGCCTTGACCGGCTCGGTCGGTCGTCCGGGCAGGGCGAGCGGGCCGTTGCCGGGTGCCACCAGCTCACCGGGGATCAACACCACGGCGGTGACCCCGCCGTACGGGGACGGGCGGAGTTGCACCCTGACCCCGTGCCGGGCACCGAGCTGGGCGACCACGAACAGGCCCAGCCGGGCGCTGTTCACCGGGTCGAACTCGGGTGGCTCGGCCAACCGCTGGTTCGCCAGCTCCAGCGCCTCCGGGGTCATGCCCAGGCCCCGGTCCTCGACCTCGACGGCGTACCCGTTCGGGACGAGTTGACCGGTGACCCGTACCCGGGTGTGCGGGGGCGAGAACGAGGTGGCGTTCTCGATCAGCTCGGCCAGCAGGTGGATCACGTCACCGACCGCCGGTCCGACCGTCGACGCGGGCTGTACGGCGGCCACGTCGACCCGGGCGTAGTCCTCGACCTCGGAGATCGCCCCGCGCATCACGTCGACCATGGCGACCGGGTTGCGCCAACCCCGACCGGGTGCGGCACCGGCGAGGATGACCAGGTCCTCGGCGTGCCGTCGCATCCGGGTGGCCATGTGGTCGATCCGGAACAGGTCCTCCAGCTCCTCCGGCTCGGTGACCCGCCGCTCCATCTTGTCGAGCAGGGCGAGCTGGCGGTGCAGCAGCGTCTGGCTGCGCCGGGCGATGTTGAGGAACACCTCGTTCATCCCGCGCCGCAGTCCCGCCTCGTCCACCGCGGAACGTACGGCGGTGCGCTGGACCTCGCTGAACGCGTTTCCGACCTGGCCGATTTCGTCGCGGCCGTACTCCAGGTCCGGGGACTCGCGGGCGACGTCGACCTCCTCGCCCCGGCGCAACCGCCCGACGACGTCGGGCAGCCGGTTGCCGGCGAGGTCCAGTGCGGCCGTACGCAGGCCGGTCAGCCGGCCGATCAGGGAGCGGCCGACCCGGATCGCGATGAACATGGAGAGGATGACCGCGGCCAGCCCGAGCAGGCCGGCGAGGCCGAGCCGGACCAGCACCTGGACCGCGACCGGCTTGGCCCGGTCGGTGAGCGTGTCCGCGGCGGCCAGTTCGAAGTCGTGCAACTGCCGCTGGACGTTGTCGTAGCTGGTCCGCCACGCCTCGGCGCTGACCGGCACCGCGGCACCGGTCCGGCCCTTGGCGACCACGTCGGCCATCATCGCCCGGACCCGGATGAAGTCGTCACCGTCGACCAGCCGCTGGTACGCGGCCCGGTCGCCGTCCGGCAGGTTCGCCACCGACTCCTCGTAGAGGAACCGCTGGGTGCCGATCGCCTGCACCACCTGCGGGTACTCCCCCTCGGCGAACCGGCCGGCGACAAACGCCCCGGCGAGTACGGCGTCGACCTGGTCGAGTACCTCGCGGGCGCGGCCGAGGGCGATCACGTTGAGGGACTCCACGTTGACGCCGTCCACGCCGAGTGCGGCGGTCGAGTCGAAGACGCGGTAGGTCAGCGAGACGGTGCTGCTGTAGAGGCCGAACGCCCCGGCCCGGTCCATGTCCTTGCGGTCGATGAAACCCCGGCCGGAGGGGAGTGCGTCCAGGGCCACGAAGAGCTGGTCGACGCGGTTGCGGAGGGTGTCGCCGGAGTCGAGCAGACCGCTGCCGTAGGTGAGGCGCCGCATCTCGGCCACCGACCGGTCGGTCTTCGCCCGCTGCTCGTTCAGGGCGGCGAGGTCACCACCGGCGAGGTAGCGGATGGAGAGCCGGCGTTCGGTCTGTAGCTCACCGACCACGACGGTGCCCGGGTGGCCGATCTTGTCGAGCAGGGACTGCGCGGAGAGCAGCCGGGTGGCGGGCTCGACGGTGAGCAGGGTGGCGAAGATCCACAGCGCCAACAGCGCGGCGATCGGTACGGCGACCAACGCGATGATCTTTGAGCGGATCGTCCAGTTACGGCTATTCATCGGACCTCGCCCGGGGGTGGCAGGAGGGAAAACCGGGCCCGGCCGGTCCGTGTCCTCCCGAGAGGGTCACGGAATTCGAGCGTGCGCCTCCGGCAGGATACGTAATCGGAGACGTATGCACTACCGGACGTTCCGGGTGGGCTTCCCGACCACTGTCCAAAGTCGACCGAAATCGGTACTGTGCCCGATCGGTCTACCACCCTGATGCCATTGTCACTGTCACGCCGCCGCTATTGCCGGACAAGCGTGAGCCATCGGCGTACGGGGTGGGCCGGCGATCGGCACACCCGGTCATTCCATCGCCCCGCAGAGCGACCACGTACGGGATGAGCAGGAAAAACGGGATGCCCCGGAGAATGCGTCCGGGGCATCCCGCAAGTACTCGGTGTTACTCGGGCCGTACCGGGACCGCTCATGGCGGGGCCGGCATCGAGCAATCGGATCAGGAGTCGGCGGTGAGGCCGAGTCCCTCGGCCACCCGGCGACCAAACGCCGCGTCCGCCTGGTCGAAGTGCCAGACCATTTTCTCCTGGATGTGCTTGTCGCACTGGCCCAGCAGGTTGACGAAGTTCTTCACCAGGTCGTCGCGCTCCCACTCCGGCATGGTCCGGAACCGCTCACCGGCCTGGGCGTAGTTGTTCTGCCGCTCGATCGGTGCGCGCAGCACCTGACCCGACACGTGTGGCCGGTACTCGCGGTAGGAGTCGTCGGCCTCCCGGAGACCGGCGACCGACGACGGCTCGAAGTTGATGTGCGGGTTCCCGCCCCGGTTGTCCACCCCGTACGACATCTGGCCGCCGCCCTGGTTGGTGCTCACCCGTACGTCCTCGCGCGGCGCGTTCACCGGGAGTTGGAGGTAGTTGGGGCCGACCCGGTAGCGCTGGGTGTCGGAGTAGGAGAAGGTCCGGCCGACGAGCATCTTGTCGTCGCTGAAGTCCAGCCCGTCGACCAGCACACCGGTGCCGAACGCGATCTGCTCGTTCTCGTTGTGGTGGTCGGTGACGTTGCGGTTGAGCGTCATCACGCCGACAGGACGCAGCGGGAAGATGTCCTCCGGCCAGGTCTTGGTGTCGTCGAGCGGGTCGAAGTCCAGCTCCGGGTGCTCGTCGTCGCTCATGATCTGGACGTTGAGCTCCCACTGCGGGTACTCGCCGCGCTCGATCGCCTCGTAGAGGTCCTTCGAGGCGTGGCCGAGTTCGGTGGCCTGGATCGCGGCGGCCTGCTCCTCGGTCAGCGACTCGATGCCCTGCCGCGACTTCCAGTGGTACTTGACCAGCACACCCTCACCGGCGGCGTTGACCATCCGGTACGTGTTCACCCCGAAGCCGTCCTGGGTCCGGTAGTTGGCCGGGATGCCGCGCGGGCTGAACAGCCAGGTCAGCATGTGCATCGACTCGGGGGTGTTCGACATGAAGTCGAAGATCCGGTTCGGTTCCTGGCGGAAGGTCACCGGGTCCGGCTTGAGCGAGTGAATCACGTCCGGGAACTTGATCGCGTCCCGGATGAAGAAGACCGGGAGGTTGTTGCCGACCAGGTCCCAGTTGCCGTCCTCGGTGCGGAACTTGACCGCGAACCCGCGCGGGTCGCGGGTCGCCTCGGACGAGTCCCGGCCGCCGATGACGGTGGAGAAGCGGACCGAGACCGGTGTCTTCGTGCCCTCGGTCTGGAAGAGCTTGGCCCGGGTGTACGTCGACGCCGGCTCGGCACCGATCCTGCCGTACGCCTCGAACTCACCGTGCGCGACGAAGCCGCGGGCGTGCACCACCCGCTCCGGGATCCGCTCCCGGTCGAAGTGGCTGATCTTCTCGAGGAAGTGGTAGTTCTCCAGGGTCGCCGGGCCGCGTGACCCGACGGTGCGCTGCTGCTGGTTGTTGTGCACGGGGTGACCCTGGCGGGTCGTGAGCGTTGCCTTCTCGGCCTGGAGATCGCTCATGGTTCTCCTCCTGACGATCCCTGGGAGCCCGGACAGCGGCCCCAGAAAGTGATCTCGGTTCAAACCGGCGAACCGGCCTGGTAGCGGTCAACCCACCCAGATGGCGCAAACCACTTGAGCCGACCGGCACCACACCACCAAAGCGCGTTTTTTGGAATGAGTCAAGTTAACAACCAGGGTTGGCGGGGCTCCCAGCGAGGTGCCGCGAATCACCCCCAATATCAGACAGAGCGCCACGAACGGCACGACTCGCCTGAGGATCGAACGAAAATATCCCGACCGGGGATTGGCGATCACCTCGCAGCGGGAATAGCAGAGGGCGAAGGAGGATCCCATGTCACCCACGCAGGTCATCGTCATTGTCGTGGCCGCCGTACTCGTCGTGGTCATCGCCGCGTCGATCTGGGCGGTCACCCGCCGGGCCGCGCTCCGACGCCAGTTCGGCCCGGAGTACGACCAGGCCGTCGCCGAACGGGAGAGCCGCGGCGAGGCCGAGCGGGAACTGCGCGAACGTACCCGCCGGCACGCCGAGCTGACCCTCACCCCGCTCTCCGAGGAGTCCCGCCAGCGGTACGCCACCACCTGGGCGGACATCCAGGCCAACTTCGTCGACGCGCCCAACGACTCGGTCGGCGCGGCCGACGAACTGGTCACCCGCCTGATCGCCGAGCGCGGCTACCCGACCGGGGACTACGACGAGCAGCTCGCCACCCTCTCCGTCGAGCACGCCCGGACCCTGTCCCACTACCGCGACGCCCACGAGATCCGCCTGCGCGACCAGCGCGGCGAAGCCGACACGGAGGACCTGCGTCAGGCCCTGGTGCACTACCGGGCCCTCTTCGCCGACCTGCTCGGCACCGACCCCGTAACCGACTCGGTACGCACCGACGAGCCGGTCACCCGGCCCGACGCCACCGAATCGGACCCCCAGCCCCAGCAGCCTCAGCACACCCCAGAGCCCGCCCCGCGGCAGTCGCCGCAGGACGCGCCAAGCCGGTGAGGAGTACATCCCCATGCGTCAGCACGACCAGCAGAACCAGGACGACCAGCAGACCGCCCGCACCCCCGTACAGGTGGACGACCGGGACTGGCCCGACGACCCGGACCGGACCGACGACGCCGACCGGATGAACGGCCGGGACCGGACCGACGACCCCGAGCGGGTCGACGATCTCGACCGGGCCGACGATCCGGACCGGACCGAGTACCACGAGCCGGCACCGCTGCCGACCACCTTCGGCGCCCCGACGGTCGGTGGCGCGGTCGCCGCGTCGGCGCTGGCCAGCGGAAACCGGACCGACGAGTTCGACGCCCGGGTGGACGAGACCGTCGGCCCCGACAACGGGCAGACCGACGGCGAGGCGTTCGACGTCCAGACTCCCGAACCGGGTACGGCCGCGACCACTCCGAGTACCGCAGCTTCGAGTGCCACGGTCGACGGGGACGGGTCCGGGCCGCTGCTCGACCAGGAGACCACCGCCGGGCTTCGGGACCGCTGGCGCGACGTGCAGTTGCGCTTCGTGGACGACCCGCAGGCCGCCCTCGGCGAGGCACGCGATCTGGTCGGCGAGGCCGTCGAGTCCCTCACCTCCGCACTCGCCGCGCAGCGCGACAGGCTCGACGGCGGCCACGACGGCGGTGCCGGCGCGGACGACGCCGGTGAGACCGAACGGATCCGGCTCAGCATCCGCCGCTACCGCGACTTCCTCGACCGGGTGCTCGACCGCTGACTCCCGCTCACCCGACCGGGTACGGGTCGGCATGGCGCCGACGATCCCGGGTAGCCGAGTCCGATGGGAACGACGCCGCTACCGGACAGGAGGGCAGCAACATGACGGAGCGCGATCCGGGCCTGGACCGGCCGCTGGAGGAGTCCCCGGAGATGGCCTCGGCCGCCGACGACGAGAGCACCCTGCCCCAGCTCAGAACGGGTGGCGGGCGGGATTCGAACACGCCTGAGTTCATCGGGCCGGACGACGTACCGGGTGACTTTCCGCCCAGCGAGGAGCTGATCGGCGACTCACAGGGCGGCGGTTACCCCGGTTCGGACCAGACGCGTACCGGGGCCGAACAGCCCTGGGAACCGGAGGACCTGGTGGCCGCGTGGGGTGCCGACCCCACCCCGGCCAACCTCGAACGAGCCCGCCGGATGTTGGCGGAACAGGGCGCGGCCGCGATCGAGAAGACCGTTCCCTGACCCCGTACGCATGGATCCCTGGCCCGACCGTGACGGTCGGACCAGGGATCCCGCGGTGGTGCGGCGTGCCTACCCGAGCGCCTACGACAGCGGCGGGTACGCGTTCTGCATGAGCTGCTGGAACTGGGCCGAGAACCATTGTCCCGAGAGCGGGGCGTTGGCCAGGGCGCCACTCATGTTGTTGCCGTTACGGGCGTTGCCGCCGTACGTCGGGTCGCACATCCGGTCGAAGCCCTTGCCCTCGTCGTTCGGGATCTCCCGGCTGGCGCCGTCGGACTCACCCGGGGGCTTGATCCAGACGTAGGCGTCGATGCCGGTGGCCGGTGCGGCCCGGGGGCGCTCGCCGATACCGGCACCGCTCTGGTTGCACCAGTTGCCGGTGTGGATCCGCCGGTCGAGCCGGCCACCGTCGACGAAGGTGTCCACGCTGGTCTGCGGGCCGGGGCCGGTCGGGCGGGCCGAGCCACCCCAACCGTTACGACTGGTGTCGATCAGCATGCCGACGTTGGAGTTGAACCCGGCGCTGATGAGCTGGGTACGGAACCCCTGTGCGAACGACTGCTCGTCCACGTAGCGGTTCCAGTCGACCCACTTGGACTGCCGCACCGACGTACCGCCGACGGTGCTGTTGATGTTGAAGTACGGCTCGGTCAGAGCGCCGTAGTTGGCGGTGTTCACGATGAAGCCGTGCACGTTGCTCACCGTGCTGCCGGAGGCCCGAGCGGCCTCGGCGAACAGGGTCGCGGACGGGCCGAAGTTGTCGTCCCAGCCGATCCAGCCGTGGTGGCCGGCGTCGATGTAGTTGTACGTGTTCGGCAGCGCGCCCAGCTTCGCCAGGGCGTACCCGACGCCGTTGACGTAGTTGCCGTTCGCCTTCATGACGTCGCACGCCGGGACGGCGGTGGGCCGGCTACCCGTGTTGGTGACCAGGTTCGGCAGCGAGTCGATCTCGATGATGTTGATGATCCGGAGGTTGCGGTACTTGGCGTCACCCATGATCGCGGCGATCGGGTCGATGTACGCCGTCTTGTACCGGTCCAGCTCTGTCGGCCCCAACTCACCGGCGGACGCCAACGCCGAACAGTCCCGGCCGGGCAGGTTGTAGATGACGACCTGGATGTAGCCGGCACCCTGCGCCACCGCGGTGTCGAGGTGCGCGCGCAGACCACGGGCGGAGGCGGAGCCGTTGATCGCCGCGATCCGGTCCATCCAGACGCCGGTCGGGTTGTTCGAGATCCGGCTGCCGCCCGGCTCGGCGTCGGCCTTGGCCTTCCAGTCCGGATTCACATAACCCGTGGCACCCACGTACGGGTTGTCCACCCGAGGTCCACCCGGCGGAGGCGTGGTCGTGGGAGGCGGGGTCGTGGTGGGCGGCGGGGTGGTGGTGGGCGGAGTCGTCGGCGGAGTCGTCGGCGGTGTTGTCGGCGGTGTTGTCGGCGGAGTTGTGGGGTTACCGCCGTTGCACACGGTGCCGTTGATGGTGAACGAGGTCGGGGCGGGGTTGCTGCCGCTCCAGGCGCCGTTGAAGCCGATGCCGGTCGATGCTCCGGTGGCCAGCGAGCCGTTCCACGACATGCTCTGCGCGGTCACCTGGCTCCCGGACTGGGTCCAGGTGGCCGACCAGCCCTGCTGCACCCGCTGGCTGCTGTTGGGGAAGGTGAAGCCGAGCGTCCACCCGTTCAGCGGGTCGCCGATGTTGCGGATGGTCAGGTTGGCGCTGAAGCCGCCCTGCCACTGGCTGGTGGTGTACGTGACGCTGCACTGGGTGGCCGCGTGGGCCACGGTGACCGGAAGGGTGACGAGACCGGCGGCCACCAACGTGCTCGCGGCCGCCAGCACCACTGCTTTGCGTCGGCCGGACAATCTACTCCGTAAATTCATGCGACTGATCTCCTTGGGCCAGCCGGTCCGCGATGGCGGGGCCCGGCGCGCGGCGGCCTCGCGGACGTGAACCGGTGGGGTGGTCCACAAGGCGCCATGGGGACTTCGATTGCCCGGCCCGGACGGGCAGCAAAGAACGGTGGTGGTGCCGGCCGTAGCTCCCGGCCGGGTCGACGTCGTCCGGAGACCGGATGCCCTCGACGTCCACTGCGCGGTATGGCTCCCCTGCACAGTGGATGAATTCTTGCATGGGAGCGCTTCCACCACAACACCCCAACGACAACCACCGATCCCTTTCCCTGCGCGTATCCCTCCCAGCCTGCCGGAAACTCGTCATTGGCACCCGGTTGGGCTCCCCCGGCCCGATTGATCAGCAGACGGCACGTACCGCAACCAAGGGCCGGATAGCACAGGGCATAGCCCGTACGGGGGCGATAGAACAAAAGGCGCATTAATCCGATCAAAGCTCACAAACCAGTTAGCCTCGGTCATGGTTCGGCTGCCGTCGGGCCAAGGCGAGCAGGGGAAGGAGTGACGGAGTTATGTCCACGAAATTTCTCGGCAAGGTTGTCGCCGGAGCCGCCCTCGGTGGCGCCTGCATGCTTGTCGGTACGCCCGGGATCGCCTCGGCGGCTGCCCCTCCCACCACCGAGCCGGGCCAGGTGTCGGCGAAGCCGCAGTGGGCGAAGCCCGGCGAGGAAGTCACCCTCGTCGAGGTCTGTACGGAGGCGCAGGAGAGTCCCTGGATCTGGTCCGAGGTGACCGGGAAACTGGAACTGGAGCCGCAGACCGCTCCGGAGATGGCCGCTCCCGAGAAGCCGCAGGCACCGGGGATTCCGGCCGCACCGGGCGACACCCCGCCCGCACCCGAGGAGGCCCCGCCCGCCGCCGACCTGGGACCGGTCGAGGAGTACGCACCCCAGGCGGTGGAGCCGACCGCCGAGCCGATCGCCGAGCCGGACGTCCATGCCGACAGCCACGCGAACGACCATGCCGACGGCCACGCCGACGCGGACGGGCCGGCAGCGGCCGAGGAGCCGGCCGACGGCGAGCAGAGCGGTGCCCACACCTACTGGGCCACCACCGAGATCCCGGGCGACGCCACGCCCGGGCACTACAAGCTCAAGGGCTCCTGCGGATTCGGAACCCTGGTGGTCGTACCGACCGGCTGGGTCGAGGGCGGCGACGGTGGGGCGGGCGGCAACGGTCTCGCGACCGGCGGAGCAGCGATGCTGGGCGCGGCGGCGATCGGCGGAATCGTCCTGATGCGGCGACGTCGGACCGATGGCTCGGTCGTCTGAAGGGTCGAGCGGACGGGCCGGCGGCCGACACGTCGCCGCCCGGCGTACCGCCGGCTACGCCCTCGTCGCCGTACTCTCGCTGGGTGGCGCCAGTCTTCTCGGCGCCGCCCAGGACCAGACCGCGGAACTGCCGCCCCAGCCCGCGGCGGAAGCCGCCCCCGGGTACGTCAACTCGCCGGTCGACCCAGACCTGTCCCCGCCCGCACCGACCCCGTCGGCGAGCCGGTCGGCCGGGATGGCCCGCTCCGAACCGGTCCGGGTCACCGTGCCGAAGATCGGCGTTGACGCCGAGCTGATGTCGCTGGGAGTCGACAAGGCCGGGATGATCGAGGTGCCGCCGCTGGCCAAGGCCGAACTCGCCGGCTGGTACCGGCTCGGTCCCAGCCCCGGCGAGATCGGCAACGCGGTGATCGTCGGGCACGTCGACTCCCACGAAACCGGACCCGCGGTCTTCTTCGATCTGGGCGCATTGAAGGCCGGGGACAGGATCCAGGTCCCCCGCAAGGACGGGAGTGTCGCCGAGTTCACCGTCGACGGCGTCAAGTCGTACCCGAAGACCGCCTTTCCCACCGACCTGGTCTACGGACCGTCGGACCGGGCGGGACTGCGCCTGGTCACCTGCGGTGGCAGGTTCGACCGGAAGAAACGCAGCTACCCGGACAACATCATCGTGTTCGCCTCAGCCACCGGCACCCCGTCGCGGTAGCGCCGGAGCCAACAGCAAACGACGCGTTTCCTCCGATCCTGGTCGGGGTCCCCGCAGGGATCCGACCAGGATCAACTTTCTTCGTCCACTGTTCATCCGCGAGATCGTTACCGCTCGTCTGCCCGTGCGAACTTCCATGGTCGGGACCCGAGCAGCAACGGAGACTTGATGCCTGCCAGAAAGATATATACGGCGCTCACCGTCGCGGCCGTCGCCGCCAGCACCCTCAGCGGCGCCGGAGCGGCCACCGCGCACCAGAAGTCGGACCGGCAACCGCTGTCGTTCGACCGGACCGCCACGTACCCGGTCTTCCAGAACCGGCCCGAGGGCGAGGACCCGACCACCCCGACCGTCGCCGAGATCTCGGCGGTCAGCGAGGACGGCCGGACGCTGATCTACACCGACGCGCTGGCCCGGCGGATCGGCTTCCTCGACCTGACCAACCCGGACAAGCCCCGTGGCCTGGGCACCCTCGCCCTGGACCAGCTCGGCGACGCCGAAGACGAGCCGACCTCGGTCGCCGTGGTCGGCCAGTACGTCCTGGTCGTGGTCAACACCAGCCCCAGCTTCACCGCACCGTCCGGCCGGTTGGACGTCATCGCGCTGCGCACCCGCCAGCGGGTGGCGAGCTTCGACCTCGGCGGCCAGCCCGACTCCATCGCGATCAGCAAGGACAAGCGGTACGCCGCCATCGCGATCGAGAACGAGCGGGACGAGGAGGTGGCCCCGCCCGGCGGCGAGGAGGGTGACCTGCCGCAGGCCCCGGCCGGTTTCCTCCAGATCGTCGACCTGACCGGCAACAACCCGACCCGGTGGAAGACCCGGCCGGTGGCGTTCACCGCCGCCGACGGCCAGGCACTGCCCGCGTTCGTCGGTGCCGGCTTCGCCGCACCGACCGACCCCGAGCCGGAGTACGTTTCCATCAACGGTGACAACGAGGTCGCGGTCACCCTCCAGGAGAACAACGGCGTCGCCATCGTCGACCTGCCGACCGGTCGGATCATCCGCGTGTTCAGCGCGGGTACCGCCTCGGTGAGCGGCATTGACACGGTCGAGGACGGCGCGATCGACCTGACCGGCTCGATCACCGACGTCCCGCGCGAGCCCGACGCCGTGGCCTGGATCGACGACCACTACCTCGCCACCGCGAACGAGGGCGACTGGCGCGGCGGCACCCGTGGGTGGACCGTCTTCGACGGCCGTACCGGGCGGGTGGCCTGGGACGCGGGCAACACCTTCGAGCGGCTCGCCGTCACGTACGGGCTGCACAACGAGGACCGGGCCGAGAACAAGGGCACCGAGCCCGAGGGCGTGGCGATCGCCGAGTACAACGGCACCCGGTACGCCTTCGTCGGCTCGGAGCGGAGCAACTTCGTCGCCGTCTACGACATCAGCCGGCCGACCAAGCCGGTCTTCCAGCAGGTGCTGCCGGCCACCAACGGACCGGAGGGGCTGCTCCCGATTCCGGGACGCAACCTGCTCGCGATCTCCAGCGAGGAGGACGACGCCGAGGTCGGCGTACGGGCCTCGGTGACCGTGTACCAGCTCGGCAAGGGCAAGCCCGCCTTCCCGACCATCGTCTCCGCCGACAAGGCGAAGGCCCCGATCGGCTGGGGTGCGCTCGGCGCGCTGTCGGCCGTACCCGGCAAGTCGCACCTGCTCTACAGCGTCACCGACGCCGCGTACACCCCGACCCGGATCCTCACCGTCGACCCGACCCGTACGCCGGCGGTCATCACCACCGCGCTGACCGTGTCGGACGCCGCGGGGCAGCCGGTCGGCTACGACGCGGAGGGCATCTACGCCCGCCCGCAGGGCGGGTTCTGGCTCGCCGTCGAGGGCACCACCGGTGCCGGCAACAAGCTGGTCCGGCTCGACCGCAAGGGCGTGACCCAGCAGGTGGTGGAGCTGCCGGCCGAGGTTGCCGCCGGCCTGGCCAAGCAGGGCTTCGAGGGCGTCACCGCGACCACCGACTCGCGCGGTCGTGAGGTGGTCTGGGCCGCCCTGCAACGGGAGGTCGCCACCGACCCGGCGGGCACCGTCCGGCTGGGCCGGTACGACGTGTCGGCGGGCACCTGGAGCTGGTTCGGCTACCGTCTGGCCAGCACCAGCACGCCCGGTGACTGGATCGGCCTCTCCGAGATCACCGTGGTCGGCGACAAGCTCGCGGTGATCGAGCGGGACAAGCTCAACGGACCGGCCGCCCGGATCAAGCGGATCTACACCGTGGACCTGCCGCGCACCGCCGCGGCGCCGGGTCCGCTGCGGGTCCTGCCCAAGACCCTGGCGTACGACGTGCTGCCCGACCTGCGGGCGACGAACGGCTGGACCCAGGAGAAGCTCGAGGGTATGACCGTCGCCGGTGACGGTCAGGTCTACGCGATCACCGACAACGACGCGGTCCAGGACGCCACCGGTGAGACGGTGTTCCTGCACCTCGGTACGAGCAAGCGGGTCTTCGGCCAGCGATAGGTCCCCACTCGACAGACGCCGATGGCCGGGTCCCCAAACTTCGGGGACCCGGCCATCGGCTTGTTGCTTACTTGGTCCAGACGTCCTGCACGATGTGCGCGGCCTGG